>JBGUWM010000216.1:0-2707 GCA_045221175.1 Acutalibacteraceae bacterium | reverse complement strand
GCAGGCGCGGGCGTAGGTGTTCTCGGTTTTGCTATTTTTTGGCTTGTCAGAAAGCATAAGAAAAGCAAGAACGACGCAAAGTAAAGTTTAATATCTCTCTATACTCTCCTCGTAAAAGTCCCACGCACGGAAGTTGATTTCGGGCGTGGGACAAATTTTTTAGAAAGGAATGATTTTGCGTGAAAGTTTCAAAAAGAATAATCACCGTTTTAATGGCAGTGATAACTGTGCTTTCGGCAGCTACAGTATCTTTGACGGCGAATGCCGCAACAGAGGATTCCGATGTAGGCTCTTATCCGTTCCATATTGTTTACGCGGATGTTAATGCGCAGGGCAAGGGTGCATATCTTCGTTGGGAACACGATGTGGCGAATATGCATTACTGCGTATTTCGGTATATGAGCGGCGATAAGCTTCCCAAATTGGTCGGAACGACGATTGAAAACAGGTTCTACGACAAAAGTATTTACAATTACCCCGGAAGAGAGGTTACGTATTATATTCGTTCTGTCCGTTACACCAAAGAGGTTTACTCCAATTCTATCAGGTTAAGAGTATCGCTTGCTCCGAATCTATTGATGCGCACCATTATCAATAACAAAACGCATGGCTGCAAAATACGGCTTTCCGTGACAAACGGAGTTATGAGCAGAATTGAATATCGTGTACTTCGAAACGGGAAGTTTTCATCGTGGAAGGTGTGTCAGCCTCAGAACTGTCCCAACACCGTTATCTATGACATCCCGACCGGACTTAAAAAGGGGCAGCTAATTGAATATCGAGCTGTCGGCGTCGATAAGAATTTCGGCAAGCTGGTGACAACCTCCTGCTATGGCAATACAGTTTCTTGGAAAGCACCTTGGAATGTTGCGACAGGATTATAGCATCCATATATAACTTATAATCAGAAGGGAAATACCGTGAAAAGAATACTAACTTCTCTATTGGTTATTATCACGATTCTTACAGTGATACCTGTATCTTCAATATCTGCGTCAGCTGCCGAAAAAACTGTACGAATTCAGTATATAGACGTAAATTCCGGAGGAAAAGGAATTTATCTTCGGTGGAACAAATCTTCAAATGTCAGCTATTATTGCCTGTACAGAAGATGTCTTGACAGCGATAACAAGAGTATTATGAAGAAAGTTCAAACTAACATCGATTCAAAAGACGGTTATTTGAGGATATATGATAACAGTTACAAACCCAATTATACCTACGCTTATCAGGTCGTTTCCTTAGATTCAAAGGGGAACTGTTTGCAAAAAACAGATTGGAAGTGGATCCAAACGGCTGAAACACCTGACGTCAGCATTACCAAAGAATCAAAATCCGGAAAAAATATCTGGGATATACGGGTGCTGAATTATAATAGCAGAATGGATTCGCTGACCAAAAGATACTTCAAGGTTGAGTATTCCGTGTACCGCAGCAAGAAATGGCAGCCATGGAAAATCTGCGGCAGCGGAAAAGCCAAAAAGTGTTTGATTCTCAACGTCAATGCTTCTGCCGGAATGGATAATATCATTTACAAGGATACGCCGGCAAAAAGCACCGTTCACATCCGCTATAGGGTTACAGAGATCAATGCGGATGGGAAAACAATCAGCAAATCCTGCACCACATATGTGATTTTAAAATGAAGGAACTACACACATGAAGAAAAGAATCATCAGTTTCCTCGTTCCGCTCATCTTTATTCTCTCAGGCTTGTTTGTCGGTTTTGTTCCTGTTGTGATTCCGATGATACACCAGGCGGAAACCAACGGGAAGATAGCCGAATACAGCGAAAAGGTTTCTCAACTGACCGATGATGAGCGCAATGAAGTCGTTGAGGAGATGAAGGACTACAACAGCGGCGGACGAAGCAACTTTTATACCGCGCTCGACAGCGAAAGCGTCATCAGCTACATAGACATTCCGAAAATCAACGTCTATTTGCCGATTTTCAAGGGAACCGACGACGCGACGCTCGACAGGGGAATCGGTATCATGGAAAACACATCGCTGCCGATCGGCGGTATGGGCTCGCACTGCGTTCTTTCGGGACACAGCGGTCTGACGCTGCGGACAATGTTCAATGATTTGGAGCAGCTTGAAACCGGCGACTGCTTTTACCTGCACACCTACGGCTGTACCTTGTCCTACAAAATATACGCGATCCGCACGGTACTGCCGGAAGAGGTGCTCGATCATATCGGGAAGGACGACGGGCGTGATTTATGTACGCTCCTAACGTGCACACCGCAGGGCGTCAATTCTCACCGGCTGCTGGTGATGGGCGAGAGGACAACGGAGCCGACCGTGATTTCACGTCAGCAGGCTTCAACAGCGCCTACTGTCACGGAACAGGCGACAACATCACCGGCAACAGTCGCAACTACAGTGCCTGCTGACGAAGAACCGAAACATGTTTTCTCGTTCAGCACGACCATGCTGATTTGCAGCTTCATCTCCGTTTCGCTTGAGGCGCTGGGTGTGATCTGTTTGATTCGGTTATTCAAGGCTGTCAGAAAAGGAACAGGTGAAGGTAAATGAAATACGCGCTTATCTTCTTGATCGTCGGCATCGGAATCGTCAGCTTTTTCTATCCGAAAATCAAAAAAGTCCTGCTTTCCTCCGCCAAAAAGGGGAGCAAAGAGGACTATATAAAGCTGAAAGCTGAGATTGAAAAGGCAATCGAAAGCGATGATGAGGCATTGGA
>JBGUWM010000215.1:0-2822 GCA_045221175.1 Acutalibacteraceae bacterium | reverse complement strand
AGGAGCTAAAGCTCCTGCGGTGAGGTTGGATCAATGCAGCCGATGTTAAGCGAGCTTACATCGGGCTTTGCTCCGAGTTAAAAAAAGGTGGCAATCGGGGCGCTGTGATATATGTGCAAATAGATTTTGATCAGAAATCGGAAGAAACTTTAAATTCCATTTTCTTTGTTTACCTCATATCAGTTTTCTGTTATGATAATAGCAAATTGATAGTGCGGAGGGAACGCTGTGCATTATGTGAAAGCGAAGGGGATCTTATCCTCTCAAAACGGAATGAATCTTTATCGGGGCTGCACGCACGGTTGCATTTACTGCGATTCAAGAAGCAGTTGTTATCAGATGGACCACTCTTTTGAGGATATCGAGGTCAAAGAAAATGCCCTCGAATTGCTGGAAGACGCATTGCGTCGCAAGAGGAAACGCTGTATGATCGGCACGGGCTCCATGAGCGATCCGTATATGCCGTTGGAGCTGCGTCTGGAATATATGCGAAAAGCATTGTTCATCATCGAAAAATACGGCTGCGGCGTCGCACTTCAAACCAAATCCGACCGTGTACTCAGGGATCTGGAGATCCTGAAACGGATCAACGAAAAGACAAAAGCCGTTGTTCAGATGACACTGACAACAGCGGACGAGAGTTTGTGCAAGATCATCGAGCCGAATGTCTGCACGACAAAAGAAAGGTTCGAAGCGCTGAAAATCTTGCGCAATAACGGCATTCCCACCGTCGTGTGGCTGTGTCCGATCCTGCCCTGTATCAACGATACCCGTGAGAACATCGAGGCAATTCTTCGGATGTGTATAGAGGCGCAGGTGTGCGGCGTGGTCTGCTTTGGAATGGGGCTGACGCTTCGTGACGGCAGCCGTGAGTATTTCTATCGTCAGCTCGACAGGAATTTTCCCGGTTTGAAGGAACGCTACGTCAGGGAATTCGGAAACCGCTACGAAGTCCCGAGTATACACAGTGGGGAGCTGATGAGGCTGTTTCATCACACCTGTGAGCAACACGGGATCATGCACGATAATGACGAAATCTTCGCTTATCTGCACCGCTTTGAAGAGAAGGAGCCATTCGGACAGCTCAGCTTTTGGGAACTTTAGCGGAATGTATGACTAAACGAATATCAACTAACAGAAAACGCAGAGAACAGATCATGACGTGATACACACCGCCCACGCCAAGCAGTGCGATATAGCTGCCGCCACTTCTCGAATCAAGGATACCAATCAAAGAATCTCCGTTAAACGCACCGTGAGCAGAGGGCTGACTGCGCTTTTGTAAATATGTCTGTAGAGAACGGGGTGAATAACCGCCAGACCGAAGCCGTGGTTGCAGTCGGTATATGCGCCGAGTTGATGCTCCAGCATGTGACACTGGAAGTCCGTGACCTTGCCGAGCTTCAATATACCGTTTTCACCCATCGCTGCCGCCCGGATCAGTTCGGAGCGGACATATTTACCATCGGGAGCTTTGAGTGTTTTGCGCATATTCTTTATCACATGGCGCATAACCGCCTCGTTGACCTCATCACTGAGATTTATTTTTCCCGGCAAGCCTTTGAGGACGGTTGCTTTCGGCTCAAGCTCTTCAATCGTGCGGTAGGTACCGCCGCCCGAGGATCCCATATGCGTGTTGAACGGAATGATCGTCTTGCCCGAAAAATCAAGCTCGTCAAAAAGCGTGTAAATAATCATCGGGAAAGTGTACCCCCACATCGGATAGCCGATGAATATGGTCTTGTACTGCGTCAGGTCAACGCTGAGCGGCTCAAACGCCGGCCGTTCGTTATTGTCCGCCTCTGCCTTTGCCGCATATGCCAAGGCGTCATATTCAAGAGGATAATGTCACTGTTTCCTTTTTGCATTTTATTATGTTTTCCAAAAGTATAGTACAAAGCATAAGATATGAAAAGAGAGAGTATCATCACGATACTCCCTCTTTTACTGGTGGAGATAAGCGGATTCGAACCGCTGACCTCTTGAATGCGAACCAAGCGCTCTCCCAAGTCACGCGCTTACGCACCCCATTATTTTCGCATAAATCAATCCGCACATTCGATTTCTCAAGCATCTTCGTTTATACTGATTAAGCTACCCGCAACAGAGCGCAAGAGATAATAAAATCAGAATTGATTTACATATAAGTACAGCCTGATGATTTCAGATAAAGTCATCAAGCTGTTGTTAATTATTTAAGATTCAATGACTTTGCCCATTCTCTGATGGAACTCTCGTCATCGTTTTCGGGGAAGCGCATGCCAGCCTGCCATGTACCTGTTCCCGCCATCTGAGCGAGCTTGCTGCCGCTGTCGCCGATACCGTCGCTGGTAGATGTGCAGAACGGAATGATTGTTTTGCCGGAGAAGTCGTTACCTTTGACAAAGCTGTTGACAGGCCACGCCGCTTCGCGCCACCAGAGAGGATAGCCGAACAGGACGGTGTCATAGCTTTCCCAATCGGGAACAGCAGTTGATGTGAGTTCAATATTTTGAAGCGAAGGATCGTTATGCTCTTTTTGAACTCTGCTGTTCTCGTCACGCCAGTTCAGATCGTCATCGGTGTAAGGGGTTGTCGGTACAAGCTCAAACAGCTCGGAGCCGGTTTCATTGGCGACCAGCTCTGCGACGCGCTTTGTGTTGCCCGAGCCTGAAAAATAGACGACAACCGCCTTTTTGCCGGTGGATGAATTTGAGGAATCAGTTGTATCGGCTGATGATTGTGCATTTGTTGCGGACTGTTTTGTATCACTGCCTGATGATTGTGTGCCGCAGGCGGCAAGAGAAAAGATAAGTGCGAACATCATCAGTAAACTAAAAATT
>JBGUWM010000214.1:0-3805 GCA_045221175.1 Acutalibacteraceae bacterium | reverse complement strand
GCACAGATGACGTCTCATGCAAACTCCGACGCGCTGACGCGCTATTAAAAGCAGACTGTGTCTGCTTTTAATGGGAGTTAAGTATGAGATAACCGGATAATTTTCTTGATTAGAAGTTGTGTATACTTACCAAACAAGATCACATACGATAAGCAAAGAAGCCAACTAACGTGATGAATTTATTAAGGATTTTATAGTCATTTCAGAAAAGCCTGTAAGCCGGGAAAACATATCCCCCGGTTTACAGGCTGATTATTTTAGTGTTTCGCTCAAAACACGGTTTCCCGTAATTGAACAGTTTGTAATAGTATCATAATTATATAAAAAGATGAATTCAAAGGCATATAAACGATCTTCATTAAATCTTATAATCTTTGCGGTATGCCGTCAGTCGTTATTATTTTTCAGTCTGAGTATTTCTTCCAGTACAGCCTGCATTCCGTTCATTCCGGGAATATGAGCGCTGTCAGATATAACATTGCAAGTAAGATAAGGATTTTTTGCTTCTTCAACAAAAGATCTGATACTGTTTGTACAAGTTACAATATCTGTATCTCCCTGAATAATATTATACGGAACTGTTATGCTTTTAAGCGTGTCCCTCAAGTCTATTTTAGATAATTCTGTTATCAGACTTGTATTTTTCATATAGCCGTTCATCACGATCGCCTTAAAGTCTTTGAATTTATAATCGGGACTTGCCATTATGCCGCGGATCATTTTTCCTATATCGACTTTCGGCTCATTGGGATTAGTATATCCGTATGTATACTTTCGTATAGCGCTGCTAAGCTCCATTGCGGTCTTGCGGTCAAGGTCTTTGGAATCGACTGCTTCCCTGACCCGGGCCTTTATCTTTTTGGGTGCATTTGAACTCATAATGGCATCTAATGCTTCATCGCTTTGCATCAGCTTATACAACACCTGTCCATATGCTATTACACCATCGATCAATTCCGGAAACCTTTCCGCCGAAATTGCAGATAATACCGATCCCCACGACATCCCGAAAAGCCAGATCTTATTTTTCGGAAAACTCTCCTTTATTTCCTTTATCAGATCAACAGTCATATTTACAAAAACATTTATAGATATATCCTCCGGAAGCTTTGCGTTATTTATTCCGCAGCCGTATTGATCCCAGCAAACAAGTATACAATTATCTGTAAACATCGGAAACAGTCCCCTTGCACCGACACAAAACGGAACAGGCGTTCCGGGACCTCCGTGCAGGGTTATAACAACAGGAAGATCTTCGTTTTTTCCTTCTATCAGCACCTTTTGCGGAATCCCGCCCAAATTGAGTTCTTCAACTATTGATACTTTATTTGCCTGTATTATCGCCTTTCTTTCCTTATTCATTATTATTCCTCATTTCTTTTAGTAGTTCTTCATACCACTAGATCGAAAAATACATCTTATCACGAACGAACCAGCGGAAGCAAGCAGATAAAAGATCTTTTGCCTCTTTACTCAAACGTCCGTATTCTTCCGTTCTGATAAAACAATCAGATTCATCGCATATGATCTTCAGCGACTCATATTTGTTTTTCAATTCCGTTATGTACTTCCGTATGCTCTCTGAACGGTTTTCCTCTCTGGAAAACCCCATAAAATAGATCTATGACAGTTCGGGATACTTCATGCCCGAACATTCAACAGAGCTATTGACCCAGTCATCGAACTCTTGTCTGCCCGCTTCAGTAATATAGTATTCCTTTTTTATTTACCCTTCTCCTGTAAGTCACGGTAATCGATGTATCCGTTATTCAGGAGTTTTTTTACGGCGGTCTGTATGCTTTCCCATGCTGCTGCTGTACATCATGTTAAACCCTTTTTCGATCCGGCTTCTCGTACTGTTTTCCGATTAAAAGCTGACACTTTTGATTGGAAAAGGCACCGCCCGAGGCTGAGCGACCGCCGAGCGCGGTGAAACAAGTGCCCTTGGGGGCCTCCGATGGGGGGTGCACTCACATTCATTAGCGTCCGGCAGTTACGCACCGCGATTACGGTTTTATCAGAGTCAGCATATTTTATATGACTGGGGCGGGAATAATACAATCTTTGCGTGATATCGCTCTTTCTGTCTGATATTGGTATAACCCGCCGCTCTCTGCATTTTCAGTATTTTTGTCATATACTTTCACAAAGTCAGCGGTTTTGGGAAAGGGGGTTGGGGAGTAACCCTTTTTCCGCCGGAAAAGGGTTTTCCCCAAGTAACTGTCCTGAGCGAAATACGGCTTTGTAAAGCTGCAGTTATGCCTGAGCTGCGCCGCTTTCTCTTGCGGCCTTGATAACGGCTTCGGCAACCGTTTTTCCGACACGCTTGTCAAAGGCAAAGGGGATGATGTAGTCCTCTTTCAGTTCGGAGTCGTCCACCAGTGAAGCGATGGCATAGGATGCGGCAACCTTCATGGCCTCGTTGATCTCCTTTGCGCGGCAGTCCAGAGCGCCTCTGAAGATGCCCGGGAAGCAGAGCACGTTGTTTATCTGGTTGGGGAAATCTGAACGTCCGGTGCCTACGATCCTTGCGCCTGCCTTGATCGCAAGGTCGGGCATGATCTCGGGAGTGGGGTTTGACATGGCAAGAACGATGGCGTCACGGTTCATGCTCTGAACCATCTCTTCGGATACGATATTGGGAGCGGAAACGCCGATAAACACATCTGCGCCCTTCATTGCGTCCGCCAGCTTTCCGGTGAGCTTCTCACAGTTGGTGATCTGCGCCATTGCGGCTTTTTCGCTGTTGAGTCTGGGGTCGCCCTCACAGATTATTCCAACGCTGTCACAGAGTACAAGCTTTTCGACGCCGAGGTTCATGATATGCTTTGCTATGGCAATGCCTGCGGAGCCTGCGCCGTTGATAACTACCTTTATGTCCTTCATTTCCTTCTTTACAAGACGGAGAGCGTTGATAAGAGCCGCCGCAACGACAACTGCGGTGCCGTGCTGGTCATCGTGGAAAACAGGGATATCACACAGCTCCTTGAGCCTTCTCTCTATCTCAAAGCACCTGGGGGCGGAAATGTCCTCAAGATTGATGCCGCCAAAGCTGCCTGAAACAAGATAGATGGTCCTTACTATCTCGTCAACATCCTTTGAACGGACGCACAGAGGAAATGCGTCAACATCTCCGAACTCCTTGAACAGGGCGCACTTGCCCTCCATAACGGGCATACCGGCTTCGGGACCGATGTCTCCGAGACCAAGAACGGCCGTACCGTCCGTCACAACTGCAACAAGGTTGCTGCGGCGGGTGAGCTGGAATGACTTTTCATAATCCTCGTGGATAGCCATACAGGGCTCGGCAACGCCGGGAGTATAGGCCAGGGAAAGCTCCTCGGAGTTGGTGATGGGCGCTCTTGAAACGACCTCGATCTTACCCTGCCATTCATAATGCTTTTTAAGGGATTCTTTTCTATAATCCATTATTCTCTTCCTTTCGTTTTGTCATTCATGTTTTTGAACATTCTATATTATATTACACTCTTCCGGAAAAAACAAGTTCGGGTTGTAAAAAATCCGGGTATCGTCTTGATGCGTCCGGCAATAATATTTTGTTACACTGATGTATATACTAAATATCCCATCAATACTACTTTGGTCTGCATAGGTGATGTTCACCTCATCCGTCACGGCGATGTCGTGCCATCAGCTTTGCATAAGTTCCGCCATCCGATTCATCAGTCAGCTTGTCTTCTCCCTCAGTCAGCATAGCTGACAGCAGTCTCGCCTGTCGGCTCGGTCGGCGCTGCTGCTGCGCAGCGGTGTCCACCGGACACCCGCGCAGTCTCGCCTGTCGGCT
>JBGUWM010000213.1:0-2608 GCA_045221175.1 Acutalibacteraceae bacterium | reverse complement strand
AAGTACGATCTTGCGTATCTCTTTGCAAAAGACGGAGAAGAAAGTGAATAGAAAGGAGTGAAATGAAATGGTAACATTCAATGATGGCTTCAAATTGATGCAAGATGATATTGATAAGGCTACGCGTGCTGCTACAGCTGCTGTTATGTCAAGTTTGCCCGAGAATGCACACAGATTTGATGTTGTTAAGAATTTGTTGAAAATAGCAAGCGAAAATGTTGAAAGACTGCCGATAATCTTTCAATGCGAAAAAGAATAACCCCTCCGGGTGCGAGCCGGAGAGGTTACCAAGAACTTAGGTCTGTACTGACCAGGAATTATCAAAGTCACTTGTAGCTTTCTGATATGCTTCCATTTGTTCTTTTATTAGTTTGTTTTCATCCGAAGAAAAAATTTCTTTAATGCGATTATAAGTTTCAACAAATAGTTTTGTGAACTCTTCAATTGACATTTCTGAAATCTTTTTGTTACCGTTCTGAATGTAAACAAGTGCTAATTCGTAAGCTATGTTCATGGTTATCACCTCCATTTCTTGTGTCGATACGCAATATTATATCACAATGCGTAGCCTACTGCAATAGTGAGAGTTGATGGTGAGGGGGAGTAATTTGGTACATACTTTCAATTGAACTAAAAAGCAACACTTGAAAAAATTAAATGTAGAGGGGGTGAGGAAAATGATTGCACTGAAAGAGTATAGGTTCAAAGTGGGCTATACACAAAAGCAGATAGCGGAGGCACTGGGCGTTACTCCCCACTGTATCACTCAGTGGGAAAGCGGTGCAAGACGTCCAAATGTGGTCATGCTTAAGAAGCTTGCGGAACTGCTTGAGTGTACTACCGACGATCTGCTTGAACCGATTGAAACCTGAAAGGACTAATAAACATGAACCTTAAGAAAAGCAAAGCAGAAAAATGCAGAAATCTTCGTTACAAAAGGCCTGCTTTGATGGATTTAGGCTATTTTGCCATCACAGAAAAGCTGGACGAAATACAGGAAGTGTGCGGCGAGATACACTGGGCGTTTGACGATGATGAGACTCTTGTAAACGCTTTTGACGGCAGCGAAGAAGATGCCTATGAGTTCAGAATGGCATTTACAGAAATTGAGGGAGAAGCATATCGGTTGCAAGAATGCCTGAGAGAACAATTCTATTATGGAAATGATCCGGCAAGAGAGTTTGATGACTGCACTGTGGCACTTATCGGCAATCGTTACAATGCAGTTGGGTTTGATGATTATGAGGAAGATTACTACAGCCTTACCTCGTATGAAACACACTTAGCAACTACCGAAGCAGGAAAGCGAATCTTGCGAAAGACCAAAGCGGAAATGCTGGGAGCCATAGGACAGGTGCTTGGAATCGTGTTGTCGTTTCAGAACATTGAACTAAAATACGAGTATTTGAAAGCAACAATTGACATCTTCCGTGACGCAAACATTTCCGTCTTGCAGGTTATAAAGACAATTGAACAAACACACGCCGATATGTTTTGTGATGATTACGGCAAGTGCCGGAGTGCTGAAAAAGAATTTGACGTACTTGTCAGGGATCTTCCTGATAAGTATTGGGTGGAGTGAGACAACATGAATGAATACCGTTACCGCACCTGCTGTGAATGCGGTAAAAAGTGGAACGTGTCGGTAAAAAACGCGGATGGAAAAAGCTATGTCTGCCCGATATGCAGACAAAAGATATCTAAACCAAAGCGCTGATACATAATTATGAGCGAAAGGAGTTGTTAGTATGGCAGCAAAGAAAAGTAATAAGCAGACAAAACCCGTTTCAACCGGCAGAATATTCTTCGGTGATGAATTATATCACGAATGCGAATATCGAGACAGTGAAGAAACTGTCTTTCATGACGATTCAATAACAGATCGTTTTGAAGCGACACTCAGCCAGCGTCTGACAGAAGCCGTAAGATCTATTATTGCCCGGAACCCTGATTCGGAATTAGTAAAGCTGTTTGATTTAAGTTAAAAACGGAGGAGGATAAAATGACGGAAGAAGTAAGTAAACTGATTGTCTGGCTGCTGATCGTTCCCGCAGCATTCATCGGCATGATGTTGGTGGGACACGGCATTATGACGGTGCTGTTCAGAACGATCAGACCGCTGGAGAAGTGGGCGGATAAACAGATAGCGGACTGTGAAAGCCGCTGGGACAGAGAGGACGAAGAAGAATGAATGCCATTATACAGCCTAAAAAGTCAGCAAAAAAACTGAACCGGCAGGAAAAGAGAACAATTGTTTTTGTGGCCACCCGTGCTGCAGATCCGCTGCCGGTACGGTCAGACCGCTTGAAAAGTCTGAGCTTCTGCACCGATGACGTGAAGTTTGAAGTGTTGAAAAACAGCCCGAATATCTCAGATGATCTGTATGACTGCCTGTTCAGAATGTATTTTGGTGTTAATGATACGGATAGCGAACAGGAAGAAAAGTCACAAACACAGACAGCGGAAACAGCAGCGGAAGATGAGCCGCCGCAGAAGCAAACACAAGAGCCTGTCACAGAACCGGAACAGAAGGCAGTGTTTGAGCCAAAGAAAAAGCGTGGGCGAGCAAAAACCGTTTGGACAGATGAAGCGGTCGAGACGCTTATCA
>JBGUWM010000212.1:0-3352 GCA_045221175.1 Acutalibacteraceae bacterium | reverse complement strand
GCTCCTCGGCTGGGGAATGCACGACGCTTCAAAAGGCGGGATGGAGGGCTATCTGTCGGCGTATATCAACCTGCCGGACGGCAGGATTTTCTGGTCAGCCTTTCTCGGACTGCTCGGCATCCCGCTTTTCTTTTTTACAGGCGGAAAGGAACAGCTATGGGGGTGCGTAAGCGCGTGACTCAGAAGAGCGCTTGGTTCGCATTCAAGAGGTCAGCGGTTCGAATCCGCTTATCTCCACCATTGATAAAGACGGTAGGTATCGTAAGATACCTACCGTCTTTATTATTTGTACCGTGCAGTGGTGATAAGCGGATTCGAAGGAGAGCGTAGGCGCGACTTCTGACAGGAGGTGTCGCTCCCAAGACAGGGTATTTGATTTCCTGCAGAAGAAAGGAAGCTTATCTCCACCAGAAAAATAGCATTGTGCAAATTGCTACGTACATTTTCATTCCAGCCATCCAAGCAATCCCAAAGAGCATCCCAATTTTCGCCATAATAATCCGGGAACTCAAACTTTGTTTTTAACTCTCTATGAAGTTGTGCTGGATGATTCTTTTTTGTGAAATCTAATAGGATTCATTATTTCATTACTGCTTTATCACTGCATCGACAGGACAAACGGTATGGCAGTTACCGCAGTGAAGACAGTGCTCTTGCTCGATCACATATGGGATGCTGTCGGATACGATACAGTTTTGCGGACAGACGTCCAAACAGCTTGAGCATCCGATACAGGCGTCAGTGATCGCATAGCCCTCGGGAGATTCTTCGGCTTTACCGAAAGCAAACGACGCTCGTTCGATCGGCTTCTTGCTGAGATCAAACCACTCGCCGTTGCCCCCATAGATTTGGAACACAGTCAAGGCGCGCCGGCTTTCCTCAGTCGGATAGATCTCTTTCATATACGGATTCTTCTCAAACAGCTCCGGTATCTTGTCAAATCCAAGCTCGCACACTTTTCCTCTTACGGAAACAGCGACACTCGTCATGGTGTCTTCGCCCTTCATCGCGGTGAAAGCGAGGAATTCTCTTTTGGTCAGCCTGTCATAAAAGCTTTTACCTTTCGCTGTCAGAAAATACAAACTGTTCTCATCGGCATCCATCATATCGATCGCACAGGTTACGGGCAAGCCCTTATCATCCACAGTGGCTACGATTGTGCGGTGGATATCGTTTACAATATAACTAAGGTACTGCTGAACGGTCATTTTCATCTCTCCTTTTTGATATCATAACATAAATCTTCGCGTTTGTCTTGCTACAATTTAAATTTGTGGTATAATGACCATATAAAACAATGAGGTGATCGTATGGAGTTCAAGCATATCGAATACTTTGTAGAAACAGCGAAACACAAAAGTATTTCCAAAGCTGCCGAAAACCTGTTTATCTCTCAGCAAGCGCTCAGCCGTTGTATGAAGAATCTGGAAGCGGAGCTTTCCTGCAATCTGTTTGAGCGTACAGTGAAGGGTAGTGTGCTGACGGAGGAGGGCAAATTGCTGTATCACAAATTCAGTCCCATTGTAGAGCGATTCCGCCATACTGAGGACGAGGTCTTTGCTGCGTTATCCAACCGTCCGCAGACGCTCAGCTTTGCCTGTGCTCCGTTTATCTTTCGTATTCTGGATACCGAGCTTCTGTTTGAATTCGAAGAACTGTATCCCAACATTACGCTGAATCGTATGGAAATGCCGGATATGGACATTGATGACTATATCAAAGAGGATTCTAAACACTTTGCGTTGCTGGCGCTTCCCGAAAACCGTCACGGTATGCGATTCAAGCACCTGCCCGTGCTCACTGTTCCGCTTTGCTTATATGTTCACAAGGACGATCCTTTAGCACAGGTTGAAAAAGTCAACTTTGCACAGCTGCACCGGAAAAATCTGCTGATGGTCGAGAAGAAATCACACTATCATCATATGATCGGGGACTTCAGCAGCAGATACGGTGTAACGCTGAAAAAATCGTTTGAGTCATCCGATGTGATGCAGATCTATGATTTGGTCAATCGAGGAAAGGGTGTGTTTATCTCACCTGAGAACAGCGGTGCAAAAATGCTGTTCCAAAACATTCGCGTAATTCCCTTTGATGACGAAACGCTGACCTATTCGATCGCCTTCATCTTCATGGATTATGACAGATTGAGTCCTACTGTAAAGAAGTTTATGCAGCATATCATAGATAACACAAAAGCGTGAGGTAACTGCCTCACGCTTTGTTATATAAGGACCGTAATCAGAACTTACCGTTCTCGTTTGCCCAAGTCTCTTTATCGGCGATCGTCTCCATAACGTCCCAGTGTTCGGCGATCTTGCCGTTCTCGACGCGGAACAGATCATAGTAAGAGGTAGGTGCGCCACCGAAGGTGCCTTCGGAAACTGCCAGACCATAGTTACCGTCAGCCAGAACCATGTAGGTCTTGTTGTAGATCATCTGAATACCCTGCTCAGCGAGAGCCGCAAGCGCCTTGCCGAGTCCCGACAGACCGTCTGCGATACCGGTGTTGTGCTGGATATAGTTGTCACCGTCAAAGTAAGAGGTGATGTTGTCGGGATTCTCACCGCGAAGGATGTCGCCTACGAAAGCAGAAACCACCTTGCGGGTCACTTCCTTGTCCACATCCTTCTTCTCCATAGTGCCGTCGATCTGCGTGTGACGGGAGGGATTCGGTACTGCTTTATCAGCCAAGTTGTCCCAATGTTCAGCGATCTTGCCGTCCTCGTCAAAGCGGAAGATATCAAATGCGACCTGTTCGCCTGCACCAGCGAAGTTATAAACGGTCTGCAGGAATACCTTATCGCCGTCCTCGAACGCGCGGATGTTGTTGACGGTGGTTTTTACGGGAGCAGCTCCGAGTGCCTGAACCGCACCGACAAATGCGTCTCTTCCGGTGCCGAATGCGAGATTGTGCTGAATATAACCCTCAGCGAGTAAAGAAGCGGCTTTCTCAGTATCGGTAGTTGCGAATGTGTTGATCAATGCCAAAGCCTTTTCGATGTTAGTCATGGTGATTTCCTCCTGATTTAAGTTTTGTAAATTCAGCTTTTCTCTTGCTGTAACTACAGTATAGCTGACATTGATCCTTTTGAAAATGGCCGAAAACTTGTGTTGGATACAACTTCATGTTGTGACTTGTTAAACGAAAGTATCACAAAAGATACCGAGTATCATGAAAAATCGTACTTGTCAGATCAGCAGAAAGAGACGGCAATGAAGAACTTGCTCGATTTGTATTGGAAAGATAGATTCTTATTTACTCGATTATAACCAATCACCGATGTCCCCCGGGTCTCGCCTGCCGGGTGCGTGACCGGCGGAGTGCCTCCGCTCTCTAATCCGCTCTCGTTCG
>JBGUWM010000211.1:0-3703 GCA_045221175.1 Acutalibacteraceae bacterium | reverse complement strand
TTAGGCGGCGGGTGCCATTCGGACTTTCAGTGGGGGTTATAATCCCCCACTGAAACCCCGAGGAGCTAAAGCTCCTGCGGTGAGGTTGCCTCGTCGCAGTCGATGTTAAGCGAGCTTACATCGGGCTTTGCTCCGAGTTAAATTGTGCTGACAGCCTTACGGAGAGCCATGCTGAAAAACTGACAGATGCGGGCATATCCATTCATTCTCCTGAGAGTTTATGCCCATAGATAAATTCAGCGGTTTCAGCGACGGTCGTCGGTGTCGGGAAAGCAGGCGGAAGCACCGACCGAGCCGACAGGTGAGATAAAGGAACCCTTTTTTTCGCCGGAAAAGGGTTTTCGTCTATCTCTGCCCCGTTAATCAAATCCGGCTCCGGCAGTTCGGGCTGTTCAGGGTTTGCTTCATGTATCTGTCCGGTTAAAAATGAATTCGTAAATCGAATTTTGCCGACAAATATTGGTATCTGTTGACAAGTCGTAACGAAACAATGTATAATTTAATAATAAGATTGATAAAAAAGGAGAATCAGTTATGACAATTCTTGTAACAGGCGGAGCAGGTTATATCGGCAGCCATACCTGTGTGGAACTTTTGAATGCAGGTTATGACGTTATATGTGTTGATAACTACTACAACAGTGTACCCGAAGTGCTGAACAGAGTGGAAACTATTACCGGCAAATCCCTAAAAAAATATGAATGCGATATCCGTGACAGAGAAGGTCTTGAAAAGATATTCGGCGAGAATAAGGTAGACGCTGTCATTCACTTTGCAGGGCTGAAGGCGGTGGGAGAATCGGCAAGACTTCCGCTGCTGTATTATGAGAACAATATTTCCGGCAGTGTAGTGCTGTTTGAAACGATGGAGAAATTCAACTGTAAAAAAATCGTTTTCAGCTCTTCCGCTACGGTTTACGGCAATAACCCGATTCCGTATAAAGAGGATATGATTACCGGAGATGTCAGCAATCCCTACGGCAGGACAAAGCATTTCATTGAGCAGATTTTAGGAGACGTTTATCAGGCAGACAACGAATGGAGTATTTCACTTCTGCGTTACTTCAATCCGATCGGAGCGCATGAAAGCGGTCTGATCGGTGAGGATCCCAACGGAATACCGAATAACCTGATGCCCTATATCGCCCGTGTTGCCATTGGCAGACTGCCGCAGCTTACGGTTTTCGGCGGTGACTATGATACAAAAGACGGCACCTGTATCCGTGACTACATTCACGTGGTTGATCTGGCAAAAGCACACCTTTGTGCAGTCGCCAAGATTCTGGATACTACCGGTATTGAAGCCTATAACATCGGAAACGGTGTGGGTTACAGCGTGCTGGATATTGTTCATGCGTTCGAAAAAGCCAGCGGCAAAAAGCTGAACTACGTTATCGGTGACAGACGGGCGGGTGACCTGCCTGCGTTTTATGCCGACGCTTCCAAGGCCAATACGGAGCTTGGCTGGAAGGCAGAATACGGTATTGAAAAAATGTGTGAAGATACATGGAACTTCCAGACCAAAAACCCGGAGGGTATCAAATAATAGTTTGGTGACAACTGCCGGTGTGAAGCTCGGTAAAGAAGCTCTGCCTGATCGTTAAGGCGTTTTTGAATCAGACAGTATATCGGTGGCTCTGCGTCAATCGTATGGGCAAAACCGGAAAAAGAATCATGAAGTAAAAGACAAGCAACAAAAAACGGTTGCTTGTCTTTTTGTTGTTTAGACAGTGCTCTCTTCGGCTATACTGACATTATCAATTACGAAAGGAACATAGCGATGATGAAATACTTATTAAAAGCTGTTGTTTGCTCGGTGATACTGTCGTGTCTGCTGTCCATGACGGGCTTTTACGGGGCTTGTGAGGATATCCGGCAGGAGGTGTTCCGGCTGCATATTCTTGCCAATTCCGACAGTGATGAAGACCAGCGGCTCAAACTGACCGTGAGAGATCGTGTGCTGGGCTACACAGAGGAGCTGTTCAGAAATTGTGACAGCAAGGAGGAAAGTATCCGCACGGCAAAGGCAAATATTAAAGAGATAACTGCCGTTGCACAGTCGGTGGTAAAAGAACAGGGATATGATTATCCTGTAACGGTATATGTAACCAAAATGCCCTTTACTACCAGAGTGTACGATCAGATTACGCTGCCGGCAGGACAGTATGATGCGCTGCGTATTGTCATCGGCAGCGGACAGGGACATAATTGGTGGTGTGTGTTGTATCCGGCTCTGTGTCTGCCTTCTGCCAGCGGAAACGAACTGACCGGTGTCATCAGCGAGGGCGAAGAAGAGATTGTCAGCGCAGGAGAAAAATACGAGGTGAAATTCTGGCTGATAGAATGGTGGGAAGGATTGTTATCTGTTTTTGGGTAATATCAAACCACCGTTAAACGGCTGATTTGTGAAAGCCCTATAAGTGCTTGATACGGACGTTGTTTCTTAAGAGGGCTGAGAAAAATCTGCAACCGCATTTCATTCTCAGCAACTCCTAAAAGGCGGTTATTATTTCTTATGCTTTTCTCCTGTAAACGGATGGAAATGTGCTTATCTGCTTATATCGTCTTTTGCCACGACGATATCTTCTCGTTATTCTTATGTTGGTTGGCAGACCAAACTTCTTATAACGCAGGCGTTATTTATTCCCTACTTATAGCTAAAGCCTTTTTGAACCCAGCGCTTAGTCGGGGGCGTTACACAATAAAAGCTGTCTGCTCCGAAAAGCAGACAGCTGCGTTTGTAATATGAAACGGTGGTATGTTTGTTACCGGATCAGCCGCAAAAAGCCGATAAAAGGGATTTCCTTGGCTTTGCCTGACCGAATGGCTTTAATGCTGAGGATAAACACGAAAATCGGAAGGGCATAACAGATGGCAAACAAAATAATATCCATGATCCAGCCCATGAAGCTGAGTCCGGAACTTGCGCCGGCATAAGAGGCTTCCTGAGAGCAGGCTACGCCGACAATTCCGCTGAAAATCATATACAGAATGGTGAACGGAATGTTAAACAGTAAGAACAGCAGTCCTTGGTTTACATAAAAGCGGGAGAACATGGAATCCTTTTTGATGAGCAGCGGCACCCAGAACGTAATTCCCAGCATAGCGACAATGCAGGGACCCTTGGACTTTGCCGCATCATTCGGATCATAGTCATTTGTAAAATCCCGGGTGTTTGTGAATAATTTTAAGACCTTTTTGATACCGCCGAAGGATTCGGGTTCTTTTCCGGCGTCTTCGTCTTCATCAGGATTCTTCTTTTCAAACACAAAGTTTTTGGAATCTTCATGAGGATTCACTTTCGGTTCCGGTGGTTCTTCCGGTTCAGGCTCCGGTACAGCTTCGGGCTGTGTCTCAGCCTGAGCTGCTGTTGACGGAGCAGGTTCATGAGTCGGTTCAGGCTCAGGTGTTTTTTCAAGACTCAGTTTAGCAGGTGCTTCAGCTTTGTTCTGCTTCGGCTCTGTGTACTGTTCAGGCTGCTGATACTGCTGCGGCTCTGTGTACTGTTCAGGCTGCTGATACTGCTGCGGCTCTGCGTACTGTTCAGGCTGCTGATACTGCTGCGACTCTGCATACTGTTCGGCATACTGATTCTGCTGACCGTAGCCGTCATCGTACTGTCCGGCATACTGATTCTGCTGACCGTAGCCGTCATCGTACTGCTCGGCATACTGATTCTGCTGACCGTAGCCGTCATCGTACTG
>JBGUWM010000210.1:0-17580 GCA_045221175.1 Acutalibacteraceae bacterium | reverse complement strand
GCTCCTCGGGGTTTCAGTGGGGGATTATAACCCCCACTGAAACCCCGAATGGCACCCGCCGCCTAAGAGGCGGGGAACATCGGTGATTGGTTATACCGGAGCCGGACTTCCATCATTCATCTTCGATGCTTCTCTTACAATGCTTTCTGACCGGTCACTATTCTGCAAAGCTCATTCCATACGATTCTCTCCAAACTGACATACAAAAGACTGCCTCAGTCTGTTTTCCTTCTCTGTCTCAAGCCTTATACAGTTTAACGTCATCAACTGTTTTCACTGTCACAATCAATCGGTTATTGCTGTGTTCACACAGAACCATGCCGATACTCAAAGAACATTCCTTCCTGATGCGATGAAGCTGCAGGAGCAGTCTTGCTTCTCAACACACAAGGATAGACATAACTGAAACAATCTTTTTTACTGCTGATCAGAAGAGAATAGTATCAGGGTCTGTTCACCCTGAACGCCAAACTGTATTATAACATATTTTATTTTTTCATACAATACTATCCGACAATTTCCGGAATTTCTGCGATTAGACAAAAAATAACTCCCCAAAACATTGTGTTTTGGGGAGTTTTGCGGTTATTGTGCTTTGCACTGCTGCCGCAGAGATTTCAAAACTTACTTGCTCTTCTTAGCGCTTCTTTTTACGGCTACTGTTGCCAGTGCACCGCCAGCCATCAGCAGAACTACAAGCAGGATTACCATGTTTGCAGTATCACCTGTCTTAACGTTCTCGGAAGGCTGAGAAGGCGTTGTCTTGGAAGAATCCGGAGTGCTCTCCTGAGCAGGCTTGGATTCATCAGCAGGCTTGGATTCATCGGGCTTTGACTCGTCAGGCTTTGAGTCCTCACCGGGCTTGCCTGTGTAGATGAACTCACCGTCGTTCAGCTTGTAGCTGACAGGCCACAGCTCAATGTCATCACCTGTTGTGTCCAGTCTTACAGTAACGGTTGTAGTACCTTCTACTGTAATCTCGATGTTTGTCTGGCTGTTCTGAGTTCTGTCAAATTCAGCCTCGTAAACACCCCAGCTCAGATCCCAGGATGCGTCCTTTCTGACCTTGAACTGATGTGTGCCTGCTTCTACTGTAAAGGTACCTTCAAAGATACCGGGCTGTACTTCTTCCATAGCAATATCGCCTGTCCAATCGGTCATGCTGCCGATGATGGAGAACTGACTTTCAGCAGGCTCAACATATCCCTGAGTAAGAACCATACCTGAGATTCTTGCTACTTCAACTGTACCGGAAACAGTTTCAATAGCCTTTGTTCCTGCCTGATCGCCGTTTACATATACTGTCCATTCACCTTCAGGAAGTTCAACAGTCTGAGCTTCGGTGTTGGGGTTATAAGCAACGAGAATCTTTTCTGCGCCTTCGCCGTCAACGCCGCCTGTGATAGTATAAGCTGCAAGACCTGTCTTTGTGTCTGAAACAAGAGTTTCAAAACGTGATTCAACAGAATCAGCAGAAGTCATCCTGAGTGCCGGATGAGCCTTACGGAATGCGATAAGACCCTTATAGTAATTGTAAACATCTGCGTATGTACCCACTCTTGAATAATCAAGCTCGTTTACATAATCAGGAGAAGCGTAGCTGTTGTGCTGATAAACAGGAACCGGTGCGCCCGTATTATTGACAAACGGTTTGTCTGAAGAACCAAAATATTTAGTATCTGTTTCACCTTCAGCTACATAAATCTGATTACCGTTTTTATCCAGCAACGGCTTGCTTCTAAGAAATTCCTCACCGCTCATCATAAAAGGAACACCCTGTGCTGTCTGAACAATAAGAGCTGCCAGATTGTTCTGACGAATCTGATCCGCTTCGGTGTCTGCATTGTTAGAGGTACGGATCTTGTCCCAGAGAGTAAGGTTGTCGTGACAGTCTGCATAGTTAATGATCTGTGTGGGAGAAGGACACCATTTCTTTGTATACTGAACAGTATTAATAATAGCCTTTGCGTGCTTGGAATCTCCGTTTACGTAACCCTTTTCAAGACCGTCAAATACGCTGCCCTTGATCATGTCACGGATCGTATCGCTGAAGTAAGCAATACCGGGAGTTTCTGCTGCGTTAAGGAAATTTGCCATCTTAACGTTCTTTGTGGGCTTTGAACCCATGTTCCAGCCTTCACCGTAAACGACGATGGAAGGATCAATTTCGTTCAGAGCTGCACGAACACCGTTCATGGTGTCTACGTCGAGGATACCCATCAGGTCAAAACGGAAGCCGTCAAGGTGATATTCCTCTGCCCAATATTTAACAGAGTCAACGATAAACTTGCTTACCATTGAACGCTCGGAAGCAACGTCGTTGCCGCAGCCTGATGTATTCTGGCCTGCTCTGTAGAAATAATCGGGAACGAGCTGATTAAAGCAATACTGTGTATTGTATGTATGGTTATAAACAACGTCCATGATAACGCCGATACCTGCATCATGGAGAGCCTTAACCATCTGCTTGAACTCACTTACTCTAACTTCGCCGTGATAGGGATCTGTTGAGTATGAGCCCTCGGGAGTGTTGTAGTTTACAGGGTCATAACCCCAGTTGAACTGAGCCTTGTCAAGCTTTGTTTCGTCTACCGAACCGTAATCATATACGGGAAGGAGATGAACCGATGTAATGCCAAGATCCTTAAGGTGGTCGATACCGGTAGCAATACCGTCGGGAGTTGTTGTTCCAGTCTCTGTAAAGGCAAGATACTTGCCCTTGTTTGTGATACCGCTGTTTTCTGCGATAGAGAAATCTCTTACATGAAGCTCATAGATCTCCATGTCTGTTACGTTCTTGTAGGTATGTCTCTTGTCTGAGTCCCAGCCGCTGGGGTTGGTAGTTTCAAGAGCAA
This sequence comes from Acutalibacteraceae bacterium, assembly GCA_045221175.1. Lineage (GTDB taxonomy): Bacteria > Bacillota > Clostridia > Oscillospirales > Acutalibacteraceae > UBA1213. The sequence continues at coordinate 14,725 of JBGUWM010000210.1, read as the reverse complement.
GAACCATGCCTCTCTTACCGTTAACGCCTGTTGTTCTTGCATAGGGGTCAACGATGTCCTTGTTTACCGTGCTTCCAAAGTAAGCTGTATAGGTGTAATACTTGCCAATAACGTTGCCGCTGTCAAGAGACGTTACTCTGGCAACCCATGTGCCGTTTACATCCTTGTCCATCTGAACAACCTCGGCTGTACCGCCAACGCCTTCATTGTAGAAATTAAGCTCTACTTTTTCAGCCGTAGGAGCCCATACGCGGAAGCTTGCGTCATTGTCGCCGTTAATGGTGACACCAAGATCATCGCCTGTGTACGTAAACTCATCCTCAAACTCTTTGCTGGAGAAATAATCCGGCAGAGTGATTTTAAGCTCTGCGTCACGGAACTTAATGGTGTATCCCTTTAAATAGTCAAGAGGCTCGGAAAGCTCAAGAGTCGCATCTGTGTCGGAAACTCTTGAATAAGAGGCGATAGCCACCTCTGTGCCTGATGCCGACTTGATAGTAAAATCAGCAGCGGTTATGTCGTCCTCATTTTTGGGAGCTGACGTAAATTTGATAGCAACCTTTGTTTTTGACTCGGCAACAGCCTCTTTTACCCTGAGAACCAATACTGCATTGTCATAGTTTACGGTATAATCTTCAAGAGCTGAGCCTGCCACACAGTAAACATCTACTGTACCTGATTTGACTCCAGTAAGCTCAACATAGCGGTTACCGTCAGGATCCTTTTTCCAATCACTGGGTCTTCTAATGATGAAGCCCAGTCTGGGAGTAGCCTGTGTAATGGTTACAGTTGTTACAGCGCCTTTAGCGTCGCCGTTGTCGGTAAAGCTGTAACCTGCGCCTTCAAGACCGTCTGACCATGCCCAGACATCCCACGCACTATAATCGCCGTCATCACGCAGATAGTGGATATTAACGGTTGTTTCGTTGGCTGCGCTGACCATTACGGAAGGCAGTACAAAACAGCTTAATACCAGCATCATGGAAACAACGGAGGCTATGATGCGCTTTGTGAGTTTCTTTGCATTCATAGAATATCTTCTCCTTTGTTTTATTCAGCAGGGAAATTTGTCATGCACGAAGACACAACACTGCTGTTATACAGTGATTATTATATCATTTTTTTTACTGCTTGCAAACGGCATTTTTTGTTTTTTACCATTTCATATATTACAAATTTGTAACGCTTAATTCAGCAATATTGCACAATTCGAAGCTTTTTAACCTGCTTCACTGTCTGTAACACTCTCGCCTTCCGTAAAGTCATCAGCCTTTACAAATATACATTCCTTACCTGAATAATTCAGATACAGCTTATTGTCTGCTATCCTGAAGCTCATAGTCATGACGCCGCAATTGTCTGACAATATGGTAAGCTGTTCCTCTGATAACAGATACTCTCCTTTTAACGTAAAAGAACTTTTGTCCTGCTTTAGGATCATGGTAAACGTGTTTTCTTCAAAAGACAGCTCTCCCTCTCCTGTTTCGGCTCTCCAGTGATGCCGGATCATTTCTTCCTGCGGTGTTTCGGGCGGCGCCGGAATACAACCGCATAGCAGCAGAACTGACAGCAGGATCATTATGCTGCAGAATGTTCTGATTCGTCTTGCAAATGAATATCTTTTTCTGTACGACAAATTCATTCCTCCCCTTTTTCGGAAAATCTGTACCTTAATATATATTTATTTTTTCCTTTTCATATTCCGATCAAGTCGTTTTCCGAAAAGTCGTTTCCCGATGGTATTTACCACCACCGCTTTCGCACCAAAGCATTCACTGATGATTTTTGACAGCCGATGTCCGGAATGAAATCTGACCGTCAGTTCCTTTGCAGCCGGTCTGTTCCGGCAGGTAAGCTTTTTCATTATATTTTTTTCATCAGGTTATATCAAATCGTTTATCATCTGGTTTTGCATTATATTTTGTCTTTTGCCATCATATTTTACCATCATTATTTCAGATGATTCTTCCGCAGCTAATCCGCAGCTCACCTTTCTATTCGTATTTTTCACGGCTGAACCGTGCGAATCTTTCTGTTACCGTTGAATATGCCTACAGACCTTTTACGGCTGTTCTATTGTGCCTGTTCTTCTGCGTCAGCTATGTTGATGCCATTCTGTTTATCCGGGGCTGTTTCAGCCTCTCTTGAACAACCGCTCTGCAAAAGAATCCAAAAAAACAACTTATATGATAAAGTTTTTTGTTAAAATACAGATTTTTGCAAGATTCGCAAAATACACTTGCATTTATCGGGTTTATATATTAGAATAATGAAGTATTTTGCAAGTTTTTGCATCACCGAATTGAATTTTTATCCAGGAGGAACTTATCATGCAGAATTATTCATCTATGGACAAAACCGCTCTTGCTGAGGAATACAAAAAGCTCTCTGAAACCTATGCGGCCTATAAGGCTCAGGGTCTTTCTCTGAACATGGCAAGAGGAAAACCGGGCGCAGCTCAGCTCGATGTTTCCAACGATATGCTCAGCGTTCTCAATGACAAAACCTGCTTTGTCACACCGGATTGCCCTGATATCAGAAATTATGGCAATCTTGACGGTATCGACTGCGCCAAGCAGCTCTTTGCTGATATTCTCGGTGTTGACAAAAAGAACGTTTTTGTCGGAGGCAACTCCAGCCTGAATATGATGTTTGATACTATTGCCTGTCTGATGGAACAGGGCTGCAGCGGCGAAAAATCCTGGAATCAGCAGGGAAAAATCAAGTTCCTTTGTCCTGCCCCCGGCTATGACAGACATTTCGGCGTTACACAGTATTTCGGAATCGAAATGATCACCGTTCCCATGACGGAAAACGGTCCTGATATGGATATGATTGAACAACTGGTATCCTCTGATTCCTCTATCAAAGGTATCTGGTGTGTGCCGAAGTATTCCAACCCTCAGGGTATCACCTACTCTGACGAAACCGTCAAACGCTTTGCAGCTCTGAAGCCTGCTGCCAAGGACTTCCGCATTATGTGGGATAATGCTTACATTATTCACGATATCAACGATACACCTGATTCTCTTCTGAATATTTTTGACGAACTGAAAAAAACAGGCAATGAAGATATGGTTCTGGAATTCTGCTCTACTTCCAAAATCACCTTCCCCGGTGCCGGCGTTGCGGCCATGGCAGCTTCCGAAGCTAACCTCGCCCTGCTGAAAAAACGCTATAACTTCCAGACGATCGGCTACGATAAGATGAATATGCTGCGTCACGTTCTGTATTTCAAGGACCTTGACGGCGTTCTGGCTCATATGCAAAAGCACAGAGCTGTTCTGGAACCCCGTTTCAAGATGGTGCTGGATACACTGGACAAGGAGCTCAGCCCTCTGCAGATTGCTTGCTGGACAAAACCTAACGGCGGTTATTTCGTCAGCATTGATGTAATGGAAGGCTGTGCAAAGCGTGTCGTTGCACTGTGTAAAGAAGCAGGAGTAGTCCTGACCGGTGCAGGGGCAACTTATCCCTACGGAAATGATCCCAAAGACAGCAATATTCGTCTTGCTCCTACTTATCCTCCTGTTGAAGAGCTGGAAAAAGCAATGGCAATCTTCTGTATTTGTGTCAAAATGGCGGCAATTGAAAAATTGTCCAAATAAACCGTCAGCTTACATTGACATAATATATTAGAATGCTGCAACCCGGTGAATGTAATACTTCGCCGGGTTGCTTTTTTTGCTTTCATCCTTATTACGCTTGTCATCATCATAATCATATCGCTTTTTCACTCCCCCGTAAGATCCATTTGCAGCTTCACCCGTTTGTTTTTCCATTGCCACTCTCCTCAACCGCAACAATGCCCAACATCAAAAGTTCAGAATCTTCTATGCTTCTTAGTATACATCTATCACTTCCCTGCTAACCACTGACGAGCTTAACCTCAGATACACTGTTTTCTCTGTCCTCTACCATACCTCGATGGTACATACCGGCAAACATTACTCAACCGCTTGCAGATCATCTTTTCAATCAGTCGTTACCTTCTTTGTTAGTCAGCACTATCTGACCATCTTCGCTTTTTTACAGCATCACTCGTCATTTCTGTATCCGCTCCGGCTTTAGCTTTAGCACTGACGGTCATTTGTTGTATCCGAGCAGTTCACTCCGGAATGACCTTCAAAAGAACGATTCTCCTGTAAAGAGGTATGCTTTACACTTTTGTTCAACTCTTAATCTGTCAAGCTGCCACACTTTATAGATAAAAGCATTTGACGCCTTTTGTTCAAAATGCCGAAACCGTTTGATGAAGGTTCTTTAAAAAACCTCTGTTTTTTCTTTATTCGGTGTTTTTACGATTTTTTCTTTCCAAATTCATTTTTTCGGAGCAAAAAATCACCATTTCTCTTCCGAAATTGCCAAAAAAGATTTGACTTTTATAGACAAAAACTATATAATTGTATTCGATATGTCTGTGTGTTTACGGCTATGGAGTGTGTATCCGCATCCCCCTGCACCGCCTGCATACTATGACACAAAAGAACTATATTGGAGGATACCGTATGAAACGAATTGGCAAACCGGTGTTCTTCATCGTCTTTGTTATTATTCTCGCACTCGCCTATACCTCTATGTTTGGTGTTTATGGCGAGAACGGTGATTTTAAAATCACCTACATCAAGGGTATTAACGATATTCGATGGGGCATCGACATCAACGGCGGTGTGGAAGCTGTTTTTGCTCCCGACGGCAAAGACGCTACCGATGACGAGATGGAATCTGTCAAGGCTATTCTGGAGCTTCGTCTGGTTGCTCAGAACGTTACTGACTATGAGATCTATCCCGACTACACCAACGACAGAATCACTGTACGCTTCCCTTGGAAGTCTGACGAAACAAACTATGACCCCGACACCGCTATCAGCGAGCTTTCCGCTACTGCAAAGCTGACTTTCAAAGGCGGTTCTACTGCTGACGGTGAACTCATCATCGAGGGTAAGGACGTCAAAAAAGCCTACAGCAACTACCAGGCAACTGCCGACGGCAAACATCAGCACGTTGTCGTTCTGGAACTGAATGATGAAGGCAGAACAAAATTTGCCGACGGTACTCAAAAATATCTGAAGCAGCAGATCGGCATCTGGATGGACGATGAGCTGGTTTCTGCACCGAATGTAGACAGTGTTATTTCAGACGGTATCGCTATCATCAGCGGCAGCTTTGACGCCGCTGGCGCAGCTAAACTTGCCAATACCATCAACGCCGGCGCCCTTCCCTTTGGTCTGAAGGTAGAAAGCTACAGCACCATCAGTCCTTCTCTGGGTAATTCCGCTTTGACAGCTATGGGATATGCCGCTATTGCAGCCATGTGTCTGATTTTCCTGTTCATGCTCTTTATGTACAGGCTCCCGGGCTTTATCGCCTTTATCGCTCTGGTCGGTCAGATGTCAATCTCTGTTATGGCTATTTCCGGTTACTTCCCTGTATTCCCCAGCTTTACGATGACAATCCCCGGCATCGCCGGTATGATCCTTTCCATCGGTATGGGCGTTGACGCCAATATCATTACCGCTGAAAGAATCAAAGATGAGCTGTGGACAGGAAAAACTCTGGACGGCTGTATCCGCAACGGTACAAAGGGCAGCTTCTCGGCTATCTTCGACGGTAACATCACCGTTATCATCGTTGCCGTTATCCTGATTCTGGTATTCGGTCCTGCGAATATCTTCTCTGTGATTTTCGGCGTTTCTACCACAGGTTTGATTTACGCTTTCGGCTATACTCTGCTCGTCGGCGTAATCGCTAACTTTATCATGGGCGTCGGCGCTTCCCGACTGATGCTCAAATCCATTTCAGGCTTTAAGTTCCTGAGAAATAAAAGATTATATGGAGGTAAGAAATCGTAATGAGACAGACATTCCATATAGACTTTATCAAAAAGTCCAAAATCTTTTTTGGCATTTCTCTGGGCATTATGCTTGTTTGCCTGATTCTGAATATCTTCGTTTTCCCAACTCTGGTCGATATCCAGTTCACCGGCGGTACGATCATTAAGTACAGCTACAACGGTGACCTGAAAGCAGAAGATATTGAAAAAACGATTAACGATACCATCGCTAAGTCGGAAACGATGAAAAAAGACAAGATTGACTATTCCTACAGTGATAACCTTGCAAAATCTTCTCAGGATAATAACTCTAAAATTATTACCCTGCAGTTTAACGGCAACAAGGCTGTTTCTGTTGAGGATAAAACCGCTATTACCGATGCTCTTGAAAAAGCTTACCCCGACAGTACCTTCAAAGAGGCTTCGTCCTCTTCCGTAGACGCTTCCAAGGGTACCAATTTCTTCTTCAAGTGTCTGGCTGCCGTTATCCTTGCCGCTGTGCTCATGATCGTCTATGTTGCGCTGCGTTTCCGCAAGATCGGTGGTTTGTCCGCCGGTATTATGGCTGTTGTCGCTCTGATTCATGACCTGATTATCGTTTACTTTGTCTTTGTGGTCTTCCGTATGCCTCTCAATGACAACTTTATTGCCGTTGTTCTGATGATCCTCGGTTACTCTCTGAACGATACCATCGTCATCTATGACCGTATCCGTGAGATCCGCAGAAAGTCCGGTCCGAAAACTCCTGTCGGCGATATCGTCAACACCAGCCTGAATCAGTGCATGGTGCGTACCATCTGCACGTCTATCACAACAATTATTGCCATCGGTTCTGTTCTCGTGGTTTCTCTGATCTTCAACATCACTTCCATCGTCAGCTTTGCACTTCCCATGATGATTGGTCTGATTTCCGGTTCTTATTCATCTCTTTGCATCGCTGCTCCTCTGTGGGTTATCTGGAAAAACCACTCCGCTAAGAAAAAGGCCGAAAAAAAGAATAATTCCGACAATACCAAAAAGTCTTCTAAAAAGAACGATAAGTCCAAGAAGACAAGCAAAGCAGCTAATTGATTATCTGCCGATTGTGCATCATACAGCAGCCTTTTTCATGAGGCTGCTGTTTTTTTACCATTTTGGTATGTTTCTGTTGACTCTGTCTGGCTGCTGCGGTATTCTCTCTTTTGGTTCAGCTTGCTGCAATATACTTTTTCTCATGTTTGCATTGTTATGACAGTTATTCTCCGGCTGCAGCCTTTCAAAACATTTTCTTTTCTGTTCCCTGATCAACTTTAACCGACACAGATCGGCCTGTCATAGTTTTTGTCGGTTAATCGTTAACTTCCTGTTTTTCATACTTTTTCTGTATAAATTTCAAAAAAACTATGGAGAATTGTTTAATTATATGCTATAATACTCTTATCAATGAAATAAGGAGCTGACCGTTTATGCAAAATATATGGCATGATATGGACTCTGCCAGAATTACCCCTGAAAATTTTATGGTAGTGATTGAAATTCCTAAGGGCAGCAAGGCAAAATATGAGCTTGATAAGCAGAGCGGCTTGCTGAAACTGGATCGTATTCTTCATACCTCTACCCATTATCCTGCGAACTACGGCTTTATTCCCCGTACCTATGCAGATGACCTCGATCCTCTCGATGTACTGGTGCTCTGCTCGGAAAAGATTTATCCTCTTACCCTTATTCAGTGTTACCCCATCGGCGTAATTACGATGCTTGATAACGGTAGAAATGATGAGAAAATTATCGCTATCCCCTTTAACGATCCCACTTACAACGGTTATACGGATATTTCCGAATTGCCGTCACACATTTTTGATGAGATGACTCATTTCTTCAGTGTTTATAAGTCCCTTGAAAACAAGGAAACTGTTGTAGACGAGGTAAAAGGACGTGATGAGGCTATCGCTATCATTAAGCTGACAATCGAGAATTATAAAGAAAAATTCAATACAGTCTGATATGCTTTGAAAGGATTATTACCCCTATGGCAAGAAAACTCGAAAATGATGAACTTCTCGAACAGGATCTGAATTCCGAACAAAAACCGGAATCCGGTTCCGAAGCTGTCCCTCAAAAAAACGGAAAACGCAAAGTCGTTGTGGTGAACGTACCGAAGAAAAAGAAACTGCTTCGCACACCGTCACAGATTATTCGTATTGTGCTCATCCTATGCTACCTTGTTGTGTTCTTTTTGCTGACATATCCGTTTTTTGAAGTCAGGTTCTATATCACTCCCGATCTTCAGGTTACTCCGAACGCCGCAAAAGCCTATACCATTCTGGCTGAACAACCGGAAATTGACGCTGCAGCCACAGAACTGCAGGCTGCCCTCGACGGTTTGGTCAAAGCGCCCGAAGAAAAAACCGAAGCTCAGACATCTGCTTCTGCATCTGAAGTATCTGCCTCATCTGAAGCATCTGCCAAAGCCGCCGAACAAAACGCTTCCCCTTCAGACAGCAGCTCTGTGCGTGAACTGGACACCGTTAATTATAACTGGGATTATGCGATCAGGAACGATGTAGACGCAACCAGACTGACAGATCTGATCAACCGTGTTAAAAAAATCGACAGAAGTCTTTATACCGAAGACAGCATTGAAAAACTGAACACTGCCGTACTTAAGGCTCAGAAAGTGCTTTGCGCCTCTGTATTCATCTCTCAGAACGGTCTGCAGATGATGATCGGCGGCTCCGTCGGTGAGGCTTTCGGCAGCGACATTAACCTCGGCAACACCTTCCTGCGTGGAATCTTTACTTTTGCGCTGGCTATCTTACCCGCCATTGCAGTTTTTGCGTGTATATTCGACAAAAAACGCATTGTCAAGAATATTATTGTCATTATCACGACGATTCTTGTGCTGGCTGATATTTTCTTTACGATATATCCCTACATCGGTATCGGCGCCGTACTCTCCGTTACAATGTATATTATCATCGTTATTATCAATATTTTTGCATTCTATGCCCGTCAGCAGGAAAAGTACATCGTCAGTCACCCTGAGATGGAAGCGCAGTTCACCGAAAAGCACCCCCATTTTGTTAAAGCGCTGATTAATGAAAAAAGCCTGAACGGTACCGTTGCTTCCGCCCGCAAGGAAAAGGAACGTGAATCCGCTGTTAATGCAAAAAAACGCAGTAACAAAAGAAAAAAGAACAGATGAGTGATTGTCTGCTCTGTATAATCCTATACTATACTTATGAAAAGGAGTGTTGTTATTATGGCAGTTATTGAAATCACCGCCGCTGACTTTGAACAGGAGGTTCTTCGTTCCGACAAGCCCGTTATGCTCGATTTCTGGGCAGTGTGGTGCGGTCCCTGCAGAATGTTGTCCCCTGTAATTGAGGAAATTGCGGAGGAACACCCTGAGATCAAGGTCGGTAAGGTTAATGTTGATGAAGAAATGTCTTTAGCTGAAAAATACGGTATCATGAGTATTCCTACCGTAATGGTTTTCAAAAACGGAAAGCTGATTGATACTTCCGTTGGCGTAAAACCCAAAAATGAACTTCTGGCTATGATTGAAGAGTAATAGAGAAATAATCGCATGGAAACGGTATATGACGCTCTGCCCATTATCGGCAGCTTGTTTTCGGTTCGGTATATCCATGCAGCCTTTCGTATATGATAAAAGACAGTCGCTCACCGGCGGCTGTCTTTTTTAAATGAATCTCCTCCGCTATGAATTTCTCACGGCGGAGGGGATAATTTTTTATGCTGCCATAAACTTTGAGAATACCTTGTATTCCCTGTTTTTATGTATTGGTCTTTGTGTTCGTGTATGGTTGCACGGATTCTGTCCTTCCGATGCGGATTTGCAAGGGACTTCGGATGTCCTTCAAGCGTTGCGATAAAGCTGTGAAAGCTCCGCAGAGCCGCCTGCCTGCAATCCTTTCTCGTTGAAAGATAGAGCTTTTTGATAATGTAATTCAAGCTCTATCCTGATTTGAATTCATTGGAATCAATTATTTGATACTCAGATATTTAGCAGGAACAAAATCGGCAAGAATAACCTTTTCATATCCGCTGCTGTAAAAAACTACTCCGTCTGCATATGCCCTCTTTGCATCAACTGTGAGTATCACAGGCTTTTTATCTCTCCGTTTTCCGACACGAACAGCAGTATCTGTATCAGTAGAAAGATGTACATACTGCCTGCTCATCGGCTTCAGACCGCTATCCATGATAATCTCATAAGCCTTGTGAGAAGTTCCGTGATACAGAATATCAGGCGGCACAACGGGCTCTTTTCTGATGTGTGAGGGTACGGTGTGACCGTACAAAGCCCGTATTTTTCCGTCCTTCAATTCATGACGTTTCTTTTCAGATATTTTGATGATATGAAGGATATCGTCTTTCGTTATTGTTTCTTTGTACTCTCCGCTTTCATTAAGAGCGTGAATCAGTTGTACTACAGGCACAAAGCCTTCTTCATCAAGCTCCAGTTCATACTCCCACGGAGCGTGCCGCAGAACATAGGAAATTTCCTTGCTTAGTTTTGTGTAGTCCATTTATGCATTCTCCTTTCTCAATCTTTCGACCTCGGCAATGATCTCGGGATCTTTTTCAGGGATATAGTCCGGATTCCAAAATGGATTATGACTTTTATCTTCAGGCGTAGAAAGAAGATCATTGACTATTCCATCCAAAAGATCAACTGCATCATATTTCCATGGATTCAGATCCATCCTATAATATATATACCCTAAGAATCGGTAAGGGGATGCTATCTTTTTAGGATCATAACAGTTATATCCCCAATACAAGTGAGCAAAGTTGCATGCTGATTCACCATCGAGGCATTCTGAACGCATATAGTTGTCTATTGAATCGAAAACGACTTTCCAACTGCACTTATTGACAAGATTATCGTATTCATTTTGCAGCTTTTCATCTTGTTCGTCTGTCAGTTCCTCATCCCAACGGCGATTAAATAAATAACGTACTTGTTCATAGATATTTATCTTTTTCATAATTACCTCCATCTAAAGCCTTTGTCAAAAACTATCGGATTATTTTCATAAAGTTTTCTAAGTGCATTATATACCTTCTCCATAGATTTCTGGTTAGGTCGAAAATGACCACTTTGATTATCAATCGAAGCTATTTTTCCTTTCCTAAACACGATCATTCCAGCACATTTAACCTGAGGATCTTTTCCTCCTCAAATCGCTCACGATCTATGAGCTTACGAGGATTTCCGCCGACTGTGCCGATAGCAATGACGCTGTTTTCGGGTATGCCGTCAAAGCAGTACCAGTATGTTTCAAGAGTACCCCATCGGACATTGTTGATAACAGCATGACCGCAGGAGCGCCAAAATGGTATCAGTTCTCCGCATTTCTTGTTATCTGTTCCTCGTTAACATAATAGCATATCTGAAATACTTTTAGGTTCAAGGCAATGCCCCCAGCCTTCTGATTCGGAAAAACGACTCATACTAACCTTATCAATATCAGGTAACGGAATACTATTGTTATTTAGAATTGCGATCACTTTATCCAAGTATTCATAGGTTTCTTTTCCATGATCCGTTATGTTGGTATAAGCATACTCCATAGCGATATCATACACACTCATCATGATAGCATTAAGATCAGTGTCATCAGCATTAAGCAGTTTTGTGAACCTGTCGTACTCATCTTCCGTCAGCTTTTCAAAAACATCAGAAGAATAGTGATCTTTTTCGAACAAGCATTCCGGTACTATTTCAAGATACCTATATGCACTGTTATCAATATAGTCGGATGAATCTACTACCGACCACATCTTCTTAAGAACAGGCTGCATATCGACATTTGAATATTTGACTTTGATATAATTTTCAAAGCAGAGTATTACATAAGCAATGCGGCCTCTGATTGAGATGTTATCAAAAATTTTACTGTTCATAATCATTCTCCTTCATACCAGCCGGTGTTGTTTTTTTATGCTTCCTATTTCGTATGTATTCAGGATTTTTTTATGATAATGGAAAGATACCTGCCGTCAAAAGGCTGTCCCCAACCATGTGTATCATCCCATTCATATTTTGGAATATCGTCCACTTTGGGCAAAGTAATACTATTTGTTTGGAGTATCTTGCTAATCTCCTGCAAATATTCTTTCGTTTCTGGAGCATCAAGTTCAACAACCGTATAAGCATACTCCATAGCAATGTCATATATCAAGTGCATAATGGTATTAAGATTAGCATCAATGTCAGGAGTAGGAAGAAGATCAGTGAAAAGGTCATATTCCTTTTCTGTTAAATAGTCGAATTCCGATGAAGTAAAGTCATTTGCTTCAAACAGATATTCAGGAATAATCTCCATATAGCGATATGAACTATTGTCAATATAGTCACTATTATCTATAATTTTCCACATCATATCGGCAACAGCTGACATATCTTTGTCAGGGTATTTGCAAGTGACATAGCGCTCAAAACACATTATAGCGTAGGCTACACGCCCTCTGATTGAGAGTGTATCATAAATTGTTTTCATGGCATTGCCTCCTCAATCCAGCCTGTATAGTTTTCTTTGATTCTGTCTCTGTATGCGTAGGTGCAGTTTTCACATGACTTTTTAGCTTTTCCCATAGACTTAGGCTTAGTGCTGATAGTATAAATTCTCATATGTCCTAAGTCAACACCATTATGTAATGCCTGATTGATTGCATCTGTTTCAGCACAATTCCAAGGTGTCGGAAGACCGTTAAGTGGTTCTTTAGGCAGAATCGCTCTCAGCGTAGGGTGTATACTATCTCCGAATTTATCTATGCCGCCGTTTCTCCCAAAGTATAGCGTACCGGTCAATTCGTCAAACACAACACAAGCTGTATTGAACCTTTCTCTTTACCTATTTGATACGTTATCAGACATACGAGTCACTACTTCTTCAGCCCAAGACACGAGTTGCCTTTTCAAATTTTCAGGATTCATTCCCTGTTCTATCTTCTGTCCTTTTGTACCTGTAAACTGATGGCTATCACTCTTACTCATTTTGTCGCCCTCCCTGCAAATGCTTTGTGTGTTTTACTGGGATAGGCGAGAATACTTATGCCCTGTTTTTCTAATTCCTTGAAACAAGGGTAGTTTGCTGAGCCATAGACGATGATCGTATGTGGGTGAAGCCGCCTTATTAACTCAGTCAACGTTTTTTATTTCCCGTTTGACACTTTTATTATAACACTTCATAATCAATCCTCCTATACGGCTTGCGGATTATGCAACCGCAGACACGTGATAATGCCTGCGGTTAACAATCCAGATTTAGAAATCACAATGGATATCATTCTGAATAATGTATTTTCCATTATTCTTTTTTGTAATTATTTCTGCAGCAGTTGAAATTAACGATAAGAGTTTTTTTCTCGTCTCATCGTTAGGGCAGCCTACGTATCGAAACTCATGCTCGTTATCTATAAAGAACGTATCGTACAAATCGCTAACGGCCATAAAAGCATCAGTCAGTTGCTGATCATCATCCCATTCGGGCGGGTTGTCGTTGTCGATTATTTCGTCATTCTCATCGTACAACCACACACAATAAGTGTTATATTCAAGCATCAAACGTATTTTCTTAATCATAATTATTACTCCTTCATACTCTTTGGATTTGCACCAACGATATAACCATTCTTGCTAACTTGAACGGCAATACGTTGTTTTATTCCGTTATAAGTAAACTCATAGATTGTACGGGGAGGACTCTTTTTTCCTTGGGTGCCGACAACATTCCCTTGATAAACTGCTTCTAAAACGTAGTTTGGAATGTTTTCGTTTGAAATACCCTTCCCGTTGAATTGGGACTCATGCTCTTTGATAATGTGCTGAAGCCCTGAAGCATCATTGCCTGTTTCAAGCCAAACAATTTTACCTGAAGGATCTCGCGTTATCATGACAACTTTCTCGGGGGAGATTTTTTCGCCGTTTGCAATAACTTCATCAATAAGAGCACGTCCCTCACCGCTTGTTCCTGTAAAAAGATGCGAATCGCCCTTACTCATCTCGCCCGCCTCCTCTCGAAGGCCGACGCGGTGCGGCTGGGATAGGATACAACCTTGATGCCCTGATCGATCAGTTTGTCAAAGCAGGGGTAGCTTGCAGAGCCGTAAACGAGGATCGTATGCGGTTTGCGGACGCGGACGAGTTCTTCAAGTCCTTCCTCGAACCGTTTCCGGTCGATGAGTTTTTTCGGACTGCCGCCGGCGGTACCGATGCAAACGATACTGTTATCGGGAATGCCGTCGAAACAGTAGCGCCACGACTCGGGCGTTCCCCAGCGGACGTTGTTGATAACTGCATGACCGCAGAGTGTACCGTACCAATAGCCGAAGGCTCTCATACGGTATGTATTCCAGAGCTTTAGCGGCAAGGGAAAATCCTGATAAAGCGAAAAGTCGGGTGTAATTATTCCGGCAAAGTGGCTCAGAATTTTATAAGCCTGCTTGCTTCTGAACCAGATGCCGAAGATCGAATCAAATTCGTGGTCATCCTCATAGAAGCAAACGAACACATCATTAAAGAAATCCTTATTTCCCTTGCGCAGTTGTTTACGGTACTCCTCTTTTGCTTCCTTGTAGGTGATGATCCTCTTGGGAAGCTCAGCAGAAGTTGTCGGACAGAACGGGATGTCGTTTGCAGAAAACCTTGCGCCTGATACCATGTACGGTCTCCACCAGACATCTTTGATTCCTTTACGAATCATATTAAGTTTTGTATTCAAAATAAAAACCTCCGATAAAAATAGATTTTTAGCCGTTGGCCAGTTTTCTATTCCCTCGAGGTTTTGTTTGAATTGTTGAAGTTCAAATAGAAATATTCGAGGGAATAGAGAGAATTTTAACAGTATTATCTTGATATAACTATGGAATTCGCCAAAATTA
>JBGUWM010000209.1:0-2004 GCA_045221175.1 Acutalibacteraceae bacterium | reverse complement strand
TCATTGAACATAATCGAAAACTCATCAATCCATACCCAAGTCCTGATACCGTTATCTCTGTTTTTACTCACTCTCTGCCATACATATTCAAGTACAACTTGCAGACCGACAGGACGGATTTGTTCGCCCATAGAGGAAATATCGAATACAAGAAAACGCTTGTCGGTGTTGATGTTCGTCTTGCCTGAAAAGATATTGAAAGAGCCTGTGATATACAGTTCAAGGGACAGTGCAAGGTTTTTCGCTTCGATTTCGAGCATAGCTACAAGGTTTTTGTAGAAGTCCGTGAAAGTCGGTATCTTACTCATATCGCCGTGAGAAGTGATAAACTCACGGTATGTTTCCTTTACACAACGGTCAATCAGCGTTCTTTCGTTGCTTGTCAGCTCCGCACCCTTTGCCGTTTCACAAATCGTCATAATAAACTCTGCTTTGTTGGCAATAGCGGACTGTCCTTCCTCAACAGCGTTCAGGTCTATGTCAAAGACATTCAGCTTTGTCGGAGAGTTCGGTGCTATTTTCAGAATTGTACCGTTAAATTCTTTGACTAACGGCTCATATTCACGCTCAGGATCAATGACGATAACCTCATCTTCGGGGAATTTCAGCAGTACATCAAACATTTCAGCCTTTGAAAACATAGACTTTCCTGCACCTGATGTTGCCAAAACAAAGCCGTTGGAGTTCATTTCTGCCGTCCTGTCAAGAGCAATAACATTTTGTGTCACCAAGTTCTTGCCGTAATACACACCGTTCTTGACAAAGTGGTCAATATGATTGAACGGAATAAGCACTCCTGCCGCATCAGACAACATCGGGAATGATACCTTGTTGTTATCCTTTTGGCTGAACGGCATTTGTGCAAAGGGCAGAACAGCCTGCAAAGCCTTTGCCTGCTGACCGCCGAGCGTTTCAATTTGTAACTGATGTTTTGCACCGATAGTCTGACGGATATGTAATGTCAGTTCCTCAAGCTCCTCTTTTGTTTTGGCAGAAACGGCAATAAATATTGCCACCTCAAACAGCTCACACTCCGAGCCGCCAAGCCTTTCCTGCAACTGATTGAGGTTTTTACGCTCATCAGACAGACGGTACGGAATGTAGTCACCGCCTGTTTTATGGTTTTGCTCCATACGCTTCTGAATAGTCAGCTCCAAAGCAAAGATCTTCTTTTGAAGCATATCCATAGCCTGTGACTTTGCAATTCTTGTAATCTGCTTGCTTACGGTTATTTTTTCGCTGTTGTCGATAATGTCATTTATCATTTCATCGTCAACATAAGTCGAATACTCCTTGATAAAAAGCACTCTTGTAAGCTGATCGCCTATTTCAATTTCGTGCTTGCCGAAACGAAAATAGGCAGGCGTAACATAGTTCTTGATACGACTGCCGTAAGCGTTTTTCGGGAGCATAAAAGGTACTTCCGAAAACTGATGATAAAATTTGTAAAGTATCTCAAAGACTTCTTCGGGGAACAACTGCTTCGTTGTAGAGCCAAGAGAAGAAAAGAGCTGCTGCAAGTCCTGATAGCACTTGAACAGCACATTTGCATTGTCGATTTTTCCCGTTGGTTTATAGGACAGAGCCATCAGCATTATTTTCTTTGCTCCTGCTTCGGTACTGCCACTGATAACATCGCCCATAATCTTTCTGTAATCGTCCGATATTTCGGGATAATCCTGAGAGAACGGCATAAGCGTTTCCCTGAGAATATCCGTATCAATATCGGTGTTCATCAGAAACTCCTGCAACTTGATGTCAGTCGGGATAGAGTTCATAAGCTGTGTGTACTTCTTATAAACTTCCTGCTTTTCTTCATCACGGAACAGCGAATAGTCAATATTCTCAAAGCTGAAAATCAGCGAATAACTGCCGTCATAGTTCAGGAACAGCCCGTTTTCATAAGCCTCCTGAAAGGGTATTGTTTTCTGTGCGGTTTTCGGGACATCGACTGTTTTTGCACCGAGAAACTTTTTGTTTATCTTATTTTTCTTCCAAAAGAAC
>JBGUWM010000208.1:0-1873 GCA_045221175.1 Acutalibacteraceae bacterium | reverse complement strand
GAACTTCCTGCGGACTGCATTTCGGAAAATATTTACTCAGCTCGTCATACTGAAAGCTGATCTTCTCTCGCTGATTGGGCTTGTCCTCCGAGATAATTCTTTCAATTATTTCGCTGTCAAGTCTGCCCGATTGCGAGAGCTTTTTCATTTGGATCGCCTGTGAGAGCGAGGGCGTTTTGTCCTCCAGCTCTATCGCTTCAAGCAAATCCTGTTGTTCATATTCGGACAGATAAGACAGCTCCACGCCGACGCTGAATGCAATACGTTCCTCATCAACCATTTTCAAAAGCTGCGGAATCAGATTTGTTAAACGAATGTAGCGCTGAACAGTTCGTCCGCTCTCGCTGGAACTTACATCATCGGCACTCTCACGCTTCCCGACAACTTGTCGGGAGGTTACACCTTGATGCTTTATCGCTTCGAGCTTCATCTTATAGGCGAACGCCTTTTCGCTCGGCAGGATACGCTCACGCTGTAGGTTAGCGTCAACCATAGCGATCACCGCTTCGTCGTCCGTCATTTCTCTGACGATCACCGGGATGTTTTCAAGCCCGAGTTTGCGACAGGCTTCCAAGCGACGATGTCCCGAAATGAGTTCATAACCGCCGTCCGGCAACGGTCTTGCGAGCAACGGCGTAATCGTTCCGACCTTGCCGATACTCTCGACAATCTTCGCCATATCCTCATTGTCCGCCACGGTGAACGGATGATTGCGGAACGGCTGTATTTCTTTGATGGGAATGCTCTGAACATTCTCTGTGGTTTGATATTTCAATAAGTGTTCTCCTTTCTCTACTTCCACTTGATTGGGCTTTTCTCCGGTCGTAAAAACTCGCTTTCAATATTGCAGATAAAATACGCCCAGCGCTTAATCTCACGCTCGACGGTCTCCTTATCAACAACGCCGAGTTGATATGACCTTTCCAAAAGCTTTTGTGCCGTGTGGATCATTTCATTAATTGAGTTTATCGCCTGAAAAAATCTGTCGTCAGGTCGCTCTCTCGGCTCATAGCCTTTGATTAGCATTCTGATGACGCTCGACTGCGGCAAGCCTGTCAATGCAACCTTTCTTCTGAATTCAGCCTCTTCCTCAGGTGTAAACCAAAATTGTTTTTTGATTCTGTTACTCATTTCTTTCTCCTTCCTGTTCGGGGTATTAGGGTTCTCCCTAACAAGCTGCACTGCTTTTGCTCCGTTGGGAGTAAAAACAGTATGCTTGCTAAGCTTCGGCAACTACCGTTCAACTCCCTTGGGAGTATGAATGGTCTGCTTGCTAAGACTGTGCACAGTTACCGAAGCTTGCGTGTTTGGGAGTACAAACACACTGCTTGCTAAGATTTGTCATTCATTCTTGAACTGTCAACAAATCTGTCACGCTATTCATATTTTTCGCTGCGCCGATAACGGTAGAGCTCGATGATTCTCTTTCGGTTTGTCCGTCTGAAACGTACATCAATACCGTCACTGAAATACAGGTCGATACAAAACTTATTGAGCAGCTTCGTAACAGTATTCGGCGGCGTGACAGTATCGTTCATAGCGTTAAGCAGGTCTGTAGCCGTTCCGAGCCAGTGTGACTTATCAGCCATAAAATATCTCAGCCTTCCGAAAAAAGGATGCTCCTCGGTCAGCTTCGGATAGCCTTCACGGTCAGGCTTTTGCATAGCTTCGGCTACAATCAAATCCGCTTTCAACTTAGCTTCATTGTTCCTGTCCAATGACTTCCACCTTCTCCAGATATATTTTGTTCAGACTACTTTCCGAATAAAAAAGTCGGAGCTTCGTGCCGATCGGCATATAGTAAAATCCGAGGTGAGTTTGCCACCAGAAAATCGGTGTGATGATTTTTCTTCCGTCGTCGAGGGTGAGGAAA
>JBGUWM010000207.1:0-6880 GCA_045221175.1 Acutalibacteraceae bacterium | reverse complement strand
GAACGGGCTGTGCCGTATGAGCAGGCGCAGCCCCACGCCGGCGGCCGTGGTATTGTGTGCGCTATGGCGGGCGGCGCCGGTGTAGGACGGAACAGCAGTGAGCGGCATAACGCTTTAAGGTGTGAAATAGCAACACAGGACGCTCTGTTTGAATTTTTATCGGAGGTATAAAGATTGAATAATCAAGATAATCTGTTTTTCCAGAAAAAACTACAAAAAAAAACCATTAAAACTGTTGTGGCAGTTCTACTGGTTTTTTGGTATATTATTGCTTTAGTGTTTGCTCTTACTATTGGACGTTTTTATTTATCGAATTACAGGAGGTTTTATTATTTTAAAGAAACAGCAAAAGTTGAACTTCGATATAAATACGGTCCCGATACAAAAATCATCGGTTATCAAGTACACTGGACACCGGGCTTTTTGAGGGGAGATTATATTGATAGTATCGTTTTTTCGGCAATTACACCTGATCAAGAAGAGGTAAGTATACTGGTGAAATGATATTTGGGAAAATTATAATAGAAAGGAAGCGGATATTTTGAACTCGGCTAATAATCGGTCATTAAGTAAACTAAAAATATTTCTGTTATCAGGTCTCATTGTCGTAGGAAACGTTATTTATCTTTTGTTGATAAGCTGCTACCTTCTGATTTGGCTGAGTATAATTTTCAAGGTCTATCTGAAGAAGAGCAGTGTTCAGATTTATATTCCTTTTATAGTGTTATTGACGGTTGGAATATATTTAAATGTATTTTTTTATAAAAAATTCTATAAAAAATATACCGGTGATGCCGCTGTTTTTTTATTCTTATTAAATATTTTTATTACCATTACACCATACCTGGTTTATTTTTTGACCGGACTTCTATTATACCCATAACATAGATATAATTGATCTGCCTGTGTGGACGGGCTGTGCCGTATGAGCAGGCGCAGCCCAGCACCGGCGGGATAGTAATTGTATGCGTTATGGCGGGCGGTGCTGGTGCAGGACGGAACAGCAGTGAGCGGCTGACAAACTGACGTTTCGGGTTCAGGTTGGTTGGCTGTCAAAAAAAGGGTCGGTTCCCATTTTGAGAACCGGCTCCCTTTCAGCGCCGTAAATGACGCATGATGCTGTCAATACATCTGTCAGAAATTATTTGAAATATAAACTAACCCTACCATGGAAACGATCAGAACCAGCCAGGTCAGAATGAACGCCAGGTGCGTTTTCCACTCAGAAACCAGGGCGGCGATAAATTCTCTGATAAAGGCGTTTATCCAGAAGTATCTTTTTGTTTTTGCGCCGATACCCTCAGCTTTTATGCCCTGCTGTGAAGCGAAAACGCCGGTACGGAAAACATGATAGTTCGTAGTTGAAAAGGCGACCTTCGGGTCGTCTGTTTTTGCGTACTGACGGATAAGCTCCTTGGCGTTTTTCAGGTTTTCAAATGTATTGGCGGATCTGTCCTCTGCAAGTATCCTGTCCTCCGGGATACCGCATTCTAAAAGATAATTCTTTATTGCATCGGCTTCGCTGATGACCTCATCATCACCCTTGCCGCCTGAGGGAATGAATATGATATCCTTGCCTGTCTTGTACTTCTGCATTTTCGCAAACTCTATCGCCCTGTCCGCTCTGCCCTTCAGCAGGTTGGTCAGGGTGCCGTCTTTCCTGATCTGACAGCCGTGGATTATTATATAATCCTTGTCAAAGGCCGGTATCCTTTTAGCCGCCTTTGTTGACAGAATGATCGTGCCGATAAGGATGAGTTCAAGATAGGACGTAATTGCAAGAATTGAGTTTTCCACGAACAGCTCTATGTACAGCGCCATGCCGTTCTGGTTATGCACATCTACAATGGTCGTGCGCTGCAAAAACTCGCCGAGGGCAAAGGGGAATATCGTGCAAAGACACACCGTTATCCCAAGAATACAGCCCAGCATATTCCTCCAGTTGCGTCCTTCCTTCTGCATAAGCCGGATATTGCTTAAGGTCACCAGAACAAACGTGATAAATGCGGCAGGAAGAGCGACCGCCGAGAAAAACCCGGCAAAGCCCAAAAGCATATTGACAGAATCGATAATGCCCCTATTGATCTCACTCAGAAGAATAAGCTGTTCAATAAACAGAGCTGTCAGAAACAATGCAAAGCCTATATTCCTGACGTTCTTATACTGATACAGGTCCCGCCGCACTTCCTTTTTTATGTGTATGAACAGGCCAATGATAAGCACACCAAGGAACAGGGTTATTGCGATGGGAAAACACCAGCTGCCCGTGCTTCTGCCAAAAAAATTATCCTCGGTAATGATTCCTGTGGGGTGAACATAAAAAAGTCTCATATCAATGGTAGAATCCGGGTCATCCAAAGGCGTAACAATAACAAATACCTTTCCGGGTGATACCGATTCCAATGTGACATATAGGTGATCTCCCTGACGATGACTGTCCGTTGTTTTCAGAATTTCCGTATCCTGCTCAACGGTTACCTGTAACTGATCAGTTTTGACGGAGCTCCAATGAAGATCTACATCCATAACATATCTGCCGCCGACGGCTATACTATAGATCATGCATAAGCACATCAGAACAGCCGCAAAGATAAAATACCATCTTTTTTTCATTATCAGATCAGGCCTCCTTATAAAGTATTGCCAAAGCATAACTTATCTGCTTGAAAGTGATGACACAGGTCATCGTTCTGAGTAAAGCGGGAATTGATTTATATTTTAAAAAGGGGAACCGGCTCCCTTTTGAGAGGAACGGTTCCCAAATTGTTGTCAAACAGAAAATGCGGTTTATCTTTTTTCCGGCTGAGGTGCTTCTGCCTTGCTGTCCTGGCGCTGATAGGGGAAGGGCATGGGAGCATTGCTGCGGAACATATCCTTGTGTCCCTTGTTCATCCTGATGCACTGCATACAGTAGACCGCGCGTCCCAGATTGAGACAATCGGCACATGACTTTTGTTCGTCCATTTGTTTCACCTCGCCGTCACACAAAAGATAACACGGGCATGGGCCTTGCCTGTGACTTGTATATTCCGATACCGGCAGACACGCTTCTTTATGGCTGCATCGGATGATGCATACGGAACGGGATCCCAAAAAGAACCGGACGGGACGATAATGACGATCGTTCCGTCCGGATATGCGCTTGCGGAGGCAGGATTTGAACCTACGACCTTCGGGTTATGAGCCCGACGAGCTACCATACTGCTCCACTCCGCGATATATGATTTTTGACTGCTTGATTATTATATCATCCATGGCGGGTTATGTCAAGAAGTTTTTTATTATTTATTTTCCAAAAAGAAAACCTCCTTCCGGATCCGTATTGTTCTGCGTAAGATGCACTGCCGGCATAGGGAGGTGGTTGACCGGCATATTGCCGGATTTTGGATAATAAAGTTGTTCCGCCGGTATATGGAGGGGCAGTATACCGTACCTGTTTCACCGTCTTTGCCTCCTGTGATATAATATATGCAGCAAAGGGGAAATATATGAAAGTTTTTGAAATATTTTTCCTGTCGGGCTGAAATCCGTATCAAAATATAGTATAATATATCCGGATACACCCGGACGGGACATTTGCCTCCGCTTTCCGTGACACGGAGAACAGTTAAACCTGTGGGGCCGCGGTTCCCGGAAAGGGAAGCTGCCCTATAGCGTGATGGGTATGACGGCAGCCGGAATGGGGACGGATGAATAAGGAGCGGATACTATGAACTCAAAGGCGAAAAAATGGGCATGGAGGATAGTACTTATGGCGCTGGTGGCGGCCCTGATATATATTTTTGTAAGATTTATCATTTCGGAGAGAGAAAGAAAGGAACACAATGAAATAATGATAAAGAACTGTTCTCTGTTCCAAAGAGAGTGCGGATATTTTTATAAGATCTCAAACCTTGCCTACGAGGAACAGACCCCCCGTCAGCCCATAAACTATGTTGTCATACGCAGGGTTGACGACGAGGACATGATAATCGCCGCAAATCTTGAAACAGGCAAGGACGTATATACCGAATGGACAGAGGAGGACGTCAAGGGTATCGAAGCCGCGGTATATGTATCCTCCACCACGGGTACAGCCCATTACAGGCCGGAGGGAGGAACGGGAAACACCGTATCGGCAAAATATGAGAAGGTGGACCTGTTCTATTATAACACGGAAAACGGACAGTGCTTTAAAACGGACACAATAGACCATGATTTTATGCCTGAAAGGACCAAATACGTCAGCGACAAGATGATAAGCGACCAGGAGATCGCAGAGACCGTTGAGAACACCATAAAAAACCTGTCCCGGTACGGCGGTTATGATTACTATCCCGAACAAAGCTCCTATGAGAGCGGCTCCGATGCCTATGATTTCGGTCAATTCGCAAGTTCGCCGTAACCTGAGCCTGCTTATCCGTTTCTGATATCCGGTCTTTATTCAGCCGTTTTATAAAGCGGACAGAGGGAAGCTTTAGAACTGCCTGTTCGGTCGGAAGCCGTGAACAGACCCGGACGGACATTGACAAAGAAAACAGAAAAGCAAGGAGTGACGTACCGATGAGCATTATCGGTGAACAGATAAAAAAATTCCGCATCGAAAACAAAATAACCCAGGAACAGCTTGGTGAGCTTGTGGGCGTTACCACTCAGGGCGTGTCCCGATGGGAGAGAGGGGGCACTCCCGACGCTGAGCTGCTTCCGAAGATCGCCGAGGTGCTGGGGGTCAGCATCGACTCTCTGTTCGGACAGGAGGAGCAGAGCCTGACCATATTGCTTGCCCGCCACCTGAGCCGGATGGACAGGGAGGAGGCCTACCGCTATGCAGCGGACATCTGCTGGGCGATGGAGGTAGGTCTTTTAGGGGACATGTCGGTCAAGGATGATTTTCTGACAAAGCTGTTGGATCAGAACGCATTTGCAGGGGAAAGGGACAACAACTATCTTTCCCGTGTCATCAGCGACAGCGGCATGGCCTTCATGCGGACGTCCCCCAGCCTGAGCAGCTTTGTGTTCATCCGGGAGTCGGGGAAAGGCATCAGCAAACAGCTGTGTGACCCCGAAACGATCCGGAAGGTATTTGCGGTCTTTGCCGATGAAAAAATGATGAAGATAATCTTTTACTTATATTCCGCAGAGATCATGCCCATTTCAGTATCGCTGATCAGCAAAAAGACAGGTATTTCCCATAAGGAAGCAGAGCGGTGTATGGAGATACTGTGTGATAATCTGCTGGCCGAGCGTTTTGTTGTTGCAACGGCAGACGGCAATCTGGTTTCTTACGGCATCCGCAAGGAGTCCTTTGCAATACCGCTGCTCTGTTTTGCGGACGAGATCGCCCAGAAAAACACCCATCCTATCTTCGGAGAATTCAGACGCACAAAACCCTTGCTTTGAAACGCTCGCTTTGCTCGCTCAATGAATAGTGAATAGTGAATAATACTTATATCTATAAGTATTACTCGAGTAATACGACTTACCTTGAACCGGTATAAGCGCTTTACTCTTTTCCCTGCCGCGCGGCAGGGAAAACCTGACCCATACACTTATATTTTTTCAGGAGGCTCTTATGAAAAGAATGAAAAGCTTACTCGTGATACCGGCCCTTGCCTGCGCTCTGTTTTTGTCTGCCTGCTCCGGAAAGGGAGCGTCAGATAACACGGGAGCTTCCGGCAGCTCACAGACCCCGGCGGCGTCCATGCAGTCCGTAACGTCGGAACAGTCGGCACAGTCAGAAACACCGGCACAGTCGGATACACCGGCACAGTCGGATACATCGGCACAGTCGGATACATCGGCACAGTCGGCACAGTCAGAAACACCGGCACAGTCGGAAACATCGGCACAGTCGGAAACACCGGCGCCGTCGGATACACCGGCACAGTCGGGAACTCCGGAACGGTCGGAAGAGGAGGCCTCCGGGGATACCGGTTCAGGTCCGGAGCCTTCGGAGGAGTCCGAAGAGGGTCTGACCGACGAGGAACTCAGGATGATGTCGGAGGCGGAGCGGATACAGAGGGAATTTCTTGAAGAAAAGGACTTTTATAATATCGAGGACGTGGACCGCCGGCGTGAGCTTGCCCTTGAGATCGTTAACAAGCTGGCGGACGAGGGATATTACATAAAGGAAAGTATCTTTGCCGGAGACGATATGGTGAGCTATAGCTATTCCTGCGGCGCAGTCGGCGGCATAAAGCTGTCGGGGTTTGATCCCTATATGAACTGACGGGACTACGCCGCCTTCTGAAAGCATTGGAATTGACGGCTTTGATCCATACATAAACTGACGGGATATGGTCGGTGAATGGTGGGTGTCCGGCTCCGGGGCTGCCCGTTCCTGAACGCCTTTCAGTCTTATGATATCCCCGACACGAAAAGATTAAAAACAAAAGGCACAATGACCGTCAAAGGATCACTGTGCCTTTAGGAAACACCGCACAAAGACCGCCGGCAAGCTGCCGCACCCAACTTCGCACTCACACTCTATAGCATACAATATTTTTTGTGTCGCGGATAAAGGTGTGTTCGGGTCATCTCATTTTCAGACATAACAGGCACGGCGGATTAAGAACAGCTACGAAAACACGATATTCAGAATTAAGCAGCCGGAAAGTGACCCATTAAGGGTCACGTCGGCGGATGGATACGGTACATGACGTGCCGTCCGGCGCAGGAATAATAGTTGTCTATCTGAGCCCAGAGCGGAGCGCAGCGAGCGACAACGCGAATCGTCCAGTGCGGTCACGCACCCGAAAATTGTAATTGATTATATCGTTTATTTGTATTATAATCATAATATCAGAATTTCTGATGGGAACCTCTAAAAACCCCATATAAAAAGGAAAAAGCCGCCTAAAGTTGGCGACTTATAATTAGAAATCGAGTAATATTAAAAAAA
>JBGUWM010000206.1:0-1760 GCA_045221175.1 Acutalibacteraceae bacterium | reverse complement strand
GAGGTTTTAGTATCTTTATTGGAAAATTACAAAATCGTCATTGATGTTCTTCGACAAATTCAATTTACCTTTTCAAATATTCTGATGATACCGGAAATTCTAAATATGTATCGGGATAAGGCTCATTTTCCGGAGTGAAGTGCCACCATTCACATTCAAAGGGAAGAAAACCGTTGCTATGCAGCAGCCTTTTCAGTCAAAGCATTTCCTTTCGAGCAGGACTTCTTAATGACGATAGGCCATACGATGAGAGCAAACAGCACCATCACGCAGCGCGCGATAAAGTTACCCCAGTGACCGCCTAAGCCGGCGACAATTGTTGCGGGAGCAAACAGCTCTTTCCAAGCGAACATCAGCGCAAAGCCGATACAAGCCAGAATCGGAAGTCGTGCGGAACCCTTAGGGATCTCAAAGTGAATAAAGTGCCGTTCAACAAAGCTGCCGATCAGGAAGCCTAAGAAACCGCCGCAAGCCTTGTAGCAGTCGTTCATCATCTTCTGTGGATCGACAAGCAGCTTGCCCTCGGCGTCGTAGTCCATTGGATAGGGCTTTACGGTAATGTAAATCAGTATGCCGATCATCACTGCAATGCCGATAAAGGTGAGAATATCCTTTGCATTCTCCTTGCTTTCAAGAGCTTTTTGAAGAATGCCGACAAGTACAATCAGCACAATACCCTCGGCAAGACCTACCAAAACATCCTGTGGAGTGTGAACGCCGAGGAAGTTACGCGAAAATGCTGTGAGAAGCAGCAGAACCAAGCAGATGATCGAGAGCCATTTGCGTTTGCTCCATTGCCACACAGCCGTTGTGCCGTACTGAACTGTACCCACCAGCGTATGACCGCTGGGGAAGGAGTAGCCGGTCGCGGCGGTTTTAGAATCGCCTGCGGGGTTGATTTCCGCCGAGCGTATCCAAGGACGGTAGGCACAGACGGTCAACTTGATAACGCCGTTGAGTATCTCCCCGAGCCAGGTGGTCGCCAAAAAGCGGTAGCCCCACTTTTTGTTCACGCACCAAAACACCACATACGGCAGAAACGGCAGAATGTCTACGGCAAATTTTGAGAGCGCATTGAAAAACTCGTCAAAAAATCCTCCTGTCGCTTCCCGCAGATTTTGGAGAAATAACAGATACTGAATATCCATACAATAGAAACCTCCATTTTAATGTATTTTGAGTACTTTAATTCTATCACGGATAATACGGAGATGTCAAAGTTTTTTTACTGTCTGGTCTTGCTTTTACAAAAATATTTGAAATACAGACAGGCTTGTGATACAATGAATAGTAACAACAAAAACAAGAGATAGAAGAATAAGAAAAATTACAGGAGGATGTATCTTTATGAACACTATCATCAAAAAATGTTCTGCCAGTACTTTAGCGGTAGCGCTTTGCTGTTCTGTGTTCGCGGGCTGTTCATCGGAACAGGCGGACAAAACCGCCGACAGTGGATTTCAGATCAAGACGAACGCTGTTGTCAGCTATCTCGGTCCCGAAGGAACCTATACCGAAGAAGCGGCAAAGTTTTTCTTTCAGGATACAAAGAATTTCAATCCGCAAAAAACCGTTGACGACGCAATCGCCGAGGTAATGAACGACACAGCGGATTACGCGGTCATTCCGCAGGAAAATACCCTCGGCGGCGCTGTGACAAACTATGTTGACGCGCTGATAAACGAGAGCGGCGTTTATGTTGTCGGCGAGGTTATCATTCCCATCAATCAGACCTTAATGGGAGTTGAAGGCGCGACGCT
>JBGUWM010000205.1:0-5536 GCA_045221175.1 Acutalibacteraceae bacterium | reverse complement strand
CTCCACAACTCTTGGCATGAGTGACAGCGAAGCAAAAGCGGAGGAACATTTCAAAGAATATGATATGGCATCTGTCCGTATCGCTGCAGAGGACGAAATCTATCAGTATCGTAGCAAGGGCTGTCCGGTTGTAGAACTTTGAACAACAACAGAATAAGCAAATGAAAGCAGGAGTATCAGGCCTTGAATTTAAGGCTGATGCTCCTGCTATTTTATTTCCTGTTCGGTTTTATTTTAAGCCTTTTGCAATAGCTATCAGATGTTCCAACTGCTCGGATTTCAAGTGTTTGGCTACATCATAAAGCTCTGATGCTTTTTCAGGATTGGTATTATCGGTGTCAAAAAACTCTTTCGGAGTGATACCAAGATACTCGCAGATGTAGAAGAAAACAGCCATAGAAGGCAGATTTACGCCGTTTTCAATGTTGTTTATATATCCGGCACTCTGACCTAAAGAAAGGCTCATATCCCTTGCAGATACGCCTTTTGCTGTGCGTAGATCTGCTAATCGTTTAGCAAAATCGTTCTTATCCATGTTCATCACCGTATATAATTCTACTATACATAGTTACCAATAATATTTGGTCTATTCATCAGTTCATGTTATAATATCTAATTATAGCAGATACTATATCTTGAATATCAGATTGAATAGGTGATGTATATGGAAAAGAATAAGACTTGCTGCTTCTTCGGGCACCGTGAGGTTACTCACAATATAAAAGATAAGCTGATAGCAATAATTGAAAAGCTGATTACAGAAGACTCAGATTTCTGCCACAGAATCAAATTTGTTTCAACTTGCTATTTCAATTCGGGTAAATTATTCATTTTCCAATGTCGGACAAGTTTCATAAATATTCACAAGGTACCTCATTTTTACCGCCATTAAATCAACAGCTTCCGTGCTTTGAGCGGAGGCTGTTTTAATTTGAACGTTAATTTCTATCCTCTTATAAATAATGTATTGATCTCTTTTTGTAACTTTTCTAAAAACCTGCCTGCGTGAGAGCCGTCCATTTGTGTGTGATGGAACTGAAACGAGATCTGAAGCTCGTATTGCAGGTCCTTTTTGCGATATCTGCCCCAGCTGATGAAAGGGTTGTTGAAGATACCCGTATTCATGCCGACAATGCCGTCAAGCTCAGTATCAATGATTGCCGATGTACCTATTACCATATTGTTTCCTGACAGATCTATGTTATCGCAGTGCTTTGCAGCCCATGAGGTGTTTTTCAGATATGCGTGGTTGGATTCTTACAGATCCCCTGCAAACGGAATATCACAGAAGCTGATATTCCCGTTCCGATTATTGACGATCGTGCTGACGGCGATTGTGTCATACTGCATCAGCTTTTCGCCGACAGGAAGAATGTAAAATTCATTAATGCTCACGGCGGATTTTGTGATAAAGCAACAGAGCAGCATATTGAATTTCAGATCCTTTTCCTGCTGAATGTCAGCAGATTGGTAACATCGAGCGTTTTAAAAAAACGTTACCATAGGGTTCGGTGCTTTCATCCATAGCGCATATGCCGCTGTTCTTTTGCTGAATGGATGTACACGGATCACGCTTGGGTATCCTGTCCGCGCACTGCGATACAGTTCATCCTCGGAACATCCAAGATAGACGGCTTATTCTCCGGCATATAGTATTCCCTGTATTCTTTCTTGAAGTCAAATGGCATATTTTTATTCCTTATTCCTCAACGGCACCCAGATACCGCATTCATAATCCGGTGACTGCGGATCTCCCTCGGAGTACACTTCCAGCGTTGCCATTCCGTTCGCCTGAACCTTTTGTCCCTCATTCGGGAACCACTCCTGTCATATCAAAAAAAGCCATATTGACAGACTTTTCTGAAAACCAATACAAGATTTCTTAGTCATGATCATATATCCTTTCATACCGGCCCTTTTTTACTTTATGGGAATTTTTCTGTCCGGCGTTGATGAACATTTGGGAAGAAGGACGTTCCAAAAGGCGGACGAGAGAGTCCGCCGTACTTTTTTATTCGCTCATGATCTGTTTCAGTGGTATTCTCTTCATCGACCGACCGTAAGCAAACATTATGCCTTCATACACGACGATAAAAACAGCAAGCGTTATAAAGCAAACAGTAAAATCAAATTTGTATTCCGGAATACCCTCAACACCCGCAAAAACGATATCTACCATCAATCTCAGCAGTCCGTACTGATACACAGATCCGATGACAAAGCCGATATATGCCGCAGGGCGGTAGCCGTCCAGAACAGAACGCTTGCATTCTGCGCTTTCATAGCCGAACACGCGCATCATGGCGATATTCTTCTGGTTGGAGCGGATAACTGTCGACACGGCGATATACAGCGTTGTAAAAGCCAGGACAACGCCGATAATAAATATCATAAAGCCCATCATCTCACTTGCCAGGTCCTTCATGCTTGCCGACATCTGTATCATGGCGGAAAAGCAGAAGGAAGAAAAAATAATAAAAAATACAAGGGTTTTGCGGCTTCTCAGCACAGAGCTTTTCATATCCGCAACAAAGCTCTTTTTGTCTTTGCCGCTGCGGTTTTTGCCCTTGTCTTTTACAATTCCTTTAAGCAGATTCACACAGGGCTGATCGAGCTTCAGGACGCTGTAACCGACAGCGATCAGGGCGAAGATCACCGACGGAAGGATCACTAAAAGAACCAATAATATCCAATGCACATTGATGGACAAATCAGGCAGATAGCCTTCCGCATTCTGCTTTTCATAAAAGCCCGGCATCAGCAAAAACGACAGCAGATAGCCTGTAAGACAGCCTGTAAATACGCTCAGCCCGAACACGGAAAACCCTCTTGCGATCCTGAAATCGGAGTAACCCAGAGCTTTCAGGATACCTATTTCCCTTGAATGACTGTCTATGTAATGCTTGATATAGAAGAACAGCATTATTACAGTGGTGATAGCCAGACAGCCGCCGCTGACAAGGCATACCACCTTTGCGGTCATTTGCTGAGCGTCATAAAACTTCTGCGCCGCCGGGTTGATCAGGTCCGCTATCTCTGTCAGATCCATATAATAATTCAGAAAAAGATTGCATACAAAAACCGCGCAGAAAGTCATTATGGAAATGCCGAACAGCTTTACGCTGTCCCTGATACTGACTATCATTTCATCACCATCCAATCTCATAAGCGGTCTTTTTTTCGGCGTTCTGTGTCACGCTGACGATTTTTCCGCTGTTCATTTTTATAATCCTGTCGGCGGTTTCCGCAATGTTTGAGTTGTGCGTCACCATGATCATTGTAAAGCCCTGTTCCTTCTGCAGCCTGATTATGTAGTCCAGGACCTGTCTGCCCGTTTTTTCGTCCAGCGCGCCTGTGGGCTCATCAAGAAAAAGCACCTTCGGGTTCTTGGCCAGTGCCCTTGCTATGGCGACACGCTGCTGTTCACCGCCGCTGAGCTCTGATGGGAATTTTTTGCGCTTATCGGATAAGCCGACGGCTTCAATAAATTTCAGATAGTCTTTGTTGTTGTCAAGGTCAGCGCCCATCCTTACGTTCTTCTCTACATTCAGATGCGGCAGTAAATAGTACTGCTGAAAAATATAAGCAGTATTGTCACGGCGGAATTTTGTCAGTTCCTTTTCGCTCATTTTGTCAAGCTGCCTGTCGTTATATGCAACAGTCCCGCCGTCCGACGTCTCCAGGCCTGAGATCACATTGAGGAATGTGGATTTACCCGAACCCGAAGCACCAAGAATAACGATAAACTCGCCGTCTTCAATGCTAACGGAAACACCGTCCAGCGCCTTGAAGCGGCTTTCGCCTTTTCCGTAAAATTTTGTAAGGTCTTTTATTTCTATCATTCTGATTTTCCTTTCAGTCTTTCTGTCAACAATGATTTGAATACTTCCGTCATCATTGTGCCTATTTCTTCTCCCGTAAAACGGCACATTGAGGTGGCACAGAGGGCAGCGATACCGTGAGAGTATATCCACAGATGGCGGTACAGAATAACGGCATCCTCTGTGGATACGGGAAACTGATCCGTGATTGATTTTAAGATTGCAGGGTAGTTATCATCAATTTCGGGGAGTATTTTGTTTACACCGATATCACCGTCTACCTTTCGCATAAACAAAAACTGAAACAGCTTGGGCTCCCTGACTGCAAACTGAATATACGCCTGACCGACGCCCCTGAATGCGATATCACTCTCTAATCCCTGACGCACGTATCCGGTATATATCTCACGCGCCCTGCGCTCGATCCCGTCAAGCACTTCGCCCATATTTTCAAATACCGTGAATATCGGTCTTGCCGAGCTGCCCAGATATCTTCCGATTTCCCTTGCGGTAACGGCTGAAATATCACGCTCACGCAGGATCGCTAAGCCGGCGTCGATAATTTCCTCCTTAGTGAATTTTGCATTTGGCGGCATAACAGACCTTCCTTTCTGAAACCGTCGTTTTAAAACATCTGTTTTATTATATAGCAAAAAAATTATTTTGTCAATACCGGATATGTAACTCCATAAAGAATACAACGGATCCCGGTGCAGGATGAAGGAAAAAGCTCAGGCCGCTTCGCCCATCTGTGCATACGCACAGATGACGTCTCATACAAACTCCGATACGCTGACGCGCCATTAAAAGCAAACTATATCTGCTTTTATTGGGAGTTTAGTATGATATTTTCAGGTTTTTTAATTTCTCATTTCCGTTTCAGCTTTCTTCCGGATACTCCGGAACAACAGTCATGTCGCTGTCGTCAGTCACAAAAGAATAAACCGGTGTTCCGAACGAGCCGTCAGCTTTAATGCTTTCCATGAGTTTTTCTATAAAGAATTCGAGCCATGATCTATCAGGCTCTTCGGCTCCGCTTTTCTGCGGAGTCACCCAAAGACCAGTAGCGGCTTCTCTGGTATCGGTATACAGCGCAAGACCGACGATCGAATCATAGAAATCGAAGGAAGCCTCAAAGGCTGTCGGCTTTTTATCACCCTCTATGGTAACTCCAAGCTCTTGAGGGATCTCTCCTACGGTTATCATCATGCGCCCTTTTACCTTGCCGTATTCTTTTTCAAACTCATCGAACTTTCCGTTGCTTTTCAGTATTTCTTCCACAGTGTCAAACATTTTTTTATCATTCAGCAAACTTATCACCGATCCTTTCTCGACATTAGGGTTGACTGTAACTATATAATATCATTATCAATCGCCAGCGTGACGCCGGATCCGTGTTCGCGGTGCGCGCCCTCAGGAAGTGCCCTTGGGGTATGACCGCACTGGATGATTTGCGGCAGTCGCTCAACTGCCGTTTCGCTCCGGGCTCGGGCAGGATAATTTTATTCCCGCGCCAATAAAATAATACCTGTTCTTCTATAGCCGTAACCGCGGTATAAGACTACCGGATTCTATTGAACCTGAGGGCGAAACAGGGCACGCAGGCTCTGCGCCATGAAATAGGGTACTTGTTTAATACTGTTTTCCGATTAAAAGCTGACACTTTTAATCGGAAAAGGCGCCGCCCGAGGCTGCGCCCATCTGTGCATACGCAC
>JBGUWM010000204.1:0-5585 GCA_045221175.1 Acutalibacteraceae bacterium | reverse complement strand
CTCAGACAGCTCGGTGCGCGACGTTGTTCCAAACGATCTGTCCGTTATCATCGACAACAGCCGCGTCAGCCGCGTGTTCTGCAACGGTGCGCTGTCCTATAATATGTATATGAAATACAGCTTTCCCGCAACGGGTATCCGTGCGGTAAAGCTGCCTTCTACCAGCCCTGCCAACGCAGCCTACTCCTTAGAGCGTTTGGCGAAGGCATGGGAGATTATTCTGCCGCCGAATTGAATCTCGGCGGCTTTCTTTTATCCGTTTAAAATATAGATGAACAGGTTAAGATAGGACGCGAACACCGTCCATGCGGCGTAGGGGAGCAGTAGCAAGCCTGCCGTGTCGTATTTGCGGTAAAACCGCACTGCCGTAACAATGACCAAAATCGCCAAAATCACGATCCAAATAAACGCGAACAGGCGCCATTTGAGCACAAAAAAGAAGATCGGCCACAGCAGATTAACCGCAAGCTGCGCGTAATAGACGGCTGTAACGCGCGGATCGGCGAGATTTTTGCTTTTTAACATTCCGAAGGACACGCCCATGAGCACATACAAAATGCTCCACGCGATAGGGAAAATGATAGGCGGCGGTGCCAAAACGGGTTTTTCAAGCGCGTTATAATCCATAAATCCCGAAATGATAAGCCCTACAACGGTACCCGAAACAACGGGTATCAGAATAGAAACAGCATAGGTTTTCACCTTGCTCCAATTGATCGAAACAGACATCGGCATTCTCCTTACTTATAGTGGTCTTATATATTATATGCCGCGTTTTGTTTCGTATTCATTTGGGATAACTGCATTCTTCCGTGAAACTCTGCATTGTATTTTTTGTATATGTCTGTTTTGACGGCTACAGCTTCATCATTCTGTAGCCTATTCCGATATGCGTCTGTATCAGCTGCTGTTCGCTGTCACCAAGCTTTTTCCTAAGGGTCGCCATGAAAACACGAAGCGACGCCTCGCTGTTTTCGGCATTGCTTCCCCAAATCGTTTGAATGATATACTTGTGCGTCAATACTTTTCCGACATTTTTCGCAAGGAGACAAATGAGCTTGTATTCAATCGGCGTGAGGTGCAGCTCTTTTTCGTCCAGATATACACACCCCGAAACATAATCTATCCGGAGTCTTTCATTGACAAATTCCGTAACCGACGCGTTTTCTGTTTTTCCCAAACGCCTTTGGATGACACGCAGCCGCGCGAGCAGCTCGTCAACGGAAAACGGCTTAGTCAGGTAATCATCGGCGCCCTTGTCAAGGGCGTTGATTTTATCCTGATCCTCGCTTCTGGCGCTGACAATAATGATCGGCACCTCGCTCCACGTTCTGATCTGTCCTATTACCTCTACTCCGTCGATATCTGGCAGACCGAGATCCAATACTATCATGTCCGGCTTATGTGACGCGCTGAGCATGATCGCTTCGTGTCCCCTGCTTGCCGTGATATAACGGTAGTCGTTCATTTTCAAAGTGGTCGTGATAAGATTTCTGATCGGCTTATCATCCTCTACAACCAAAACAAGATATTCATTCATTCAGCTCGACCTCTCCTAACGGCAGTGTAAAGCTCACAACTGTTCCTTTCGGAGTATTATCGCTGACCGCGATTGTGCCTCCGTGAGAATCAATGATCGATTTGCAAAGTGAAAGCCCCAGCCCGAGGCTTCTCCGGCTGTCAGAGGAACGGCTGACGCCGGTATAAAACATTTCAAAGACCTTTTCTTTTTCCGTCTGCGGTATTCCGGCTCCGCTGTCTGCAACACAAACAACGGCTGCATCCTTATCTTTTTTCACGCTGACAAAAACCGTCGTATCGTCCTCGCTGTACTTTACGGCATTGTCTATGAGATTGATGATTACCTGAACGATCAGGTTGGCGTCTGCTGTCACGGGGATGATGTCATCGCATATATCGACCGCGATCCTTCGTTTGGGATGTGAGCGCTGGATATGCTTTACTGCTTCCCGAACGATATCGTCCAGTATTTCCACGGAGAGATTAAGCTGGATTCTGCCGTTCTCTATCCTTGTTGCGTACAAAAGATTTTCCACCAGTCCGATAAGCCACATTGATTCGGAATAAATATCGTTGTATATTTGTTGCTTAGCGGCTTCATCAAGCGTACTTCCTCCCGAAATCAGGGTGCTTGCGTTGCCGGAAATGGAAGTCAGGGGCGTTCGCAGATCGTGTGAGATGGATCGAAGCATATTTGCCCGCATCTGTTCATTTTGAGCAAGAAGAGCCGCCGCCTCCTTTTCCTTGGCGTTTTGCTCGGCTATCTTGATATTGCGTTTTAGTTTGTTGGCGAGAGAACCGGCGATAAACGCGGTGATGAACATGGTGACAAACGTCACGGGATAACCTGCGTCATAGGCTGACAGGGAAAAATCGGGATATGTAAAGAAGAAATTGAAAATAACCACGCATACCACGGACGAAATAAGACAGTAGAGCATGTTGGAGGTGATTATGGAGATCACAAGCACCGCTATGATATACAGCATGATTATGTCTGCTTCCGTAAGGTTCAATACCTTGAATGCATAACCCGACAAAGTAGCCAGTGTCAGAATTATAATACAGAGCAGTGATTCTTTTAATATGGTTATTAAGCTGTGTTTGCGGCTGTTTTCTCCCGGCATGATGATCACCCTATTCGTATTTGTATCAGTATAGCATAAATCATTGTCTTTTTTCAACTGCTTTTACCGGTCAGCAAATTATAAAATACACCGCATAGCTCTGTACGGTCAACGGAACGTACTAAGACGAAGGCTGTTCTTGCCTCTGACAGTTTCCTGACTATCGGCAGTCCTGTCTCCTCCGACGTGACAGAAAATAACTGCATCGGCTTGGCAACGCAGGCAAACGGCTCTTTATCGGGCACGCTTTCCAGAATAGCGATATCAATAGCGCCTGATTTTAACATTCGGCAAAGCTCTTCTCGGTTTCCGCCGATAAGAAACAATTCGTATCCCGGGTATGTATCAACCAACGCTTCTGTTTCTTCCGCAACTGTTTTTTCCATGCCCGGGTACTCCGTTCCGATCCGCAGCATGTCGCTTTTGTCGGTTTGATGATTCAGAAAAGCATCTGTTTTCTTTACCGCCAGGAAGCCGAGCACGAGAAAAAACGCTGCGGATAAAGTTATCAAAAAACCACTCACGCCGTCATCTCCTATAGCTTAAAGCTTTTTTGGATATTCCGCGATTCACCGAGAACAAAGGCAACGTCACCAAGCTGAATGACGGTATCACCCGACGGGATCAGAACCTCTGTGTTCCGTTTGATCGTCAGAACATTGATGTTGTATTTTTTTCTGATATCAATTTGCCCCAGTTTTTTGCCGCACCATTCCTTAGGAACCTTCAGCTCATAAATGTAAATGTCGTTTTCCAAATGAAAATAGTCAAGAATGGTGTCGGACGCATATTTGGTGGCTATTCGCAGCGCCGTTTGCTTTTCGGGATAAACTACCTCGTCTGCGCCGTTTCGCAAAAGAAATTTCATCTGCACGTCGTTCGTCGCGCGTGAGATCACCTTTTTCGCCCCAAGCTCACTGAGCAGTGAGGTGGTTTCAAGAGAGGTCTGAAAATGTCTGCCCAAGGTGACAAAACAGACGTCAAAATTATCTATACCCAACGTTCGCAGGAATTCTTCGTTTGTGCCGTCACCGATTTTTGCATTCGTTACATAGGACATTATATCGTTGATGCATTCCTCGTTTATGTCTACTACCATTACCTCGCACCGCAGCTCCTCCATACGCTTCGCGATATGCGTACCGAATTGTCCTGCGCCGATGATCAAAACCGATTTCATAATGATTCTCCTATCCGATTGATATATCCTCCAGCGGCTGGCGAGATTTGCTGCTGCCGGAGGATGGCAGGGCGGCATAAATCAGCGTAAGTCCGCCCACTCTTCCGAAAAACATCAGCAGCATCAGTATCACCTTTGAAAGCGCGGACAGCTTTGCGGTGATGCCAAGCGTCAGCCCGACCGTGCCGATCGCAGAGCTTGTTTCAAAAAGACAAGTCAGTATCGGCAGGTGCTCTGCTCTGCTGATGATAACGCCGCTTGCGAAAAACAAAACAAGATACATAAAAAAGACTACGCCTGCGCTGCGCACGGTATCTTCCGAGACTCTTCTTTTAAAGCACTGCACATCCTTTTTCCTGCGAAATACCGTAATGGCTGAAAGAAACAAAACGGCAAAGGTAACGGTTTTCATGCCGCCGGCAGTTGACCCGGGCGAACCGCCGACCAGCATCAGAACTATCATAACGGAGATCCCCGATTCGTGCATGTTTGTCAGATCAAGCGTATTGAACCCGGCAGTTCTTGTTGTGACTGATTGAAATAAAGAACCGGTGATCCTTTCCTGAAGCGGTAAATGCTCAAATTCGTTGATAAAAAAGGCAAGTGCAGGTAAAACGATAAGCAGCAGCGTGGTGATCAGCACTATTTTGCTTTGAAGGGAATACCTCTTTACACTGAATTTGAATGTTTTGATATCGTTCCATACCAAAAAACCGATGCCGCCTGCTATGATCAGCAGCATGATAACACTGCTCAGGTAGCTGTTGCTGCCATAGGAGGTCAGAGAAGAAAACTGTTCCCGTTCACCTAAAAGATCAAATCCTGCGTTACAGAATGCCGAAACGGAGTGAAATACAGAAAGCCAAATGCCTTTTGCCGCGCCGAAATCCATACAGAAAACAGGGAACAAAAGGGCTGCGCCGATCACTTCTATAATGATCGTCGTTTTCAGAATAAAGCCGGTGAACCGAACCATACCGCCGACATGGGGCGCTGCAATCGAGCTCTGCATTGTGCTTCTGTGCCATAAGCCTATTTTCATACCCGACGCGCGCATGACAGCCAAGCCGATCGTAATGACGCCCATTCCTCCGATTTGAATCAGCGCAAGGATGACGCTTTGCCCGAAACCGGACCAGTAGGTCGCGGTATCCTTTACAACCAGCCCGGTCACGCAGGTGGCAGACGTTGCAGTGAACAAAGCGTCGAAAAAGGACGTGAACCCTCCGTGTACTGAGGATACCGGCAGCATCAGCAAAATTGCCCCCACCAAAATGAGCGCAAGGAAGCTGATGATAATGACTTGAAACGAAGTGATGTTTTTTCGTTTCTTTCGCTTGAAAAAATGAAACATTCTTCTACCTCTGACATGTTTTGAATGTTTTTATTGTAGCACACGGCGAATAAAAACAGTGTTAAGTTTTTTTATGTAATGTTAAGATTGCGTTAAGATACCCGGTCGGATAAATACAACAAAACCCCTCCCGAAAAACGGGAGGGGTGATTTGCAGGGATTATTTGTAACGCTTGCCGCCTTTTTGCTTTGCCTTGGAAGCGTTGGGGATCTTGGCGGTGTCAAACTTATCCGCTTTTTTGGAAGAAGCCTTGAAACCGTCGTTATAATCCGAATCGTCACGGTAATGACCGCTCGCAGAGCTGTGCGCAGCGGCTTTCGCGGCAAGAGGAGCCGCCATTTGCCTGCGTCTGCGGACTGCGGAAACGATCAGATAGGTGAAGCCTGCGACGCTGAGCACCAG
>JBGUWM010000203.1:0-21329 GCA_045221175.1 Acutalibacteraceae bacterium | reverse complement strand
CGAGGAGCTAAAGCTCCTGCGGTGAGGTTGGATCAATGCAGCCGATGTTAAGCGAGCTTACATCGGGCTTTGCTCCGAGTTAAAGAAAAGATGAATAACAGAAAAATGGTTTATGAAGTCAAAGATATCCAATCAAGTAAGAAAACTTCAGCACAAATACCAATTTAGTAATATCACAAATAATAGGAGGTACAAATAAATGTCAACGGAAGCAAAACAATTTCATTGCCCCAATTGTTACGCAGAGCTGAAGTTTTCTCCCGGCAGTCAGCAATTTGAATGTGAATACTGCCGCAGTTCTTTTTCAGAAGCTGAGGTAAAGGCATTCCAGAAGAAATATATGGAAACAGAAGAGAAATATTCTCAGGATGCCGATAAGACGCCGCCGGAAATGCCTCTTAATGATGAGGAAAAAAGAGAGAGGGAGAAATTCAGAGAAGAAACGAATTTGTATTCCTGTCCGAGCTGCGGAGCAGAAATCATATCTGATTCGAACACCGCCGCTACATTCTGCTATTATTGTCATAACCCGGTTATTCTGAAAGGCAGAGTAGACGGAATGTATCGTCCTTCCATGGTACTGCCGTTTTCAATTGATAAAGATAATTCTGTCGACCTGTTTAAGAACTGGGCGAAAACAAAATGGTTTACGCCTAAGGATCTGGTGTCGACCGTACAGATTGAAAAAATGACGGGTTTGTATGTTCCTTTTTGGGTAGCAAGATCTACTACCTCATGCAGACTGGAAGCTGTTGGAGAAAACGTAAGATCATGGGTCTCCGGTAATTACCGTTATACGGAAACATCACGATATCGTGTTATCAGAGATGCAGCCATAGACTATGAAGGAGTACCTGCAGACGGTTCTCAGAAGATTGAAGATTTGCTGATGGAATCAATTGAACCATTCGACTATACAAAAGCAAAACCGTTTAATATGGCATATCTCAGCGGTTTCTATGCTGATAAATATGACGTAGACAAAGAGCAGGTACTGCCAAGAATACAGCAGAGAATGTATACCAATAATCTGACGATGCTGAAGTCAACGACGCATTATCAGCGTTTGGTTTCAGAGCGTCACTTTGATAAAACAGAAGCATTAAGCTGGGATTATATGCTGTTGCCGGTATGGTTTATGAGCTTTGATTATAATGGCAGAATTTGGGAATATGCTGTCAACGGACAAAGCGGAAAAGTAGCCGGAGAACTGCCGATAGACAAAAGAAAATTGTATGCCACCTGTCTGATAATCGGAATACTAATAGCAGCGCTGATATTCTTCGGAGGATATCTGGCAGAAGGGATGGGATTGATATGAAAAGAATGATTATGTCGGTTCTGTCTGTTCTAACGTATATGCTGGTGTGCATTTCAGGATTACAGGTCAGTGCAGCAGAGAGCATTGTTTCCTTATATGATGAAGCTGATATGTATAGTTATGATCAGGAAAAAAGTATAAAAACAATCCTTTCAGCGGCATCAGATGAAATCGGTTTCAGTATAGGATTATATATAGGCGGAATTGACAGGACGGACAGGCAGATCGAAGAACTGTGCAAAAAAAATGCATTTGAATTAATGCGACAAAGCGGCAATTCCGGTTCAGTATTCTGTTATATAGATTTTGACGGCAAAAAAAATGCGTATGATTATATTTTTGCTGCCAATGACGCCAGTCTCTACTATACATACGGACTAGATGATACAGAGGACAGAATTGATTTGATTCTGCAAAGAATGGAGGCTTTTTTTCCTACAGGCGGTCAAGAAGCAGATCCTGAATCGGTGTTTGAGGGGATAGAAGAATATGGCAAGCAGTTAAAACACTATAAAGAGAAAGGTATGGACAAGAACGCATATTATATTGATCCTGATACAAAGGAATATGTTTATGCGTCCAACGGACAGGTTGTTCGCAGTCAGATGCGCCCTTATCGGAAATGGATCTGGGGATTATTGCTCGGCATTGCAATCGGCTGTATAGTTGCTGTGATCATCAGCATTAACGTCAAAAACAGATATAAATTCAAAAGCTCAACCTCAGCGTCTGTATATACAACCCGGAAAAAACTCCATATGCGTGAGCAAAGTGATGTATTTCTTGGCACAAATGTCACAAAGGTAAGAATTCAATCCAGCAGCGGAAGTCACGGCGGTGGCGGTCACATAGGCGGCGGTCATGTCGGTGGTGGCGGCGGCGGTCGACACAGATGATAAAAAGCTGACTGCAACATAAGATACAGTCAATTTCGGTTTATTGTTAATCGGAGGAGTTAAAAAACAGGCTTTTTGTCAATAGTTGGGGTAAATCCGAATTAAAACAGAAAAGAAGAATGGAACAAGCGACGGCAAAGAAGCTGTCGCTTGTTTAGCATTTTCAGACAGTTAGTCAGGAAAGATATTATTAATACGATACCTTAATTTTTTGAAAAGCCGGTCACTTTCAGTAGTACGCCGGGACATTGAGTATTATTGTAATTTTCTTCAATAAGTAGTGTAAGTGTATCTAAATGAAAAAGCAAAATAACGGTAATAAGAATTGAATAGATACTGCCGGTTTTTTAGAAGTTATTCATCCGAAAAAAGTATTTACATACGTTCTTGAATGAAATTCCCGGTCTATAAGCTCAGTATGGATTTTTGAAACGAAAACTAATATAAGCAACCGCCTCTTCCTTAGCCATGAGCTGGAGGATATTGTATGGAGCAAAAGGTTTTACATAGATTTTACATAGCTATCGTTGTAGAATTTACACAGATACTTTATAATTTACATTGAAAATGGAGGATTATGCTATGCTCATTTACATATTGGAAGATGATGATAATATCCGTGAAATCGAAAGTTATACACTGCTGACAAACGGATATGAAACGGAGGGATTTAATTCACCGCAAGTATTCTACAAAGCGCTTGGCGATAAAAAGCCCGACTTGATTATCCTCGATATTATGCTGCCTGAAAAGGATGGCTTGACTGTGTTGAAAACATTGAAGTCCAATAATGCTTATTCGGACATTCCGGTAATTATTATCTCTGCAAAAACGACTGAACTTGACCGTGTTAAGGGCCTTGACTTCGGAGCAGAAGATTATTTGTGCAAACCGTTTGGTGTGATGGAACTTGTCAGCCGTGTAAAAGCAAGGTTAAGAAAGTTAGATAAAAAAGAAAGGTTCAGCTATTATGGTATTGACTTGTCCGACAGCGGGAGGACAGTTTTCGTTGACGGTGAAAAGGCAGAATTGAC
The DNA here is from genome assembly GCA_045221175.1 of Acutalibacteraceae bacterium. Taxonomy (GTDB): domain Bacteria; phylum Bacillota; class Clostridia; order Oscillospirales; family Acutalibacteraceae; genus UBA1213. The sequence goes on along the minus strand of JBGUWM010000203.1, from coordinate 18,078 downwards.
CTATAAGGAGTTTGAACTTCTCAAGCTGCTGCTTAGCAAACCGAAGACGGTTTTTACGCGTGAGGTCATTCTATACAAAGTTTGGGGATATGATGATCATTTGGGAAGAACACTAGATATGCACATCAATACGCTGCGAAAAAAGCTCGGAGACAAAGGCAAGTACATTGTTACTGTCAGGAACGTAGGCTATAAACTGGAAAAGGAAGAAAATAATGAAACGTAAACTGATACTCAGTATGTTTTATATGGGACTTCTTGCCGCTTTAGTCAGCATTATTGCCACGGTATTTGTTTATCAAAATACAATGCGTAACGAAGTACGGGAGAATCTCAGAGAAGAACTTCGGCTATTGAAAATCAGTTATTCAAAACTTCAATCAGCGAATGAACTGATGGACTATAAAGCAGATAATTTACGAATCACTTTGATAGAAAGCAACGGCAATATACTTTTTGAAAGCGATACAGATGCCAGTCAAATGGAAAATCATCTTGACCGACCCGAAATACGTTCAGCTATTCAAAATGGTTTTGGCAGCGATTATCGTTTATCCTCTACGCTCGGCGAGGAAGATTACTATTATGCGGAAGCTCTTAGTGACGGCAATATTCTCCGTATTTCTACGCAAATCAGCTCTGTGTTTTCCGTATTTGGTCATTCTTTTTACATTCTCGTTACCATTGTTTTAGGAATTGCAGGTGTATCGGTGGCGGTTTCCGTTCATACAACTAAGCGAATTTTGAAACCTATACAGGCATTGTCAAAGTCAATTGAAAGTCAGTCCTTATTTGACAAAGAAACCTATCCTGAATTGGTGCCGCTGATAGAGGAAATTAAGTATCAGCGTACCCTGCAATCCGATATGAGGCAAGAGTTTACTGCAAATGTGAGTCATGAGTTAAAAACACCGCTGACTTCCATCTCGGGCTATGCGGAAATGATTGAAAATAATATTGCACGAGGCGACGATGTCAGGCGTTTTGCTAATAGAATTCACGCGGAAAGCAACCGTATGCTGACGCTGATTGGCGATATTATCAAACTGTCAAAGCTGGATTCCGATATTTCTAACGAAGTAAGCGATACTGTAGATTTGAAGAGGACAGCCATGGAGTGCAAAGAGGGTCTTGCTGTTGCATGCAAAGAGAAAGGGATTATGATCACCATCACGGGCAACTCAGAACCGATAAAAGGCAATCATACTGAAATATACGAGCTGGTGTATAATCTGATGGATAACGCTGTTAAATATAACCGTCAGGGCGGCAATGTCGATGTTGTCTTGTCTGAAAAAGCAATCCGTATTTCTGACACAGGTATTGGCATTCCAGAAAAAGACAGGCATCGAATATTCGAAAGGTTTTATCGTGTGGATAAAAGCAGAAGCAAAGCGACCGGTGGCACAGGTTTGGGATTATCCATTGTCAAACATATTGCGGAAAAGCACGAGGCAACCATTTCTGTTAAAAGCGTTTTAAATGTTGGAACAGATATTACTGTTGTTTTTAACGGAGCATAGGGGCGCTGAGGTATTCCGCTACGAGTAATATAGATGATTGTGGGGTTAGCAGATGAATATTTTTTCAATTTTTACACTTTGCGGAGGCTTGGCGTTCTTTTTATTCGGAATGCATGTAATGTCACAAAGTCTCGAAAAACTGGCAGGAGGAAAACTTGAAACAACACTGCGAAAAATGACATCAAACCCATTCAAGAGCTTGGGCTTGGGGGCAGGCGTCACAGTTGCAGTGCAATCGAGTTCGGCCGTCACCGTAATGCTGGTCGGACTTGTAAATTCAGGAATAATGACACTTGATCAAACAGTTGGCGTGATTATGGGCTCAAATATCGGAACAACGCTGACTGCTTGGATACTAAGCATAGCAGGCATTGAAAGTGACAATATTTTTATTTCGATCTTAAAGCCCGAAAACTTTTCTCCTCTGGTTGCCTTTATCGGAATCATTTTGTTTATGCTCAGCAAAAAGAAAAAGAGTCAGGATATCGGTATGATTATGCTCGGCTTTTCTGTTTTGATGTTCGGAATGGAGCTGATGAAGAACGCCGTTGCGCCTCTCGCAGATATCCCGGAGTTTCAAAAACTGTTGATTGCTTTCAGCGTTCCTATTGTCGGTGTGCTTTTTGGAGCTATATTTACAGGTATTATCCAATCTTCTGCAGCTTCTGTCGGTATCTTGCAAGCACTTTCTATGACAGGAACAATCTCATACCGAATGGCCATTCCGATCATTATGGGTCAAAATATCGGCACCTGTGTTACGGCTCTGATCTCGTCCATCGGAGTAAACAGAAACGCAAAGCGTGTAACGGTTGTTCATATGTCGTTTAACATTATCGGTACAGTGGTTTGTATGCTTGTGTTCTACAGTCTTGACACATTGATGCATTTTGCTTTTCTCGACAACGCTATTAACCCTTTAGAAATCGCTTTTGTTCATTCTATTTTCAATATTATCACTACTATTATATTACTTCCGTTGAGTAACCTCCTTGTTAAGCTGGCGTATAAAATCATTCCCGATAGCAAAAACAGTAAAACTGAGGATAAGACCGTATGGCTTGACGAGCGTCTGCTCGCTTCACCACCGCTTGCAGTCTCTCAGTGCAAACAAAAGGCCAAGGGAATGGCAAAGCTTTCCAAAGCGGCGTTGCATGACGCACTCGGCATTATGTTAAAATATGACAAAATAACTGCCGATTCAGTGGAAGCCGCAGAGCAAAAAATTGACATAATGGAGGACAAACTCGCAACCTATATGCTTAAATTGTCACAGAAGGAGCTAACGGAAGCGGACAGCAACACAATTACCGAACTTTTGCATACTATAGGAGATTTTGAGCGTATCAGTGACCATGCAATCAACATTGTAAATATTTCGCAGGAGATAAACGAAAGCGGATTGGAGTTTTCTGATGAAGCAAAAGCGGATTTTACCACTTTGTTTGCTGCACTGACAGAGATTTCTGAGCTTTCTGTAAATGCCTTTAATAAAAACGACCTGGCGCTTGCCTACAAGGTTGAGCCGCTCGAAGAGGTAATTGACAATCTGACTTCTAAAATCAAGCGCAAACACATTGAGCGTATGCAAAAAGGGTCATGTAATCCGGAGTTAGGTGTTCACATTTCGAATCTGCTTATTTATATCGAACGTATTTCCGACCATTACTCTAACATTGCGGTTGTTATCATCCAGACCGCTCATGCCAATGTGTTCAAGCATGATTATTTAAACGAACTCAGGACCGAACGCTCACCGCAATTCATTGAGAGTTATAATGCTTATAAACATAAATACCGCTTGGCGGAACTGTAATCCGTGGTCGTTTTTTGTCACAGCACTTCAGTTGCTTTCATATCGTTTTCTGAGTTTTCCCAAAGCCTTTTTTTCAATCCTTGATACATAAGAACGTGATATTTTCAATAAAGAGGCAACTTCTCTCTGAGTCAGCGGCTTTTCCTGATCAATCCCGTAACGAAGGTTGAGTATCATTCTTTCACGGGGTGTCAGCACTTCTTTCATAAAAGTTCCCAGCTTTTCAGTCTTGATCTTTGTGTCAAGATCATCTATGATATGATCGTCGGTTGCCATCACGTCCATCAGAGTCAGCGCATTTCCTTCAGCATCAGAATCAATCTCCTCATTGATGGAGATATCGAGAGAATTCTTTTTTGTTGTTCTGAAATACATCAATATTTCATTTTCAATACATCTTGAAGCGTAACTGGATAACTTGATGTTTTTTTCTTCATTAAACGTATTAACTGCTTTAATCAGACCAATTGTGCCGATAGAAACCAGATCATCCGGATCTGAACCCGAGGTGTAGTATTTTTTGACGATATGTGCGACAAGTCTTAAATTGTGTTCTACAAGCTTGTTTCTTGCATTCAGATCACCCCTGGCGCATTTTTGCAGTAACTGCATCTCTTCTTTTGGGGACAGCGGTTTGGGAAAGGCTCCTGTACCGGTGACATGAAGAATGAAAACCATTGATAACTTTGAAAGTATTTCAGATATAAACTCAACCCACATCAATTTCACCTCAGTTTATTATTATTCAGAAAAACAAGAGAATATCATTGCTCATTACGGAATTATATAATAGAAATGATAGAAAGCACTGTATTCTTGCCGTAAAAAGAAAGAAAACGATGATCAGATGACCATAATCATCAGAAATATTATTAAAAACTGTAAAAAAGTCTTGCATTAGTCAGATGAATGTGCTATAATATTTTACGCAAATCGCACGCTGGTCAAATTCGTTAGGTGCGCAGCATACAGCGTAATCATGCCGGCGGAGGATATAACCTAAGGAGGAAATAAAATGGCATCAGTAGTATCAATGAAACAGCTTTTGGAAGCAGGTGTTCACTTCGGACACCAGACAAGAAGATGGAATCCCAAAATGGCTCCGTATATCTTCACAGAAAGAAACGGGATCTACATTATCGACCTGCAGAAAACCGTTAAGAAGCTTGAAGAAGCTTATAACTTCGTTCGTGAGCTTTCTTCAGAGGGCAAGTCAGTACTGTTTGTAGGTACCAAAAAACAGGCTCAGGATTCTGTTAAAGAAGAGGCACTTCGTGCAGGCGCATATTATGTAAACGCAAGATGGCTTGGCGGTATGCTGACCAACTTTACAACTATTCGTCGCAGAATTGAAAGACTCAGACAGCTCCGTACAATGGAACAGGACGGCACATTTGATCTTCTGCCTAAGAAGGAAGTCATCAAGCTCAACCTTGAAATCGAGAAGCTCGAGAAATTCCTCGGTGGCATCAAAGATATGAAGGATATCCCCGGAGCATTGTTCATTGTAGACCCCAGAAAAGAAAGAATTGCCGTAGCTGAAGCAAAGAAACTCGGTATTCCGATCGTTGCTATTGTTGATACAAACTGCGATCCTGACGAGATTGACTATGTCATTCCCGGTAATGACGATGCGATCCGTGCAGTAAAGCTGATTTCCGGCGCAATTGCTAATGCAATTATCGAAGGCAACGAAGGTAAGATGGGCGCAGCGGCAGAAGAAGCTCAGGCTGAAGCTGAGACAGCAACCGAAGAATAATAAACATAAAAGAATACCCGCATTTTCTGCGGGTATTTTTTGAGAAGAATAAGAAAATTATTTATAAAAACGGAGGTAATCATTATGGCTTTTACAGCACAAGATGTAAAGACATTGAGAGAGAGAACAGGCTGCGGTATGATGGACTGCAAAAAGGCACTGTCACAAACTGACGGCGATATGGAAAAGGCAATTGACGTACTCAGAGAACAGGGTCTTGCAAAGGCTGCTAAGAAGGCATCAAGAATTGCTGCAGAAGGTGTTGCATTCGCTTATACAAACGATGACTGCACAGCAGGTGTTGCCCTCGAAGTAAATGCAGAAACAGACTTTGTTGCCAAGAACGCCGACTTCCAGGCATTTGTAAAGACAGTAGCAGAAACAGTTATGGCAGAGAATCCTGCAACGGTTGAGGAGCTTCTGACAAAGACAGCAGCCGGTACTGAGATGTCTGTAGCAGACCTGCTTCAGGAAAAGATCCAGACAATCGGCGAGAATATTATCATTCGTCGTTTTGAGCGCTACGAAGGTGTAGTAGCTACCTATATCCATGCCGGCGGAAAGATCGCTGTTATGGTTAAGTTTGATACTAACGTAGAGGTTAACGATGCATTCAAGACCTATGCAAAAGATATTGCTATGCAGATTGCTGCCGTAGCTCCTTCCTATCTGAACAAAGAGCAGGTTCCTGCTGATGTTCTGGAGCATGAGAAGAAGATTATGACTGAGCAGGTAATGAACGAAGGCAAGCCTGAAGCAATCGCTCAGAAGATAGTCATGGGTAAGATCGGTAAGTATTATGAAGAAAACTGCCTTGTTAACCAGGTATTCGTTAAGGATAACAAGATGAAAGTTAATGATTATACAGCTCAGACTGCAAAGGCTCTCGGCGGTAAGATTGAAATTGTTGATTTTGTTCGTTTTGAAAAGGGCGAAGGCCTTGAGAAACGTTCAGATGATTTTGCTGCAGAAGTTGCCAGCATGGTTAAATAAGATATAATTCTATTAGATAGCAGAGGACGATCGGTAATAACACTGACGCCCTCTGTTTTTGTATCCAGCAGATTTTTTTGTTTGAGCGTGGGCAAAATAATGAATATGGGGATTAATAATTAACTCGGAGCAAAGCCCGATGTAAGCTCGCTTAACATCGGCTGCGACGAGGCAACCTCACCGCAGGAGCTTTAGCTCCTCGGGTTTTCAGTGGGGGATTATAACCCCCACTGAAACCCCGAATGGCACCCGCCGCCTAAGAGGCGGGGGACATCGGTGATTGGTTATATCATCCTTTCAAATTAAATCACAAGAAAGATTATAACATATCACATCAATGATATCAATCGTCATCATCACAGATTATTTTATAACAAAGACGACCATATATATGCTTTTTTCACCATTCTTGCATTGTAGTGCTTATGTGCATTGGCTTTTGATAACAGCAGGAGCGCAGTCAATGCCATTGAATAAACCGGTAGATGAAACATTATGCAAATCATACTGCCACACAGATCAAGGAAGACAACAATCTTTCTGTGTCTACAATTACGAATAGCCTAAATGGTATTTCCATCTCAAAAGCCGGTATACAAACAAGAAAACAAAAAACCTGCCACAAATGTGACAGGTTTTGTTTTGGAGGCGTCACCCGGATTTGAACCGGGGAATCGGAGTTTTGCAGACTCGTGCCTTACCACTTGGCTATGACGCCGAATAAAAAAGGGAGCTTAATTTGGTATCAAGCTCCGTTTTTTGGAGCGGATGACGAGGCTCGAACTCGCTACCTCAACCTTGGCAAGGTTGCGCTCTACCAGATGAGCTACATCCGCATTGGTGCCTTCGGGCGGAATCGAACCACCGACACGGGGATTTTCAGTCCCCTGCTCTACCGACTGAGCTACAAAGGCAAATGCCGATCCGGAACGGGATCGAACCGTCGACCTCTAGCGTGACAGGCTAGCGTTCTAACCAGCTGAACTACCGGACCGTATGGTGGGAACAATAGGGCTCGAACCTATGACCCTCTGCTTGTAAGGCAGATGCTCTCCCAGCTGAGCTATGCTCCCACATCAACCGCAAAGTCATTTGAATCTTTTTGATTTGCTGTTTCTCTCGGCGACTTGTATATAATACCACTTCTTTATATTTTTGTCAAGCCTTTTTTTATTTTTTTTCAAAAAAAATTATTCTTTTTTCTTCCCGTTCCCATAAATGCTGTTCTGATGCGGTTTATACGCCCTTCACCGCCTGTCCGCAAACTGCTCAACCGGAACGCCAAGCCGGGTCAGAATATCAATATAGCCGTCATAGACCTCATCACGGGAAAATTCCGCTTCTTCCAGTTCCCGGTCTGTCATCCTGTTAAGGGTCTGATAAAAATCTGTTGCCAGCTCTATATACTTGTCCGTCATCTGTAGATTTTCAAATAGCAGATCCTCTGCTTCTCCGATCTTTCCTTCACGAACCAGCATATCCAGCGTCAGATGAAGCCGGTCCGTCTCAGACAGCATCTCTGATGATTCATATTCATAACGAACTACCCTCTTGTTAAAAACCAGATTCGCTACATATCTGGCAATAATCTCAATCTGCCGCAAGATCCAGTCGTCCTGAAATCCCATGGTATCCGCCTCCGATCCTTTTAGTCACTTTCTCCTGCCAGAACACCTGTCGAAAACGCACTCTGTAAATTAAAGCCGCCTGTGTAAGCGTCTACGTCGATAACCTCTCCGGCAAAATATAGTCCTCTGACCAGCAATGACGCCATGGTTTTGGGATTGATCTCTTTCACACATACGCCGCCGGAGGTCACGATGGCCTCTTCTATCGGTCGAAAGTCTTTTACTGTCAGCGTATAGCTTTTCAGCAGCTTCTGAATAGACTGCCGCTCTGTTTTTGTTATCTCACTGCACCGCTTGTCCGGATTGATTCCCAGTTTTTTGACAAAGCTGTTGACCATCGCACCCGGCAGCAAGCTCCGTATGAGTTGTTCCGGACGCTCAGTATGCCGTGCTTCTATCTCTCTGAGCAGCCGCCCTTTCAGCTTTTCTTCCGACAGCGCCGGCTTCAGATCAAGCTGCAAACTATACCTGCCCCTTTCCATCGGGCGAAGATGTGCGCTGGCACTGAGAATCATGGCGCCTGATACGCCATACTGCATAAACTGCAGTTCTCCGAAATCCGTATAGATTTTTTTACCGCCTTTTTTGGCATCTGTGACTGTCAGCGCAATATTTTTCAGCAGCAGACCATTCATTGCCGGGTCTGTCTTTTCTTCGGTAACCAACGGTACCAGCGATGGCTTCGGCGGTATGATGGTATGCCCTGCCTGCTTTGCAAAGCGATAACCGTCTCCTGTCGAGCCTGTCAGCGGATAGGATTTTCCGCCGCAGGCTATGATAACCTTATCATAAAACCGAATGCCACGGGCTGTCTGAATCCCTTTTATGGCGCCGTCTTCCGTCAGAATCTCCGAAACCTCCTCCTGAAACACAATCCGAACCCCTGCCTTGCCTGCCGTACGCAGCAGCGTATCGACCACGTCGGCTGCCTTGTCCGATACAGGAAAAACTCTGTGTCCACGCTCTGTTTTCAGTGCCAGACCGTTTTCCTCAAAAAATCGCATGGTGTCTTCCGGTGAAAACCTGTGCAGCGCACTATATAAAAATCTGCCGTTTGTGGGGGTGTTTTCAATTACCGTTTTGACATCACAGCAGTTTGTTACATTACACCGACCCTTGCCGGTGATGTAAAGCTTTCTGCCGATTTTTGCATTCTTTTCATATACAGTGACGGCGTCGCCCTTTCCTGCTGCGAAAATCGCTGCCATCATTCCTGCGGCACCGCCGCCGATCACTGCCACTTCTCTCCGGCTCAATCGGCTTCATCCTTCCTGTTATTCTGATATACGTCATACTCCTGCCAGATTCCCTCCAGCATTCCGAAAGTATGCTTGACTTCGTCGTCCATCTTCAGTACGGTTGCCACGATCAGTGCGTTGATCATACTCAGCGGCGCTACCAGTGAATCTACAACTGCCGCCATATCACTCTTGGCAATCAGGATATCATCTGCCACTGCCGCTATCGGACTTGCCATACTGTCCGTCAGGGCGATTACTTTTGCTCCTCTTCTTTTGGCAAAGGTCATCGCCTGAATGGCTGCGTTGGAATAGCGTGGAAAACTGATGCCGATAATGACGTCTTCCGAGGATATGCGAAACAGCTTTTCATAGATTTCTGTTTCTCCGTAGTTGCTGATAACTTTTACGTTCTCAAATATCAGGGAATAATAATACCCCAAAAAGGACGCCAGCGCTGCTGAGCTTCTGACAGCAAAGATATAAATCGTTCCGGCCTGAGAAATGGCTTCCACCGCTTTTTCAAAATCTTCCTTTGATGTTTCTTCTATCGTTCTGCGGATTTTTTCGATATCCTTTGTCAGCACGTTTTCCAGCACGTTTCCTCCGCTGATGCGGCTTTGCGTTACTTCTATCCGCTGAACAGAAGTCAGCTTGTCACGAATCATTTCCTGCATTGCTTTCTGCATTTTCGGATATCCGTCATAGCCCAGCTCTGTAGCAAACCGCACGACTGTTGATTCGCTGACGCCTACGGTACTGCCCAGTTTGGCTGCCGTCATAAATGCCGCTTTGTCATAATGCTCTGTAATAAAACCGGCGATCAGACGCTGTCCTTTGGAAAAACCCGATTTCATCTCATTGATTCTTGATAACAGATTCTTTGTCATGGTATAATCTCCTGACCGTTTTCCGTGCGTCCTCTGCTGATGAAAGCCGCACTTTTCATTCTATCCTATTTTATATCCGATAAAGCAAAAAATCAAGCATAAATCAGCAAGGGGCAGGGAAATCAGTGTTGTCGGGGCAACTGCATGAAAATACTTCTCCGGCAAAAAGATTTCCTCTATCCTGCCTGTCGGCTCGGTCGGCGCTTCTCCCTGCAGCAAAGGCGTACAACTGACACCTCGCACTCTTTCCTGAAACCGCCGAGTTTATGTAAAGCATCTTTTTCATAGAACAGTCAAAACAAATGCGTCCAATATGCTTTTGGCTATCAGCTTTTGATAATTGCTTTCCCTGACCATAGGACTGTTTCCTTTTTACAGATTTTCCGACCCCTTGTCAGTTTATTCTACATAAAACACTCTGTTCTCTTTTCTGGGTGCCGCTTCCGGAAGATCACCTTCACAGTACCCGACAACACAATGACCTATGCCTTCATATTTTCCATCTATTCCCAGCTTTTCAAGCAGCTCCCGACCGACAGAACCCTCCATCTCTTCTTTCGCACGATGGATCCAGCAGCTTCCCAATCCTAACGAATGAGAAGCCAACATCATTGCATCCATCACAAGGCTGCCGTCATATACACAGGTAGGTCTGCTCTTGTCAGCCAGCACCAGAAGAACTGCCGGCGCTCCGTAAAATGGGTCAAAGCTGCTGTCCCAACCGCCGATCCGGCAGTTTTCGGCTGACAGTCTGTCCCGCCATTCCTTATCTGTTATCGCTACAATCAGCGTCCCCTGTGACCCTCTTCCGCTGGCGGCATAAGTACCGGCGGCTGTTATCTGCTGAAGCAGCTCCTTCGGCACTGGTTTCGGCTGAAACTTGCGGATACTTCTTCTTTGCATAATAGCGCTGATCACTTCGTTCATATCTTTTAAACCTCGTTTCCTGTAAACCCTTTGCAATTTGCAGTGTCTTATCCTGCGGCAGTTTGCAGCACTTTATCCTGCAATTCATTATCCTGCCTTGATTCTGTGGCGCACTGCCTTTCCTTATCGTACAACAGATTGCAGCGCCTTACCCTGCGGAAAAACATAATACCGTTTCTTACAACGCATTACAGAGCATTACTGAGCCTTTATCCTACAGCAAACTGCTCCGCATTCCATATCACATCTGCGTCACAGTTGCTTCTCCACTGTGAATGCCATGAATCGGGCGCCGTATCTCTTTCATAAATCTGAATTTTTTGGTCAGGCTGCCAGTTACGGAAAACGCCTTGCCCCATCTCTACAATATTGGACAAAATCGTGATGTAGGAAATATTCCGACAGTCTGAAAATGCGTAGTCTCCGATTTTCAGAACGGAGACCGGCAAAATCACTTCATCAATCATGGAACAGCCTTCAAACGCTCCGTCTGCTATAATTTCAGTCCCGTTTGCCACCCCAACTCCGCCTGTCTTCGCTTTCGGGCAGCACATCAGTGTTTTCTGATCCTTGGTATACAAGATGCCTTCAACAGACGTATAACGCCGGCTGTCTTCCTCAACGCTGATATCTTCCAGCCGATCACAGTTGACAAAAGCTTCTTTACCAACGGATTCAACAGAAGCAGGCAGCGTGATCGTTCTCAGCGACCTGCAGCCGCTGAAGCAGGAGGCTCCCAGCTTTCTCAGACCTTCCGACATTCTGATTTCGGAAATACCGCCCATCTCGTAAAATGCATAACTGCCGATTGACAAAACGCCCTTCTCCAATACGATGCGGCGGATTTCAGAAGCATGGAGATGCCACGGAGCCGTACTTTGAATTTCTGCCCGATTATTCTCTCCAACAGCATAGTTCAGAGAATAATCCGTCATTTCCCCTTCGCCGCTGACAGTCAATACGCCGTTTTCATCTATCTCATAGCGCAGGTTTTCACCGCAGCTTCCGCTGATACCCTTTTCATCGGGATTTTCTTCCACCGTTACCGTCAGTTGAGCTGTCTGTCCACGATAGGTGACTGATATTAACTGCTCACCCGCTGCCGTATGGTCAAACTCACTGATCATGCAGTCTGACAGCGGCACTGTTTCCGTTTTGCCGTCATCATATACCGCTTCAAGCTCCATGCCGGCAGGGTCAAACGCTTCATTCTGATAATATGTTGTTTTTGACGGCGGCTTTGTCATGTGCAAGGATACCAACTCACGTATCACAGACCTTTCTGAAGCAACGGCGCTGTCCGCTCCTGCACCGGCAGAAGATTGTTCTGTGTCGGTACTGTTCTTCGGCAGCAGCACCAACAGCAGTACAATGACCACTATCAATGCAGCAGCTCCTGCAATGGACAAAATCAAGGGAAGGCGGTTTTTGCCGGCAGTCTTTTGTACCGGAACAGAGGGCGGTGCCGGCTGCTGCTTGGGATTATCCTGCAACGCTTCCAGCGCCCTTCGCATTTCTTTTGGCTTTTGCCATCTGTTTTCCGGTGCAAACTCACACGCTTTCAGAATAACGGCATTCAGAGCCCGGTTATTGCCATACATCGGCGCCGGCAGTTTTTCTCCCCTGAACCGTTTGATATTAGCTGCCTCTACCACCTCAGGACGGACAGTGTTGCCGCTGTCGGGCGGTACAAAGGGCGGTTTGTTGCCGTTGAGCAGACGATACATGACAATTCCCAGTGAATAGATGTCCGCCCTTATATCAGCAGCACTTCCACGGGATATTTCCGGCGACATAAAGGTATAGGTTCCTCTGACCGTCATTCCGACGTTGGTGTTTGACAGTATTTTTGATTCCCCGAAATCCCCCAGCTTATACACGCCCACGGAATTGACAAAAATATTGGCTGGCTTGATGTCACGGTGAATCATGTTATGCTTATCCAGTACTTCCAGCGCTTCACAGATATCTATGCCGAGCTGTATCACTTCCGCTTCGCCAAAATAATGCTCACGCATATATTTAGGCAGTGCTTTCAGAAATTCCATACGGATAAAAATATCGCAGCCGATGTCTCCCGGCTTAGGAATAATGAGATGATCCTCATAGGATACAATATTGGTGTTGCCTCGCAAAGCATAGCAAAAATTAATTTCACTGATCATTCTGTCCCTGACAGAATCAAAATAGGCAGGAAGCGCAGACTCGTCCGGTATGATTCCCTCTGCAATCAACGCTTCTGTGTTAACATTTTCTTTAGAAACAGAAATGTGCTTGACCGCTGAAACATACGTGTTGCCGTATTCTGTTTTTTCGGCAAGATAAACCGCACCGAAGGTACCTTTTCCGATCAGCTCTTTAAGATACCACTCTCCCCACAGGGGTGAAAAGGACATTGCGTCCGACATCTTCACTCACTCCGTTTTTCATTATTTATCATTCACCGTTTGCTGTTTGCTGCAGTTCACAGTGAAATGGTGTATTCATTCAGTACATTTCCCTCAAGGTCCGTATACCGGTAGATCATACTGTACTGCCGTATATGATATGCCTGCATGACACGACGGATCTCTGCCTGCATATCCGGCTTGTTCTGCTCCAGCGCTTCGTCCATCATCTGTTTCTGCTGTTCGGTGATAGACGTGACATTGTAGCGGAATTCATAGACAATAACGTCTTCTCCTTCTGTATAGATACTGCCGTCTGCCACTCCCTGCGTTTGTCTGATCTGTTGAACTGCCACGTCCTTTTCTGCCTGCCCCAGAGGCGTTGACAAATAATCTCTGATCGACAACAGTTCACTTGTTTCAGATGATGACTCAATTGGTTCAGACACACTCGGCTCCGACACACTCGGCTCCGACACACTCGGCTCCGGCACACTCGGCTCCGGCATACTCGGCTCCGGCATACTCGGCACAGGCACACTCGGCTCCGGCATACTCGACTCCGGCACACTCGGCACAGGCACATCTGACTCCGGCATACTCGGTACAGGAACAACTGACTCCGGCATACTCGGTACAGGAACATCTGATTGCGGCAAAACAACCGATGATTCCGGCAAACCGGTATAAGACGGGGCAGAAATATCTCCCGTGGAAGCATCGCCTCCGTCCGAACGACTGCGGGATATCACGGCAATTGTTACGATCAGTCCGATCAGCAGCACCGCTCCCAATGCTCCGCCAATGATCCATGGCAGCTTGCTTTTTTTCTTTTCAGCGGAATTCGGTGTCGTGTTCGTCAGAGCACTGCCTTTGAAAACAGCATCAGAACCGTCGGAAAACGCTCCGTTATTCCTGTCCAGAGGTCTGTTTAACAGCGACTCCAACGCTTGTTTCATTGCTTCGGGCGTTTTCCAGCGTTCTTCCGGACGGTAGGCACAGGCACGGCACACAATGGCTGACAGTGCATCGTTTTGGCAATAAGCAGGCCTTGGCAAAGCCTCGCCCTTTAACCGTCTGACGTTTGCATTCTCCATTTCCGGAGCAGAGGCAGGCTGATTCGTCAGAGCCAGAAACGGCGCTCTGTTGCCGTTCAGCAAACGATACATCACCAATCCGAGAGAATAGATATCGGCTGTGATATCAGCAGACTCGCCCCTGGATATTTCGGGTGACATAAAGGCAAAAGTACCCCGAACGCTCATGCCCATGGTCGCTCCCGACAGAACCTTGGATTCTCCGAAATCACCTAACTTGAATATCCCCATGGAATTGACAAAAATATTGGCAGGCTTGATGTCACGGTGGATCATGTGATTGATGTTCAGAACAGACAGCGCTTCACACAGAGATATCCCCAACCGGATCACATCGTTTTCCGTAATCGGGTGTTCCATCATATATTTTGTCAGCGGCGTCAGCAGTTCCATGCGGATAAAAATATCGTAACCGGCTTTTTCCTTCTTGGGGATAATACAGTGATCCTCATAAGAAACTATATTGGTATTGCCTCGCAGTGTATAACAGAAATTGATTTCCTTGATGATCTGATCCCGTAAAGTATCACAATAGATGCCAATCGTTCTGTCGTCTGCGGCAATTCCTTCCGAAACAAGCATTTCTTTTGTCATGCTCTCAGGCGGAATGGAAATATGCTTGACAGCAGATACATAGGTATTGCCGTATTCTGTTTTTTCGGCACGATAAACAGCGCCGAAGGTGCCTTTGCCGATCAGTTCCTTCAGTTCCCATTCTCCCCACAACGGTGAAAAAGACATCGCATCTTCCATAATCTTCACTTCTCTTTTGTTTCATTTCATTCTGTTGTTTTCTATGCAAACGACAGTATAAAAAGGTATACTTCACCACATTACTCAATATCATATTATCATACTTACCCCACGGTTGCAAGCCATTATCTCCGTTATACCAAAAAAGGAACGCTCACTATGAAAAAGACAAGCAGAATCAAGACCAGAATCATTGCAGGTATCCTATCCGCCGTCACTATTTTCTCGGTAAGCACAATGGCAATCGGCTCCGCTTCGGCGAAGTCGCTCGACACGAAAGAAATCACCAAGGATTTGACCGAATTCGGTGTAGAAAAGATTATCGACGCTACCGTAGGCGACGGAATCTTCGGCGAACTGCTCAACAAAGGCGCAGGCTACATCCTCGGTATGGCTTTTGACAACGACGAACCCGGAATCGCAGACGTCCTCCTACAAGGGTCGTATTGATCCTCGGTACTGCGTACCCGACTTCGCATGGGGCATCAGCGGCGGATCTAAATAATCCGTAACATCATCACAACAATTCAATACACAAGAGAATACATCGGGTAAGTGATTCCCCTGAAACCGCCCTGTCGATTAATCGGCAGGGCGGTTCGGTATTGAAACTGCTGTGAACTCCTCAACGATTCCTTTATTCTCCCTATAGACCTGCTCAAGCTTGAAGATGCTCTCATTACAGATGACAACTTGTGTTTCGGGAGTTTCATTCGTTTCTATCATTCCAAAGGGGATATTCTCTGACAGTTTTTATTTTGTTATGTCTGGATTTTTCAGAAAAGGAGTGGTATGGTGTTGTGCTCAGAAAGGAAAGTGAGAAAAGGACCATACTCTACAATCTCTGCTACGGCAATATTGCTCCGCATGAATCTGAAAAGGAGCGCAGCAGTAAGTATGACGTTACCGCAAAGCCGGCACTCCGTCACGATCAGGAGTTGTCCTCTGCGCTGACAGCGCAACAGAAAGCAATTCTCGAACAATTCATAGATCATCACGCAGAATTAATGTACCTCGGCGAACGTGACGCGTTTTGCCGGGGTTTCTCTTTGGCTGTTCGATTAATGATCGAAGCGATGAGCAAAAAAAGCTAACACGCAATACTTCGCTCTGTTTTGCACAAACAAATCGCTCGCAGTTTGTTCCCTATCTTGCCGGAAAAATCCCACGCAGCCGATTGGCTGCGGTTTGTAGACGCAAAAATGGCGCAAGCTCAGAGTTTACAGAGATACTTAGCTTGTGCCTTTATTGTTGATAATTTCAACGGTTAATATCTGATATGCTGTCATCAACGAAAACGGAATCAAACCATATCCATTCGTCTTACGGCAGAAAAAGAAAGAAATTAAAACCAAAGAATAACAAGCACAAATGACCTTGACGGACTATCTGATTGCGTGTTCGGGAAACACAAATATCACGGCGGCAGATCTGTCGGCGGTGCTGCAAACCTTCATCAGCAAAATCGTTGTTTGCGAGTGCGAGAAAACGCAGAGCCAAACCTCCCCGCAGCGAATCGATATCCGCATCCGTTACTTCGGAGCCTTCGCTCTGCCGGGCATAACCGACATAACAAAAGAACCCGAACAAGACGAAGGCGGACAGCCTGAACTGTCCGCCTTCGCATAGGACACAGCCTTAACCTGAAAACGTCCTTTTCGGTATCAGTCTGAAAGAGTCCTTTTCCTCTCGGTATTTGTATTGCTGACCTTATGGTTCAAATGTATATTCTGCCAAAACAGATCCTGTTTTGCCGATATATCGGTACACAATCTTGAATTCCTTGAGTTTTCCTTCGTCCATCATACGGTGGATCAGTTGTGATACCGTGGAACGAATCAATTCCGTGTAATTATTCATTTTCTGCTTCTGCATTGAATTCAATCCATATACATCATACGTCACTTCGTAAATCAGCTTGTCGTCATCTTCTACCTTGATGTCAAAATCTTTTGCGTCGGGATTTTGTGCCAGAAACTCCGCCTTCATTGTTACGATTTCTTTTTGTCCGGCATCACTCTCCCAGTATTGTCTGATAGTCTTTTTCTCAAAGAAAACCTTCCATGCCAGAAATCCTCCGACAATCGCCACAACGAGTATGATGGCAACAATCAGTATACCCTGAGATTTTTTATTGCGTGTATATGTTGCCGTACCGGCTGCTGAAGCACGGGATACAGAAGAAGGCTGATAAAGCGGCGCATTCATATCGTTTTCAGGGCGATATAACGGCGCATTAGGATCATAGTCCGGCTGGTATAAGGGCGCATTAGGATCATAGTCCGGCTCTGGATTGCTCTGGCTGCCGTTAGTCTGAGCGAAACCGCCGCCCACACTACCGTTATTCTGAGCAAAGCCGCCGCCCACACTACCGTTATTCTGAGCAAAGCCACCGCCCACACTACCGTTATTCTGAGCAAAGCCACCGCCCACACTACCGTTATTCTGAGCGAACCCACCGCCCACACTACCGTTATTCTGAGCGAACCCGCCGTAGTTGTCATCATCCGAGGGATTCAAATATCCGTCTAACCCGTTACTTGTATTGTCATAACTGTCGCCATAGCCGTTATCATCATACCCCTCATTGCCGTAACCGTCGTCATAGCCGTTATTATCATATCCCTCATTACCGTAACCGCCGTCATAACCGTTATCGTCATATCCCTCATTGGCGTAACCGTCATCATAACCGTTATCGTCATATCCCTCATTGGCGTAACCGTCGTCATAACCGTTATCATCATAAGAATTATGATCAAAACTATTATCATCGGCACTGATGCGGAAACTGTCCGGATTATAGTTGCCGGAAGCATTATTACCTCCGCTGAAACCGCTGACCATAGAATCGTCAGAAAATCCGCTGCCGTATTTGTTGTCATTATTCATACCAAAGCCTCCTCTTTAGTGAAATATATAAAGTTACTCTTATAATATTAACATATCCTCTACATTTTGACAATAGGAAAAACACTTTTTTAACTCGGAGCAAAGCCCGATGTAAGCTCGCTTAACATCGGCTGCATTGATCCAGCCTCACCGCAGGAGCTTTAGCTCCTCGGGG
>JBGUWM010000202.1:0-7569 GCA_045221175.1 Acutalibacteraceae bacterium | reverse complement strand
GTGGGATAAGTGCGCCCTTTTGAGGGTAAGAACCCTCAAAAACCACTGATATAGCGTGTTTTTGGGGTATTATTCGGATACAATTCGTTTGCTTTGTGAAAAAAACATGTCATGTGTTTTTTTGCTCAGTACAAGGCACTTTATTCAGCGGTTCCTTAGAAGAAATACATTGATAAAAAACTATCAGATTCTCACAATTGATACTTATATCATGAATTGATAGATTCATATCCTTCCCGACACCATCAAGTTTCCAAGTCATTCTCTTTTGCCGCATCGTCGCTGACGGCTGCAGCCCCGGCTATTCCTTTATCCTCCACAAGATGATCTTCTTGTATTTCAGGTGAAACAGACAATGCTTGCTTTTTACGACGCTGTTTCCTTTTGTGACATACAAGTATAACGATGACTATGACAAGAATAAGCGTAACACCTGCGGCAATTATCAAAAGCCACGGTGCTCCGGATAATACCGTATATTTCACTGTCACAATCTGACAGTTATTCTCCGCTTTGAAAAACAGATAGCTGCCGTCCTGTTCATAATCCAACGGCTCATAGTTTCCCTTATCATTCAATGTGTACAAATCAACCTTTTCGGGATTGTACATTCGGAACGTAAGCGATCCTGAATAATCTGAAACAGAAAGCCTGACTACCTTTAATACTTGCCTTTTCTTAAAATATGCTTGTGCAGCTTTTATGTCGACCTCTTCTGCTGTAAGCGTCTGACCTTCATAAAAGTTCCCTTCTGCCAGATATAACGGCACTTCCTCCGAGGTTGCAATGGTCGTTTTCGGATTTTTGTATTCTCCGTCAACTGTAAAGCTATAGTAAATCTTCTCGTTGTCAAAGTCATCCCATTTCCAATACCGGATTCCGTCCATAGGAACCTCAGGCAATTTCTCGATTCTGCCTCCGAAAGGAATCTCAATAACCTGAAACGTTTTACCTTTTACTAAAAACGTCACCGTAATTTTACGAAAAAGCTCCGGTATATCATCATATTTCAACATCTCAGTATAACTCACCGGCTGCGCTTTTCCCTTGTAACTCACACCGTCAATACCGCCGTATTCATTCTCCACAAAATAACAGTCACTGACACTTCCTGTCAGTTCTCCTGCAATTGCACCACACTCCTGAGCCGTACTTTTGATGAAACTAAAGGATTTGCAGTCTTTCAGATCCTTGCCGCTGCCGGCAATGCCTCCAACGTAATGCTTTCCGTAAAGTAACGTGCGGGCATAAGACTGGTCCACCATTCCGTTACTTATGCCGACGATGCCTCCGCTATAGTCACCCTCGCTGTTCCCTACTGTACCGGATGAAATACATTCTCGGATATTTCCAAAATCACCGTGACCAAGAATGCCGCCCGCTGCCTCTTTTTTGGCAGTAATCTCTCCTCCGCTCTGACATTTTTCAATCACTGAAAAGATAAGATACCGGGCGTTTGTCAGCAAATAGTCCGATAGATTCAGTTTATCTTCAGCGTCAAATTCTATTTCAAAAGAAACGCTGCCCGCTATTCCGCCAACATTCGTATCTCCCGTGACGGCTCCCTTGTGCGTACACGAAACGATGATTCCACGGTCAAATTTTTTTGGCTCCGTTGCCGAAATATCCGTTTGAAGCTTTGTCTGTACCTCTGAAAAATTATCCGCTGTTGTCGTCAGCGCTCCTGTAAGAGATGATACCGCTTCATAAAACGCCTCTGTATCTTCTTTTACCTGCGAAGCTTCATTGCCGACTAAGTCTTTCATTTCTTTTGCATCAGTATAGAGTTGTTTCATGTCCTGATACAGTTTGTCGAAATCAGGCTGCTGAAACTCCATTGCTGCAATGATTTCCTCAAGCTCTGTGCTGAGTGAATCGTCTGTGTTCAGATGATCTTCCAGATGTTCTTTCTCCTCCTGACGAATTTCACTCAAAAGTTCTAACAGCTCGTTTATATCTATTTCTGTATTACCGCTGAGTTGTGCTTTTAACTGCCTTAAAAGTGTTTTCGTTTTATGATGATCGTGCTTTTCAAGCGCCGCCCTGATTTCGTCGATTGTCTTGACTGCAGCATTATGTGTCTTATCATAATTTGCTGATATCTGCCGCAATGCGTCATCTGCGTCCTTGGAAGCTTGCTGAATGCTTTCTTCCAAACGATTGAATTCAATTCTGATTTCCTTTCCGGACCCCGAAGCGTCCAGCTTTAACTGTGCTGCCTGAATCCGAATACGTTGAATAGCATCCTGCAGTTCTTTCAGTTTACTGTCAGAAAAATCCCAGACCGCATACGGCTCTGCCTGCCCGACGATACCTCCTACGTCTTTCCGCCCAAGAATTTGTCCTTTATTGCTACAGTTTTCTACTTTTCCGTTTTGTCGTCCTGCAATACCTCCTACGTTATACCCTGTTTTTTCATATCCGACAGTTCCACTGTTTTCACAACCGGTCACTACTCCAACAGATATTCCGCATATACCTCCAATATCCGTGATATCCAGAAAATCCGATTCCGACAATTCTGCTACATCAAAGTGAAAGCTCTTGATTGCCGGCTGGGACGAAACATTGATCATTTCATGATTGATCTGTCCATCATTTCGACATTGGCTGACGATTCCGGTGTTGTCACCGACAACACCGCCGATTTTGTGTTCGCCTGTTACTCTGCCCTGAAAACTGCATTGGTCAACCAGACCACTGCTGATGCCGCACAGTCCTCCCACACTGTTAACCCCGCTGACTGTACCTTCAAAGGTACATTCATGAAGAGTGCCTTTATTATCACCGACAAGTCCGCCTACCGTATTCCGATCTCCGCCGGGAGTTACCCTTCCGTTCACATGAAGCTCCGAAATCCGTGCCTGCTCTGAGGTATATCGGATAAAGCCCTTCACTGTTCCGTCAGAACTGATACTGACATTTTTAATTGTATGACCATTGCCGTTAAAAACACCTCCGAAATACGGTATCCCGTCGAATGCTTTATTCTTTAGGTTCAGATCTTTTTTTAATTCAACCGTTAAGCCATTTGAATAGTCATCATAGCTGCAGTTTCCGGCAAATTCCAGAAACTCTTCCTCTGTACTGATGTTGATTACATGATCAGCTCCTGTCGCAGTTAACGGCCGCATTGCAGCTATGCCTATCAAAAGCAGAATTGTCATGCAAGACGCTAACATTCTTTTCATTTATTTCCACCTCCCAGACTGATTTTGAACTTTGTTTTGTCAATCAGCTTATCCAACAGTACAATCAGTTGCGGCAGAACCGTTAATACCAGTATGACAGAAATCAGTGCGCCCCTGCCTACCGCCAGACCGATATGCCCTATATATACATCGCTGACTCGCATAGAAATCAGAAATCCTGCCATTGTCAGAATAGATCCTGATGTCAGTACAGTCGGGAAACTTTCATTCACTGCAATAGACATAGCTTTCTTTTTATCGTACTTTTGTTTCAGCTCCTGATAATGGTTCATAATGACGATGGCATAGTCAATCGTTGCACCCATTTGGATAGCAGATACTATCATATTCGTTACAAACGAACTGGTAATACCCGTCAGATACGGGAAAGAAAAATTCATCCATATACTTCCTTGGATCACAAATACCAGCAAAACAGAACCGGCAATACTTCTGAATGTCATCAGCAGTATCAACAATACAAATACGATCGTCAGCACGTTGATCTTTGTACTGTCGCTGTTAAATGTATCCGCAAGATCCTTGGCACTGGTGATTTCTCCAATGACCAATACCTTTTTGTCGTTATCTTCATAGTATTTCTGAGCAGTCTTTCGAATGTCAGCAACCAGTTTTGTACTTTCCTGCCCTTCTACCGGAACAGTGGCAGTGATAATAATCCGGTCGTAGTTTTCACCCTGAAGCTGATCAATTCCTTTCATCAGCGTACCCTTCAGTTCCTGCATCGTCTTTTGCTTCTCAGCATCAAGATTGACAATTCCCTGATCTGCTTTGTCAAACAAATATAAGAACATATCTATCAAAGGAACCTCATAGTCTTCCGAACTGTTAAAAATACTCTGATATTGTTTATGCTCTACGCCATAAGCCTGATAAAGCAGCTTTGCTTCTTCAAGGTCTATGTCCACTAATTCAGAAAACATTCGGGGTGTATAACGGTCCGTCAGAACTTTGCCCTCTTCTATTTCAATATTCGCAAGTCCGGTCACGTTCTTTACATGATCCATTGCTGTAATCTCTCCGATCAATTCCTTTTCGCTGTTATAGTCACCTCCCGGTACTATCAGCGCAATCTGTGTGGAATCATCAAATGTATCGGTAATCTTATGCATTGTCGCACGACTCTCCGAATAGATCAGTTCATCTATCGTACTGTCTGCAAAAGCATAATTTACCTTGGATGAAAAATAAATTGAAAATGGTAACACAACAATAAATATCCATACAAAACAGTATTTTGATTTTGTCAAAAAACGTCCCCATGGCGTAATATCGGGCACCAATGACCGGTGAACCGTCTTTTTCAACATTTTTGGAAACAGCAGAATCAGCCCCGGCATCAAAAGCAAAACGGATAAAATACTGAATATAATTCCCTTTGTCAGAACAATACCCAAGTCATAGCCTAAGCGGAACTGCATCAGCGTCAATGCCAGTAGTCCCGAAATGGTTGTCAGACTCGAAGAAGAAATCTCTATTATGCCCTTGGATAACGCTTCAATCAGAGCTTCCTTTTCATTCCCGCAGCGCAGCACTTCATCCTGATAACGATGTATCAGAATGATAGAATAGTCAATTGCCAGTGCTAACTGAAGTATGACTGCTATGGAATTTGTGATTGACGATATTTCTCCCAACAGGTAGTTTGTTCCCATATTCAGCACCGCAGCAAATGCAAACACAATGCCAAAAACAACAACCTCAAAATAACTCCTGGATGTAAACAACAAAACAAGCACGATGACACCCACTGTGAGCAGCAGTACTCCTCCCATTTCGGAAGCTATCTCTGCCGATTGATTCTGCCCGATCTCGGTTGAGATATAGGTATCATAGGGCTCTATCTCTTGCTGTATCTGGTCCATCGCATCAATAATCTTCTGATCTTCGGCAGTTCCGTCAAACGAAACGGACAACAATGCGGACGAGTTAACATAATGCGCTTTACTGTCATCCAGCGTTACTGATGTTACATGGTCTGCTTCTGAGATTCTGTCCGCTATCTTTTCTGCCGTTTCATAGGGAATATTGGTGATCATTATATCCGCCGTGGCATACGTGATGAATTCGTCCTCCATGATTGTCAGACCCTGCCGTGTTTCGGTATCTTCCGGCAGAAAGGCTGTAATATCTTCGTTAACCTTTACTTTTCCGATGGATAGCGCACAAAAAACAGCAGCTATTAAAAATAATGCCATTATTATCACCCGATAATTGACGATTGCCGTGGCTATTCTTTTCATCACATTAACTTTTGGCTTTTTTTCTTTACCCTTTTTCAAATAAAAACCCCCTCCAGAATATTGCTTATTGTTCCATATCCGTTGACAGTTTACTTTTTCCACGATCATCCGGATTCTATACTCACAATGCTCAAAACAATAATCCGTCTTCTGCCATATGTTTCAAACGATGCATCATACATTCCCGATCCGCTTCGTCTTTGTGTTCTCGGATATAGATAATATAGCCCAAGATACTGCCCAGTTTCTGATAAATCAGAAGCACCTGCTCGCTGTCATCATCTTTCAGACCGTACAGCGCTGTATAGACTCTCATTAAATGATCCTTGAGAATTGAAAAACTCTGTAAAAACAAACCTGCTTTCAATATATATTCGTTGATTGAATCATAAAGCCATTGAATAAGGGTTTTCCAGAATTCGCCCTGCGATAAATCACGCTTCGTCTTGATTACCGATTCCATCTGATAGATATACATACGCAGGCGATGCAGCAGTATTTCGTTTTTATCTGTATAATTGCGGTAGTACGCCATACGGGATACGCCGGCCCGTTTTGAAATATCCGTAATGCTTATTTCATGATATGGTTTTTCATCCATTAAACGAATCAGGGCTTCATAAATACAATCAGCCGCCCGCTTCTGGGTATTGCTTTCCTGCTCCATGTGATTGTTTCCTCCTTCTGCCTATCCTCTCATTAATTAGATATATTAAAGACTACATTTAATATTATATCATCCGTTACACTTGTAACGGTAACAAGTGTAACACTAAATGTTGATGATTTCAATCTACAAAACAGATTAATTGGATAGTTGATGGTGCTGCATTGACGCTCCTGTGTAAAAGCTGCATAAAACTTTGTCTAAGTGTTGCTATTTAATGTAGAAAGTGGTAATATATAACCACAACAAAAAAGGAGGTATGATGATGACCGAACTCGAAAAAATACAATATACGAAATCCTTTATTGATAAGATGGCTAACGGAATCAATCCACTGGACAATACCTATATTTCCGAAAACGATCTTATTCACCATGAGCGTATCTCCAGGTGTTTGTTTTATGTGTCTGATATACTCAGACAGGTCATCGAAAACGGCGGAATCAGAAAGAGGTCCAATAAAAACAGATTGCCATTTTCCATAACCGACCGGCAGCTATTAGATTTTCCTTTTTCCGATTCCCCGATACCTGTCAGTCATATCAGAGAAAAACTAAATGCTATGATTGATACAAATATAATGAAGCCAATGAGCTATAGGGATATCACTGATTGGCTGGTCAGTATTGATTTACTGCAGGAAGAAACCGACAGCAAAGGCAAAAATGTCAAACGACCAACTGAAAAAGCTGCATCTTTCGGTATTTCTCTTGAAGAACGCCAAGGACAGTACGGAGTTTATCATGTTGTCGTATATGACAGAAAAGCACAGGAATTTATCATTGATAATATACAGGCTATTATCAGCAGAAAAAACACTGAACAGAAAGAGGTTGATGAAGATGGATATACAGGAAGAAAGAGTTGATTTGCGTATTCAGAGTCCCGAAAGTCTTGAAAGAGCCAGATACTACACTGAACTTCAGTTTCGTCTGAATCACACCTTGCCGACCACTGAGGAATATGCGCTGATCCTGCAGGAGCTGTTCAAAGCTAATATCGGTGATAACAGCCGTGTGATGCCGCCGGTTTCTATTACCTGTCCGGACAAAGTACACATCGGGAAAAATGTATTTATCAACAGCAATATTCTGATGATGGCACGAGGAGGGATTTCTATCGGTGACAATGTCGCTGTAGCTGCTAATGTACAAATTCTGACCAATAACCACGATCCTTACGAAAGAGATATTTTACTCTGTAAACCGGTTACAATCAAAAGCGGCGTTTGGATCGGCGCAGGCGCCACAATCCTTCCCGGAGTGACAATCGGTAAGTTTGCCATTGTCGGCGCTGCATCTGTTGTGACTAAGGACGTTCCTGATTATGCGGTGGTTGTTGGTAATCCGGCGAAAATAATTAAGGAACCACTGATTTAATCGAAGAATAATTCTAATTCGGAATAATGAATTATAAAAAGTTCGGACTATGGTATAATGAAAATATA
>JBGUWM010000201.1:0-4081 GCA_045221175.1 Acutalibacteraceae bacterium | reverse complement strand
CACAAGCAAGCCGTCAGGCTTGTGACGGCGGAATGCGAAAAAGGCAGCGACTATTCGTCGCTGCCCGTGCCGGACGCCTGCGGAACTGAGGTGACAAATTTGTTTTAAGTGAGGGAGCGTTAGCGAACGTCAGCGGACTCGTCCTGTGCGGTCACGCACCGGTCACGCACCCGGAAGGCGAGACCCGGGGGACATCGGTGATTGGTTATAAGACTGATGTGTTTCAAAGGGCATAAATTGCAGTGTCGTTTGGGCTGATATGATAACTGCAGTTTTATCAGCCATACTTATTTATTCAACTGCACGATTGTCACAGATCCCGTCTGTTAACATTGAGCACTCAGCACACAGTAATGATTCGAAGATTCTTGTGTCCGGTACAGACGGTTTTCAGGCGAAATCAATTGTTTGACGAAAGATTCTGCCCACCAAAGTTCCCACAAAAGACTCTGTCCTTTGACCGAACTTTATTCCTTTGTGTGAAGCTGTTAGTTCACAGAATTTAACTCATTCAAAAAACCTTTTTGCTAATACTCTGACAGTTGACAAAACACTTAAAGCGTGGGATAATAAACAGTGTATATTTTTTGACAGTTTTATATAACGGAGGAATAAATATGGAAAAAGAATTGGCAAAAGCGTATGCTCCCGGTGAATTTGAAGACCGGATCTATCGCTTCTGGGAAGAAAACGGCTTTTTTCACGCTGAAATCGACAAGAATAAAAAGCCCTATACGATTATGATGCCGCCGCCTAACATTACCGGTCAGCTTCACATGGGTCACGCTCTGGACAACACCTTGCAGGATATCCTGATCCGCTTCAAAAGGATGCAGGGATACAGTGCTTTGTGGCTTCCGGGCACCGACCACGCTTCTATTGCTACGGAAGCTAAAATCGTAGAGGCTATGCGTAAAGAAGGTGTTACCAAAGAGGATCTCGGCAGAGAAAAATTTTTGGAAAGAGCCTGGGCATGGAAAAAAGAATACGGCGGCAGAATCGTTAAACAGCTCAGAAAAATGGGTTCCTCAGCCGACTGGCAGAGAGAACGCTTTACGATGGACGAAGGCTGCAACAAAGCCGTTAAACAGGTGTTCGTCAATCTCTATAACAAAGGTCTGATCTACCGTGGCGAAAGAATCATCAACTGGTGTCCGCACTGCCTGACCTCTATCTCGGACGCTGAGGTAGAATACGAAGAGCAGGCAGGTCATTTCTGGCATCTCCGCTATCCGCTCAAGGACGGTTCCGGCTATATCAATCTGGCAACTACCCGTCCCGAAACACTCCTCGGCGATACTGCCGTTGCCGTTAATCCAAAAGACGAGCGATATAAAGATCTGGTCGGCAAAACATTGATTCTCCCGATTGTTCATCGTGAGATTCCTATCGTTGCCGATGACTACGTAGAAATGGACTTCGGAACAGGTGTCGTAAAGATTACTCCCGCTCACGACCCCAATGACTTTGAAGTAGGACTGCGCCATAATCTTCCTGTCATCAACGTCATGACAGACGATGCAAAAATCACGGAGGATTATCCGAAATACGCAGGTATGGACAGATACGAAGCAAGAAAAGCTATCGTAGAAGACCTGAAGGCAGAAGGCGCTCTGGTTAAAATCGAAGATTATACCCACAACGTCGGCACCTGCTACCGCTGCGGCACTACCGTCGAACCGAGAGTTTCCAAACAGTGGTTTGTAAAAATGAAAACCCTCGCTCAGCCCGCTATCGACGCCGTTAAAAATAATGAAACTCAATTTATTCCCCCGCACTTCGAAAAAACTTATTTCCACTGGCTGGAAAATATTCGTGACTGGTGCATTTCCCGTCAGCTCTGGTGGGGTCATCAGATTCCTGCTTTTTACTGTGACTGCTGCGCCGAAACAGTTGTTACCAAGGATCAGGAAGCGTTCTGCCCCAAGTGCGGCAAAAAAATGCGTCAGGATCCCGATACACTGGATACTTGGTTCTCTTCTGCACTGTGGCCCTTCAGCACCCTCGGCTGGCCTGAAAGCACTCCTGAACTGGACTATTTCTATCCGACCAGTGTACTGGTTACCGGCTATGACATCATTCCATTCTGGGTTATGCGTATGATGTTCAGCGGTATTGAACACACCGGAAAAGCTCCCTTTGGCACCGTCCTGATTCACGGTCTTGTGCGTGACGCTCTGGGCAGAAAAATGAGTAAATCCCTCGGCAACGGTATTGATCCGCTGGAGATTATTGATCAGTACGGCGCTGATGCGCTTCGTCTGACACTGGTGACAGGCAATGCTCCCGGTAACGATATGCGTTATTCTGAAGAAAAAATCACTGCCAGCCGTAACTTTGCCAATAAGCTGTGGAACGCCGCTCGCTTCATTCGTATGAATATCGACGGTCACGACGTTAAAAACGAACTTCCTGCTGAACTTACCACTGAGGATAAATGGATTATTTCCACTCTGAACGACGTCACAAAGGAAGTTACCGATAATCTTGAAAAATATGAACTCGGCATTGCCGTACAGAAGCTTTATGACTTTATCTGGGATTGCTTCTGCGATTGGTACATTGAGCTGACAAAGACCCGTCTGCAGCAAAACAACGAAGACGCTCAGAATGCACGACAGGTTCTCGTTTGGGTGCTGGACAAAGCACTCAAGCTGCTGCACCCCTTTATGCCCTTCATTACAGAAGAACTTTGGCAGTCACTTCCCCATGAGGGAGAAACCATTATGCTGCAGGATTTCCCTGTTTATACCGAACAAAATCACTATCCTGCCGCTGCAAAAGAAATGACGATGGTCATGGACGCCATTAAGGCGATTCGTATTCGCAGGGCGGAGATGAACGTTCCCCCTTCACGAAAGGCTCAGGTATATATCGCCGCTAAGGAGCAGCAGCCCTTTGAAAACGGCAAGCTCTTCTTCAGCAGACTGGCAAGCGCAAGCGATATTCATGTAGCAGACAGCTTCTCTGTGGACGGAGCTGTTACGATCGTTACTGCCGACGCAAAAATCTACATTCCTATGGACGAACTGGTTGATAAGCAGGCAGAACTCCAAAGACTCAACAAAGAACTGGAAACTGCACAAAAGGACCTTGCCTTCAACGAGAAAAAACTGAGCAATCAGGGATTTGTTTCTAAAGCTCCTGAAAAAGTCATTAATGAAGTTCGCGCCAATGCCGCACGACTGGCTGAAAAAATCACGATGATTCAGGCTGCCATTGATGCACTCAAATAACACCGTCATTATTCTGTCAACTTGCAAATATTGTACAATTTCGGCATTTTGCAGGTTGACTTATTTATACAAATATGATAGAATGACTTTATTATCATTACGCATTATATAGTAAAGGAGTAAAAAATCATGGCTAAAAAGAATCAGATCTCTGAAACCGAAGCTGTTGCTGAGGTAAATGCAGAAGAAGTTGTCGAAAAAGCAGAAGAGGCCGCTGAAGCTGTTGCCGAAGCTGCTGAAGAAGCTGTTGAAACTGTTGTGGAAGAAGCAGAAGAAGCTGCTGAGGAAACTGCTGCTGAGGTTAAGGAAGATGCTGCCGAGGAAGCTGCTCCTGTTGCTGATGAAGTACAGGAAGAAACTGCCTGTGATGCTTGTACTGAGGAAACCGAAGAAGATAAGAATCTGTTTGCGCTTGTTACCAAGATTGTTCAGAAAATCAAGGATAAATATGCTCACTGGGGCAAAGATGTCGAAGTGGAAGTTGCCGATGACACCGAAGCTGACAATGACGATGATGTTATTGCAATCGAAAACGAAGATATCGTTCTGGACGATGATATTATTGCTGAACTGAGAGAACAGGAAAGAAGAGATCAGCTTAAGAAAAAGGCTTTGATCGGCGTTGCCGGTGCTGCCGCTGCTGCTTTAACGCTGACACTGATTGTTAAGGCTGCCAAAAAGAAGTAATAGCAAGTTCAAAATTCACTCCATAAAAACAGACAGAGCGCCTATTGGCGTTCTGTCTGTTTTTTTACGAATATAACCAATCACCGATGTCCCCCGGGTCTCGCCTGCCGGGTGCGTGACCGCACAGGACGAGTCCGCTGACGTTCGCTAACGCTCAC
>JBGUWM010000200.1:0-17417 GCA_045221175.1 Acutalibacteraceae bacterium | reverse complement strand
GAGGAGCTAAAGCTCCTGCGGTGAGGTTGGATCAATGCAGCCGATGTTAAGCGAGCTTACATCGGGCTTTGCTCCGAGTTAAAAAAGCCTGAGAGAAATGAGAGGAATGAGAGGCTGACGCATTCTCTGCAAGACTGTCGGTTCAGCGTCTGATCAGGTTCTCCGACTGATGAAACGATGACACGAGGTGAAAACGGTTGACAAGAATGCATTTTACCACTTGAAATAAAATAAGCCTGCCCTTTCGGACAGACTTTTTCAACATGATGTGGAGATGCTGACAGGCGGCGACTATGTAAATGAACAGTGATGATAGTTTTATACAAGGAACTCGCTCCAACGAACTCGCTTGATTGGAGCGAGTCGTTGTCAACAGACATCGGTGTGGGAAATATAAACCACTGACGATGGACGTATGTTTCATAGCTTTTAGAGAGTGGGGTTGTCCGGCGGACACCTCTGCCATGCGGAAAGCACCGACCGGACCGAATAGTGAGATTCGGGAAGCATAGACGTCTGTTATATTTTTTTTCGGATCTCCAAAAACAACCGTCCTTTTTTGCTGATACCCGAAACGTCTCCGACTTCAGCCTTTCCTTTTCCACGGAGAGATATTTTGTCGCCGCTTTTGACTTCGTGAGAAGGATCTGTACAGACAATCCAGTTCAAAGCAGCCAATCCTTTGCGGATACATTCGGCAGCCTTGGTGCGTGACAGTCCAAAGGCTTCGGCGCATACACTGTCTAACCGCAGGGAACTGACGTTGACGGTTTTGTTTTCATAAGCCTGCTCGGGCAGGTTGACGGTTGAGCTTCTTGTGAGTGTGACAGACTGTCTGCCTATTTTTGTCAGGTTCAGTTCGATAAAGCCGGCAATCTCTGACAGACAAAAGAACTGCGGCTGACTGCCGTCAGGCAGAATATCACCAATCGTTTCACGGCGGATTCCAAGCCCCATCAGAGAGCCGAGAACGTCTCTGTGAGAGAGCAGGGCGTCTTTCATGCCTGCTCTGGCGGTAAAGAGTACAACAGGCAAACCGCTGTCGGTATTGTATTCATCTGTTCTGATTCTGCAAAGGCGCCGTTCGGCGTCTTCATATCCGCCGTCCATACTGATTGAGCCTCTGAATTCTTCCACAGAGAGTACCAAAGCCTGCTGTGCAGGATCCAGAAAAGCAGAGTAGGTAACGGAGTATTCTTTTTGAGAAAGGCGGATCAGGTCGTTGATATGCCTGAGCAGCAGACGATTGTCTTTGTCATGGGTATATTTTTCGGTAAAATCCTGCATAATATATCGCTTCCTTTGGTCATCGGGCGTCCAGATAAATCAGGTATTCGTCCAGGCACATATCCAGCGTGACAAGCTTTGCGGCATTGTTCTTTCCTACATAGCGGAACAGACAGGGGTCGGCATGATGCTCGGTGAATTTTTGCTTGTTATCGGGATAGCGCAGTATAAAGCCGTAGCGGTAGGCGTTGGTGATCAGCCAGTAATAGTCTTCCGATTCGGTGAAATCTGTATCGCTGTCGGACTGAAACCGTACCGAAAGTCCTGTACAGGCGTCGGCATGATTGCTTTTAGGAGCGGTCAGTTCTGCTTCTTCGGCAGCTCTGATGGCTGTTTTGCCTTCTCTTGCCATCAGCCGCCTCACCTCGTCTTCGTACCGTTCGTTCTGTTCCTCTGCAGAAAGATAGCCTTCTGCAAGCTGCAGATGGATACCCTTTGCTTCGGCGCTTTTCATCATCTCGTCAAGATCACTGACAATCAGCTCATCGACCCTGATGTTCCGATAGTTCGCCAACTTCAGAGGATAGTCGGCAGGCAGCGGCGTTTTCGGAGAAACCAGCATCAGCATTTTTTGGCTGTTTTCTGCCGACAGAACAGAAAGATGTTCATAAGACGGTTCCGTTACGGCGGCTTCTTTTTTGACAGAATTGTATCTGATGACAAACAGAACTGTAATAACGGCTATCAGCAGAACGATCAACAGGGGAATCAGGATAATGGCTGTCCGCCAGCCGGAAAGATTGTTTTTGCGGCTTTGTATCTCTGCTGCATTCATGATCCGGTTGTTTTTGTCGGACGATCTTCCTTTGCTGAAGGAGGAACGTACGGAGATGAGTTTGTTTTTCATACCGTTGACCTCTTTGTCATAATCTCTATGGCATGATCATATCACAGTTTTATGTTCCTTGGCAAGTAAAAGATTGGAAATATCCGGGTGCTTTGTCGGTTCGTTCGCACTGCATACCGCCGCAGTAACGGTGCTTCCGACTGCCATTCCGTTTTCTTTATTATCAATGCGCTGATAAATTCAATTGTTCCGGTAAAAATCCCTTGACCGGGTCATGCAAAACAAAAGGAATCAATTGCATCAATACAGAATCCTCAAAAGATACGCTTCTATTGGCATATTGACTTCCCTTCGATTTTTATCTTGCATTTTCCGGCTTTTGACGGATGCTGTGATATACAACGCCGGAATCCGCTTCAAATGCGTTTGGCAGAGCGGAATGGTTCTGTAAAGCGGAACGAATGGAAACTGAAAATCTGAAAACCGGGAATGTGTCAGATTAGATTCAAGCCCCGCAAACAGGGCAATCGTCAGATAAAAATCAAGCCCCGCCACAATAGTGACGGGGCTTTTCAGCCTGCCCGGAGGGAGTCGAACCCTCGATCTTCAGAGTCGGAGTCTGATGCATTATCCAACTGTGCTACGGACAGTTATTTATAACAGATTTATTGTATCATACACTTTCCAAAAAAACAAGGCTTATTTTTCTAAAAAAATTCTGAGGAGCTTTGCGGATTGGAAATGAATGTCCGTCAAACCGTTATACAGACACGGTTTCGGGCATATTTTCTGCATTTCGGTGCTTGACAAGGCTGTTAGGATATGCTATTATAATAAGGCCGCATACTGCGGGCATGACAAGTGAGCAAATGCTCCGCCCGGTGTAGCGAGTTTAATAAACAGGTAGGTGCCAATATGTACGCAGTTATTGAAACAGGCGGAAAGCAGTACAAGGTTGCTAACGGTGATGTTGTATTCGTAGAAAAGCTTGAAGCTGAAAATGACGCTACTGTTGAGTTCAAGGTAGTTGCTGTCAGCACTGACGACGGATTCAAAGTAGGTGCTCCTTATGTTGACGGAGCAAAGGTAACCGGTAAGGTTATCAAGACCGGTAAGGGTAAGAAGATCACTGTCTTTACCTATAAGCCCAAAAAGAGCGAAAAGCGCAAGATGGGTCACAGACAGTTCTACACCAAGGTTCAGATCGAGTCTATCGAGGCATAATGATCAGAGCGGTTTTTTTTGCGTCGGGAAACCAACTGTTAGGATATCATATCAGTGGTCATGCAGGATATGAAGAGTCCGGAAAAGACATTGTTTGTGCGTTCGTTTCTTCGGCTGCATATATGACAGCCAATACCATTACGGAAGTGATGGGAGTAGAGGCACAGGCAGAGGCTGATGAGGGCGATATGATGTTCCGGATCGGCAGAAAAGATGCAGAAAAATGTAAAGAACTTCTGGAAGGACTAAGGCTCCATCTTTTGAATACGGAGGAGCAGTATCCACAATATTTAACGGTTAAAACTACGGAGGTGTAAGGTAATGCTTAGAATCAATGTTCAGTTGTTTGCTCATAAAAAGGGAGGCGGTTCTACAAAGAACGGCCGTGATTCCGAATCCAAGCGTCTTGGTACAAAGCGTGCTGACGGTCAGTTTGTTCTTGCCGGCAATATTCTGGTAAAGCAGCGTGGAACACACATTCATCCCGGCAACAATGTTGGCCGTGGCTCTGATGACAGCCTGTTCGCTAAGATCGACGGTGTTGTTAAGTTCGAACGCTTAGGCCGTGACCGCAAGCAGGTTTCTGTTTACGCCACAGAGCAGTAATACACTTTGACAAGCGGAGCTTCGGCACAAAGTCGGAGCTCTTTTTCTTTGCGGCAATACTAAAGGCTGTAAAGACGGGGCAGCAGTTTCTGTATGAAACGCTTTTCAGGAAGCTGCTTGCCATTACTTTGGAGCGTCTGTTCTTTGCTGATGAAAGGTTTGCCGCATAGTTTTTGCAAGGTATTTCTTTGCTGACCCAAAGTAAGACGGAAGACTCTGGCTTCGGTATAGATCAGGCTGTTTTTTCCTGCTTGCAAAGGGGTACTGCAGCTATAACAGGGTGATGTTTTACCGGATACCCCTTTTGCCGGAAAGTGTTTTTCGAGCGTATATCTTTTACAAGAAGCTTCGGCTTTTGTCAAAACAAATTCCTGTAAAAGATGACCGGATACAGACAAAAAGCAATCAAAGAAATCTTTGGGCTTAACGGCTTAGTGACCGACTCACTTGTGCTTTTTTGACTGGCTGTACGGAGCCTGTATGAAAAACTGTCTGTGTACCGGAATTGGTTGGTTAAGATCCGGCAGAGCCGTCGGACACGGGATATCAGCGGCGCTGTGCCAATAAACATACAAAAATCCGGGTGCAGGGAACTGGTTCCCTGCCGAGGGTTCCAAGGGGCAAGGAGCCCCTTGGTGGGTTGTCAGGGCAAGGCCCTGACAAAAGGCGGGTTTCAGGGCAAGGCCCTGACAAAAGGCGGGTTTCAGGGCAAGACCCTGACAAAAAGGAGGTTGGAGAGAATGTTTGTAGATATTGCGAAAATAAGTATAAAAGCAGGTGACGGCGGTGACGGAGCCGTGACCTTTCACAGAGAAAAATATGTAGCGTCCGGTGGTCCTGACGGCGGTGACGGCGGCAGAGGAGGCAATATCGTTTTTGTGGCAGATACGAATTTGTCTACGCTGGCGGATTTTCGCTACAAAAGAAAGTATACGGCGCAAAAGGGAGAGAATGGAAGGGGCGGACGGTGTAACGGTAAAAAAGCCGACGATCTGATCATTCGTGTGCCGAAGGGTACTGTAGTCAAAGAAGCCGAAAGCGGAAGGATTCTTGCCGATTTGTCTGACAGCGAGCCAGTGATTGTGGCTAAGGGCGGCAAAGGCGGTTTCGGCAATACGCATTTTGCTACGCCTACAAGACAAACGCCTCGTTTTGCAAAACCCGGTATGCCCGGAGAAAGCTATGAAGTACAGTTGGAATTGAAGCTGCTGGCTGACGTGGGTATTGTAGGTTATCCTAATGTGGGAAAATCCACCCTGATCTCTGTTGTCAGTGAGGCAAAACCAATCATTGCAAACTATCACTTTACCACAATTACGCCCGTGCTTGGTGTTGTGCGAATGGGTGAGGAATCTTCCTTTGTGATGGCGGATATTCCCGGATTGATTGAGGGCGCACATGACGGACTGGGTCTGGGACATCAGTTTCTGCGTCATGTGGAAAGATGTCGGCTGCTGCTGCATATTGTTGACGTGTCCGGCAGCGAGGGCCGTGACCCGAAGCAGGATTTTGAAACGATCAATAATGAATTGAAAAAGTTCAATCCGGAGCTTGCTGAAAGACCGATGATTGTGGCAGCCAATAAGTGTGATCTGACAGACGATGAAACCGTAGAAGATTTTCGCCGCTATATTGAAGCGCAGGGGTATCAGTTCTTTCCGATTATGGCGGCAATCGCTTATCAGACAGAACCGCTTTTGAAAGCGATTCAGGAACAGCTCTCCAAGCTGCCACCGATTACCAAATATGAGCGTGAGGAAGCACCGATGATCGCTGAGGAGGAAATTGGCAGACAGGAAGTGAAGGTGACAAAGCAGGATGGCATATTCTTTGTTGAATGCGAATGGCTGCTGCGTGTACTTCGCACCATCAATTTTGACGATTCCGAATCACTACAGTATTTCCAGAGGGTGCTGATATCTTCCGGTGTGATTGACGCATTGAAGGAAGCCGGCATTAAAGAAGGCGATACTGTCAGTATGTACGACATAGAATTTGATTTTGTAGAATAACGGAGGACGGCAAATTGGCAAGACTGACATTATTTGATTGTGATCCCAAGCAGCTCAGTCCTTTGACGCTGGCGTTTGTGGGAGACGGTGTTTTTGACCTTTATGTACGGGAAGAAATTGTCTGTTCAGCCAATCGTCCTGTCAAAGAGCTGAACAAGCTCAAGGTAGAGCGGGTTCGATGTGAAGCGCAGGCTGCGCTGTATAACAGAATTGAAGCGCTGCTGACTGAAGAGGAAGCGGATATCTTTCGCAGAGGGCGCAATGCTCATACCTCTCACACACCAAAGAATGCAGCGCCTGCCGATTATCATACGGCTACGGGTCTGGAGGCTCTGTTTGGTTACCTTTATCTTTCCGACAGATTTGACCGCATCAGAGAACTGCTGTCCGAATAAATAATAAACCGGCGCCTTGTTTCATCAGCAAGGGCGCCGGTATTGTTTTATTATGAAACCGCTTGCTTTCTGGAACGCAGATAACGAAGCAGTTTTTGAAGGTTGTCCATTACCAGCATACAGATCCATGAAACAATCAGTACGGCGGCAACATAGACAGTCGTGTGCAGAGCGTAAGAATCAAAGGGAATCGGTGCGATTATCTGACGGACAAAGATCTGTGACAGATAAACCGGAAAACTGATCTTCCCTAAAAAATAAACAAAGCGATTGTTCAAAAATCCAACGGAAGCCTTGTCTGTAAAGGATATCAGAACGGCAGGTGCTGTCAAGAACAGAATGGTATAATCGTTCAGTTTCGTGAAATGATGGGAAGCATAAAGGAGAATCAGCGCATATAAACCAAGCTCTGCAATGAGCAGGACTGCTTTCGGAATTTTATTCAGAAAACCGCTTTCGTAAACGGTATAGCATACGCAGCCAAGCGCTAATTCTGCAGCAGCCCGCAGAATGCCTGCCTGACAGAAGCCTGTCCACTGGGATACAAAGTTAAGGTCCTGCTTCTGCTGATACAAAAAGCCCAGCAGTCCTATACACAGGATCGGACAGAGATAATGCAGGAATGCTTTGCGGTACTTGATGGCAAGAGGCGTGAAGATGAACATGACGATCAGCATGGCAGAAATGTACCATTCATGTCCCAAAAGCGCCAGATTGCTGATGCCGTTCATTCGCAGCATCAGAAAATCCGGAATGGAATTCAACAACTGTGTGAATGCTTTGTTGAATGCCCAGTGATACTTGACAATACAATAGATAAAAGTCGCTGCAAAGAAAAAGAAATGGTAGGGGAAAAATGACAGATACTTCTTTTTCATAAAAGCAACACCGGAGGAAATCAGCGTTTCTTTTTGGTAAGTTACCTTTGAAAGCGATTTTGCGAATAAAAAGCCCGAAGTTACAAAGAAAAACTCTACGCCGATATAGCCTTTTGTAAATATTTCGTTCTGATAATTGACAGCGTTGTCAAAATGAAAAATGATGACGGCAATGGAAAAGATGAATTTCAGAAGATCCACTTTGCCGTTTCTTGCTTTTGGCTTCATATAAACGTCTCCTTGTGTAATAGGTTGACAGCCCGAAAAGCAGGCTGAAACCCGGCTGTCCGATCCGGTTTAACTCGGAGCAAAGCCCGATGCAAGCTCGCTTAACATCGGCTGCGACGAGGCAACCTCACCGCAGGAGCTTTAGCTCCTCGGGATTTCAGTGGGGGATTATACCCCCCACTGAAACCCCGAATGGCACCCGCCGCCTAAGAGGGTGCGGGTGTCCAGTGGACACCTCTGCGAAGCAGAAGCACCGACCGAGTCGGCAGGCGAGACCCGGGGGACATCGGTGATTGGTTATATCACCGCAAAAAAAGTCATGAACATCAGCTTGATATCATAAAAGAAATTGAATTTTTTAATATACTCTAAATTATATGCCATTTTTTGCGGAAGAACAGTATGAAGATATACCTCGTCGGTATTGTCGGCACCGCTGAGAAGCTTTTCTTCATCTTTGAATTGAATACTTGCCAGAGAAGTAATACCCGCAGGCATCAGAAGGGTAGCATACATCTCGTCTGTATAACCGTCCACATATTTCGGCACTTCGGGTCTTGTTCCCACAAAGGTCATGTCGCCCTTCAGCACATTAAAAAGCTGCGGCAGTTCGTCCAGACGACATTTCCGCAAAAATCTGCCGGCACCGGTCACACGGCTGTCATTTTTCACCGTGACCTGCGTTCCCTGTTTTTCGGCGTCGGAGACCATGGTACGAAACTTCACAATGCGGAAGGGTCTGCCGTATTTTGTCACACGCTTTTGCAGAAAAAACACGCTTCCTTTCGAATCGCACTTGATCCACACCGCAATGATCAGCATAAAAGGCAGACAAATAACCGTCAGTATCAAAGCTGTCAGAATGTCAAAAAACCGTTTGACAATCAGACTGCCGGTTTTATGTGCAAGAATATCATAATACGGTTTTACAGCTTCATTCTGAAACTGCGGGGGAAGCTTCTCCCACTTTTTCATGTCATTTGTCCCCTTTTACTCATTCTGTCCTGTTATTGCCGGGCTGCATCTGCACTGTTTGCATCCTGCACGGAAGGCTGCTGCTTTTCAGCGAGCTGTTCATCAAGCTTTTCTCTGGCAACCGCCAGCATCAGCTTGATTCTGTTTTCCTGATTAACACGGGGCGCACCGGGGTCATAGTCGATCGTAACGATATTGGCTCTTTCATCAATCTGCTTGATCTTGCGGATCATTCCCTTGCCGTTGATATGGTTCGGCAAACAGCCAAAGGGTTGGGTACATACTATATTTTCGAAGCCGCTCTCAATCAGTTCCAGCATTTCGCCGGTCAGCAGCCAGCCCTCGCCCATTTTACTGCCGTAGCCCACTACACCCTTTACCAGTTCTTTGGTATGCTGATAACGGGTAATCGGACGGAACCCGTGCTTCACCTGATTCTCGATCACCAGGGTTTCATAATCCGTCAGAAAATCCATCAGCGCCTTCACGGCAAGATACTTTGCCTTGCTGCCGCCATAGAGCTTATAATCTTCCATACGGTTATCAACCTTGAACATGGCAAAGCCTAAAATACCCGGAAGGTTAACCTCGCAGTCCTGTTCGTGCAAAAAGCCCTCTAAGTTATTATTGCCGAGGCTGGCGTATTTAACATAGATTTCTCCGACAATTCCTACTTTGATCTTCGGGGTTTTTTCCACTTTAATGGCAGCAAAATCGGCAGCAATACGATCCAGATACTTGTTCAGTTCCTTACGGGTAAAACCGTAGCCGTCGGAAAGCACCACCGTCAGCCGTTTTGTCCATTTTTCAATCATAGCGTCAGTATCGCCCTTGTTAACCTCGTAGGGTCTGACCTGATTGGACAGGCTCATAATCATATCGCCGTAAAGACCCGCAGCGGCAATTCTGCGCAGTAGCGGCAGAGTAATCTGAAAGCCGGGATTTTTTTCCATACCGGACATATTCAGAGAAATAACCGGAATTTTCTCGTAGCCCGCCTTGACCAGTGCCTTTCGCAGCAGATGGATATAGTTGGAGGCTCTGCAGCCGCCGCCTGTCTGCGTCAGCAGCAGGGCAATCTTATCAACGTCATACTTTCCGCTTTGTACGGCATGGATCAACTGCCCGATCGTCAGAATCGCCGGATAGCAGGTATCGTTATGCACATATTTCAGTCCCACCTGCGCTATTTCGGGACCTTCTGTTTCCAGCAGCTCTACCTTGTAACCAAATTTTGCAAAGATGTTCTTCATCAGATTGAAATGAATCTTCGCCATCATCGGAAACAAAATCGTATATTCCTTTTTCATTTCCTTGGTAAACAGCAATCTGCCGTCCTTATCATATTCTAATTTTGCCATATAATCACTTCTTATTCTAAAATAATGAAATCTGACACCGTCAAACTGCCGTCCGGCAGTTTGACGGGCTCGTACAAAGGAACATCAGAGGGCTGCCAGCAGAGAGCGCAGACGGATCTTGACAGCGCCGAGGTTCGTAATCTCGTCAATTTTAATCTGTGTATAAATCTTGTTGTGCCGCTCCAGAATAGCACGAACTTCGTCTGTCGTGATGGCGTCAACGCCGCAGCCAAACGACACAAGCTGAACCAGATTCATATCCGGCTGACGGCTGACGTATTCTGCCGCAGCATACATACGGGAATGGTAGGTCCACTGATTCAGAACTCCGGTTGTACGGCGGTGTTCATACACACTGACCACGTCTTCTGACACAATTGCCACGTCAAAGCCTGTGATCAGCTTGTCAATACCGTGATTGATCTCCGGATCGGCATGATAGGGTCTGCCGGCAAGAACAATAATGCGTTTCTTTTCGGCGCGGGCCTTTTTAATCACTTCTTTGCCGAACTGACGGACACGGTCCATATAGTCCTCATATTCCTGATAAGCCGCCTTTGCAGCCTCTTTCACTTCTTTAAGCGTAATGTCGGGATAAAACTTTTGCAGCTCTGCACAGATTTTTTTAGGGAAATCCTTCGGGCGGTGAATACCGACAAACTCGTGGAAAAACCTGACATTGGCTATCTCGCTGACGTTAGCGGCAATCACCTCGGGATAATAGGCAACAACCGGACAGTTATAATGGTTATCGCCCAGTTTCTCGTCAAAGTTATAGGACATACAGGGGTAGAAAATATCTTTGATTCCGTTGTCCAGCAACCACTGAATATGACCGTGAATCAGTTTTGCAGGGAAGCATACGGTATCCGAAGGAATGGTCTGCTGACCGTTCAGATACAGCTTACGGTTCGAGAACGGCGAGGTAACCACTTCAAACTGAAGTCTGGTAAGGAAGGTATGCCAGAAAGGAAGCAATTCAAACATATTCAGCCCCAGAGGAATACCGATTTTACCTCTTTTACCGGGTCTGGGCACATAGCTTTGCAGAAGCCTGAGCTTAAACTGATAGATATTCATACTGTCATCCGGGGATTTTTTTGTAACAGGTTTTTCGCAGCGGTTACCGGCAATAAATTTTCTTCCGTCGCTAAAGGTATTGACTGTCAGGCGGCAGTTGTTGCTGCAGCCGCCGCAATTGACGGAACGTATCTCATGCCTGAAGTCTTTTAACTGCTGCACGTTAAGAATCGTGGAGGGGCGTTTGGCGCTGCATTTTTCCCTGGCATAAAGAGCCGCTCCGTAAGCGCCCATCAGACCGGATATTTCCGGACGGACAACATTCGTTCCCATCTCCTGTTCAAACGCACGCAATACGGCGTCGTTCAGGAACGTGCCGCCCTGCACAACAATTTTCTTACCCAGTTCGGAAGGGCTTGCCACACGGATAACTTTATAAAGCGCATTTTTAACGACGCTCAGACACAGTCCCGCCGAAATATCTTCGATGGTAGCGCCGTCCTTCTGCGCCTGCTTGACAGACGAGTTCATAAATACGGTGCATCTTGAGCCAAGGTCAACCGGCTGTCTGGCAAGCAGACCCATACGGGAAAACTCTTCCGAGCTGTAGCCGAGAGCATTGGCAAAGGTCTGTAAAAAAGAGCCGCAGCCGGAAGAACAGGCTTCGTTCAGGAAGATGTTGTCAATGGCGCCGTTTCTGATCTTAAAGCACTTGATATCCTGACCGCCGATGTCAATGATAAACTCCACGTCCGGCATAAAGCTTTTGGCAGCCGTCATGTGTGCAATGGTTTCCACGATGCCGATATCGACGCTAAAGGCATTTTTGATAATTTCTTCGCCATAGCCCGTCACAGCCGAGCCTGCAATACGCACCTTGGGGTTAATCTCATAAATATGTTCCAGAAAACCCTTAACAATCGGCACAGGATTACCGCTGTTAGGGAGATATTCAGAATAAAGCAGCGTGCCGTCCTTAGCCGTTACAACGCCCTTAACGGTGGTAGAGCCGGCGTCTATGCCGACGTACACCCTGCCGCTGTAATCCTTCAGCTCACCACGGCGGATCGTAGCCTTTGCATGACGCTCACGAAAGGCGTCCAGTTCCTCCTGCGACCTGAACAGCGGCTTGTTAAAAGCAAAGTTGCCGGAGCCTCTGTAAACGGATATTTTCTCAATCGTCTGATCCAGATCAACGGTTTTGCCGGCACAAAGCGCTGCACCCATCGAAACATAGTACAGCGAGTTTTCGGGACAAAGACCTGTTGTTTTCAGTGATTTGTCAAAGCTTTTGCGAAGCTCCGGAATAAATGTCAGCGGACCGCCCAAATAAACGACGTTGCCCTTGATTTCCCTTCCCTGCGCCAGACCGGCAATCGTTTGATTGACAACGGCACCGAAAATACTGGCGGCAATATCTTCTTTTTTAGCACCCTGATTCAGCAAAGGCTGAATATCCGTTTTGGCGAACACGCCGCACCTTGAGGCAATGGTATAGGTTTTTTCATGCTGCGCGGCAAGATCATTCAAAGACTCGATCGGTACGTTGAGCAAGGTTGCCATCTGATCAATGAAAGCACCCGTACCGCCGGCGCAGGAACCGTTCATCCGGACTTCCATACCGCCGGAAAGAAACAGAATTTTAGCGTCTTCTCCGCCCAGCTCGATAATAACGTCCGTTTCGGGAATAAAGGTTTTAGCCGCCACACGGGTAGCATAAACCTCCTGCACAAAGTCTATTCCGCAGGCGTCTGCCACACCCATGCCGGCAGAGCCGGACATTGCAATCAGCGCATTGTCCGCTTCGGGCAATTCCTTACGAAGCCTTCTGAGCAGCTCCGAAATCTTTTCGGTAATCTGAGAATAATGCCGTTCATAAACCTGGTAAATCAGTTGATGATTGTCGTCTAAAGCGGTACATTTTACTGTTGTAGAGCCGATATCCAATCCGATTCTTATCATTCGGCTGTCCCTTCCTTTCTGAAAGCAGCAAACCGTCCTCCGCTGCTTTTCCCTTCAGCCCCTGCATAAAGGGAATCTATCTGTTTTCTTGTAATACAACCTATTATACTGCCGTTTTATTGATTATAATTCCCTTATGGAAATATAAAGCAGAAACCGCCGCAGTATCATTCTTCCAGACCGCCGTAAATCAGCTCTGCGGCTTTTTTCAGAGCCTCTTTTTCGTCGGGTCCTTCACACTGCACTTCAATCTCCGCGCCGCAGCCAATCCCTGCCGCCATAATATTGATGACGCTTTTGGCGTTTATCTCACTTTCATTAAAGAAAATTGTTACTTTACATTCGAACTGCTGCATTGCCTCGGCAAAAACCGCAGCCGGACGAAGATGAAGTCCCACGCTGTTTGTCACTGTCAGAATTTCCGAAACCATACGCTCCCTCTTCCCAATCATTTTTATTCTCATTCATTATACACGATTGTCTGAAAAAAAACAATAACCATACCGCAAATGTCCCGGGCAGGTGTAAAATACCAAATGTAACCGGACACCTGACGCTTTCACCTTATCCGTCCGGTCAATATGCACACACCCCCGGTCGACAAAAATATTTTGATGAAAAATGCACCCGACCGCTTGTTGTCTGCGTATATATGACCCATCAGAGTATATGTACGACTCCGTATCCTTTACGCTTGAATCGCTGGAAGCCGACCCCCTCACCATCAGCTTCAAAGCCCGCAGTCATGCCTACAGTAAAGCAGAGAGTCTTCTGCATCGCAGCCTGTTCGATTCTGTCACCATAGAGATAAAGGACGGCACCCGCTAACAGACATGGGGCATTCCTGCCGGTGTGAACACCATCGGTGAGGATTCTATCGTTACGGAAAAGCACTATTGGCTGATGACCGAAGGAGATGACAGTACACCGGTCAGTATTGATCCGGAAGATATTGCCGCTGTTTATCCCGGGGATGTCAAGCTGTATGGCTGATGCCGGCCACACCGTTTTACCCGACACGCTGTACCTTCCCGTACGGCGTTTTTTGTAATAAATGTCTTGACGCTGCTATTTTATAAAACAGACTCTGCCAAATGCCCAAAAAACCAAAATTCGATATTGAAATTATCAGCAAATTGGGGTACAATGATGTAATAGACTGACAACATCAGCCTGTATCAACCATCGAATGGGGGAATTGATTATGGGGACTCTATTTGAAAGAATCAACGGTGACGATGTGATTTTCAACGGAAACGAGTATCAGAGTGATGCTCTGCTTTTCAACTACATTGAATCATCTCGTTTTACCAATGACCACGATATAT
This sequence comes from Acutalibacteraceae bacterium, assembly GCA_045221175.1. GTDB lineage: Bacteria > Bacillota > Clostridia > Oscillospirales > Acutalibacteraceae > UBA1213. Next base: position 3,354 of record JBGUWM010000200.1, on the reverse strand, counting down.
ACAGTGACCATAAAAACGCCGTAATCGTTTTGCCGCACCACGGCAACAGGGTCTGGATCTGGACCTCATCCGCCATTAAAGCGGATACGTCAAAACTGATTGATATCTGCCGCTTTCTGCGGGATACCAACATTTCCAAGCCCGAAATTTATCTCAAGCATGAAGTATCCGACAATTTTTCAGATCTTTATGCCATTGCTTCCAGCGAATACGGCTACGTTGTCAAAGATGAGCTGTCTCTTGCCGCATTTGTTTACAACGGCGGAGAAATAACCGAAACACATGACGGCGAAACCATTATCCATGTTGACAAAAACAATCCTGAACATGTCCGTCTGGTAACGGAGTTTTATCAGGCTTGCCGTGATGAGTTCCACTGGCACGACAAGTTCGAACGAAAGGTCAGGGAATATCTGGATATGCAGCTTTACGCCTATGTCAAAAACGGCAAAATGCTGGCTAACGCCGTCATCGGCGGCCATACCGATCACTATATCCGTATCAAGTCCATTGCTGTTCTGGCACAGGACAGAAAACAGGGAATCGGCTATCAGATGTGCTGCTATATCATCAACCGTATCTTGGCCTGTGACAAAAAGCCCGTGCTGTATACGCATATCAAAAACGCTGCCGCCATGTCGCTCTTCAAAAAAGCAGGTTTTGAAATGCACGATAAGATCTACTTGATCAAAACGGACGAAACCGTCTGAGAATAACTAACAGGAGGCATTAATATCATGCATAAGCATATCGGAGAAAAATATTATATTACCACACCTATTTACTATCCTTCCGGCAATCCCCATATCGGACACTGCTATACAACGGCAGCCTGCGACTCTATCGCAAGATACAAAAGAATGCAGGGCTATGATGTGATGTTCCTGACAGGTACGGACGAACACGGTCAGAAGATCGAGCAAAAAGCAACCGAAGCCGGCGTAACACCCAAGGAATACGTCGATAAAATCGTTGAAAAGTTCAAAGCTCTTTGGCAGTATATGAATATCAGCTATGACCGCTATATCCGTACAACAGACGACTATCATATCCAGTCTGTACAGAAAATTTTCAAGGATCTGTACGATAAGGGCTATATTTATAAGGGAGAATACAAAGGAAAATACTGTACACCCTGCGAAAGCTTCTGGACAGAGTCACAGCTTGTGGACGGAAAATGTCCGGACTGCGGCAGACCTGTTGTGGAAGCCGCAGAAGAAGCCTATTTCTTCAAAATGTCGCCCTTTGCCGACAGAATTGAAAAACTCCTGACGGAAACGGATTATCTTCGTCCGAAGACAAGAGCCGTTGAGCTGGTCAACAACTTCATCAAGCCCGGACTTGCCGATCTGTGCGTTTCGAGAACCAGCTTCAAATGGGGTATTCCCGTAACCTTTGATACCAACCATGTTGTCTATGTCTGGATTGACGCTTTGTCCAACTATATTACAGCATTGGGCTACGACAACGACAAGTATAATGATTACAGCACCTACTGGCCTGCCGACGTTCACATGGTTGCCAAAGACATCATGCGTTTTCACGCCATCATCTGGCCCGCTATGCTGATGGCGCTCGAGCAGCCTCTGCCAAAGCACCTTGCCGTGCATGGGTGGATCACCTTTGACGGTAAAAAAATGGGAAAATCCCTGGGCAACGTAGTAGACCCCTTCATGCTTGGTCAGCGTTACGGCGCAGACACGATCCGTTATCATATCCTCAGAGAAATGGCGCTGGGTTCAGACAGCTCCTTCTCCAACGAGATCATGATTAACCGTATCAACACCGACCTTGCCAACGGTCTGGGCAACCTTGTGTCCCGCACTGTTGCCATGGTTGAAAAATACTTTGGCGGTACACTTCCCGAAACACAGCAGAGCGGCGAATTTGATGACGAACTGATTGCTCTGGCAGTCTCTCTCAGCGACAAAACCGATGAATATGTAGATTCCACCCGTCTGAATAAGGCACTGGAAGAAATCTTCAACGTGGTATCCCGTGCCAATAAATATATCGACGAAACGATGCCATGGGTATTGGCAAAGGACGAAAGCAACAAGCCCCGCCTTGCCTGTGTGCTGTATAATCTGCTGGAAACCATTCGTATTGTCTCCACGCTGCTGTCTGCCTTTATGCCCTCTACAATGCCGCTGGTCTGGGAACAGATCGGCGCCGATGAAAACGCCGTAGCGTACGATACCGTTGCCACCTTCGGAACACTGCCGAAAAACGTCACCGTACACAAAGGCAATATCATTTTCCCGAGAATTGACGTCGAAAAAGAGATTGAAGAACTGAATCAACTGATCAGCGCAACACAGGCAAGCGCAAAGCCTGCCGGACAAGCCGAAAAACCGGCTGCACAGAAGGCGCCCGAAGGCGTTGCCATGATCGGCATTGAGGATTTTGCAAAAGTTCGTCTTTGTGCGGCTAAGATCACAGCGTGCGAGCCTGTCAAAAAGGCGAAAAAGCTGCTGAAGCTGACCCTTGACGACGGCACGGGAGAAAGAACCGTTGCCAGTGGTATTGCGAAATATTACACACCGGACGAACTGATCGGAAAAACAGTCGTATTGGTTTCAAACCTGAAGCCTGCCGTACTGTGCGGTGTTGAGAGTAACGGCATGATCCTTGCTGCCGACTCCGGAGATGACGTAAAGGTTCTCTTCCTTGAAGGCATTGCGCCGGGCTCTCTGATCCGATAAATACAAAAACAGACAAAGCCCCATCTGCTGACAGACATTCTGCCGGCTTCTCAGAACGCCTGCTTCTCAGGGCAGGTATATATCACTCGTCAGGAACAAACTAAAGACGGTACAGTGCCCCTTTTGGAATGAAACCAAAGCAGAATCATGACACAAAACCTTCCGGTAACGGACGGGGCAAGTCCGAATAAAACGGAAGTATTGTAAGAAGGCTCTCTGTCAATCGTTAGGGACAACCCGAATAAAACAGAAAAGAAGAATGGAACAAGCGACGGCATTTTTGCCGTCGCTTGTTTTGCGTGTATATTGCCTTTTTTATATAAAAAACGAAATGAAGCGTTTCACACGCTGCGGAAAGCATGATTGTCAGCGAGTCGGGGGGAGTTTGGCTAAAAAGACCCCCCGACACCCCCGAAAACGTTGATGACGCATTCAGTGTAATGCAAAACTTCTGTTTGCTGCCATCACTCTCTTCTTTCATTTTCTAAACGAGGACTTTTGCGAAAAAGTCCCCCCCGACACCCCCAAAAACGTTGATGACGCATTCAGTGTTAATCTCACATTCTGTTTGCATTCAATACTTTCTTTTCTTTCATCTTTTTTTGGGCTTTTGCGTAAAAGCCCCCCGACACCCCCGAAAACGTTGTTT
>JBGUWM010000199.1:0-2276 GCA_045221175.1 Acutalibacteraceae bacterium | reverse complement strand
AGGATGTCCATCAGGTCGTAGGCGGGATTGCCGATCATATCCACCGTGAAGGGCACGTAATGGATCTGGTCCATTGCGGTGAGGATTCCATGAATGGTATGGTGCACAGGAGTTTATCAGTCAGAAGCCAAGATATTGCTTGTGGCTCGGTGACTGTTCTCCCGCAGAGCTAAGAAGTATGCCTGAGTGCCTGAAAAGAGTTCAAGCTGTCCGAGAGTATAGGCTCACTAGCACAAGAGCATCAACTACACCGTCACGTATTTCGCACAATCCTTTATGCCGTAATAGTGTTTGAATAGAATAACGGAACGGCTTGAATAACCAGAGGTGTTTTTCAATAAAAGGTATCAAACGGGTGTCAAAATGGCATTTTTCAAAGTTTCGTCGGCTGTGAGCGTTGATTTATAAGGGGTTGCGCTACAACGATATCCGGACTACGAATCAAAAGGTCGTGGGGAAAGGATTCTGCCGCCGCCAGTGGCGGATGAAGGCAGAAACCTTTCCAATGAGCAAAGGAACAGAGGCGCTGTCAGGCGCAGTTGTTCCTATTGCGAATTGAGGCGCGAAGCGGAATCCCGCCGGGCTCACCAGGAAAAGACCTTGAGGATCAACGTTTCCGAGGATTATTTTTGCTTTGACTGCGTAAAAAAGCGGCTTTTTATATACCTGACTTTTCCCTGACGATTCCTATTGTTGAACATGACGCAATAAGCACCGGAAAACAGCAGGGAAACCAGGCAGGAAAGCATCAGGACATTCATTACGATCATGATCAGGCGAATTCCGGCGATCTTCAGCAAACATAAGATGCAGAACAGATTTGAAGTTAACATATCAAAATAGTTCGTTCCTGTACATCTTCCGGTTTTTACAAATGTCCGGATATTCGAGAAAAGGTATACGATGCCGTTTGCAATTAAAGCAAGCATGAGAAAAAAGCACCTTTTGTCAGAGGAGAATCTTGATATGACCAGAATGTCTGTCAGTATACTGATTCCGTGAGACAATAAACAAGTCATATGATTGGTTGCAGGTGTATCCCGTACCGCGTTAAAGAGTACCCTGCCCGCCTGTGAAATGATGTACAGAATCAGGAGCGGTGATTCTGGTTTTCGGTACAGAAAAATTGCGATCAGAATAATGGTCAGTATCCGGAGAATAATACAAAAATGCAGAATGCCCAGCCGCTTTGGCGCGCGCTGCTGTTTTTCCATACCCCGGGACGCCGCGGCAAGATCGTTAATCCTGCTCCTCAGCGTATCCGATATCGCATCGGCCTGCTCCGGGATACTTTTCCCGTTATCGTCATAATACACGGGTTCGCCGCTGCGGATGATATGATGCAGTTCATCAATATAAACAGGACAGAAGCAAAGCGGCTTCCCGGTCTTTTTCTGGAAAAACGCCCCCAGGGACGCAAAGCCGCTGTAGAAATCAGTCACGGAAGTCAGGGAATACTCCGGGATGCCGGTTTCGGGAAAGATAAGGATATTGTTTCCTTCCTTCAGGACCTCAATGCTTTTCCGGATCGTATGAATCATTTTGCCCGGTTCATCCCTGCTCACCGGTATACTCCCGAATCGCCGCAGGACGCCGCACACAATGCAGCTGAGCAGGCGACTCAGTTTCCGGACGTGCTTCTCCCTGATATACGGCAGCATGTTGGAAAGGCCCGGATAAAGTGCTTCCTCCGTTTTTTCCGGCGTGATCAGATCCTCGCTCACCCAGGAGTAACTGATAAAAGGGGCCGAAAGAATAAAGGATATCGGGCCGAATACATTATAGTGATTTGCAACAAATACAACCGGCTGCTCTCCGTAGGCCATCTCTTCGGGGATTTCACACCTGCAGTGAAAATATGGATACAGAATTCTGAACAGCAAGCGCATTCCGAAGGATTCGAAGCCCAGACGTTTGCTCAGCTTAACATTTCTCATCTTACATTTCCTTCCCGCCATAACTGTCAGAATAACGCAGACAAACCGTACAAACATAAGCTTACATAATAATCTTTCGAAACACAAGTCCGGAGACGGCCGATTTCATCAGTTATCCGGCGGCTCATCGCCGCGGCGAAAGAATGCCGGTCCGTATCCCGCCAGCCACGGCCCGTTGTGAAAGTCCCTGACACGTAATACGATCCTGGCTTCTGGGAATGCTCTCATCATACGTCGAACAAGAGCTGATTCCTCGGCCAGTACACTTCGAACCTCATTTGTTATTTTTTCAGTGCTGTCACCATTTAGCTTCCCAGCATGAACACGAATTTTGACAAG
>JBGUWM010000198.1:0-18929 GCA_045221175.1 Acutalibacteraceae bacterium | reverse complement strand
CTACCCCAAAGGCGGACACGGGTGCAGCGTCACGCTGCCGCACCCGGCAGGCGAGACCCGGGGGACATCGGTGATTGGTTATATTATCAGAACGAAGATACCAGAGGATTTCGTCATGAAAGATAATCCGATGATGCCCGATAAACAGCAAAAAGCCGGGAAAGACTGTGTAAAACAATCTTTCCCGGCTTTTAATGTTAATCTCATTTCACTGCATATTGTCAAAGTCCTTCATCACTCATATTCCAGTCGGGAACATAACTTTCTTTGGCGGAAGCCAGTTCCTGCACATACCCTTCCAGTTCCAGTTCCTCAAAATGATCCAGTACCTTATGATACTCTCTCACTGTAATTCTCCTGTTAATTTCAGAATAATCAGTCGCCTTTCCCATTGGAATATACTGCGCCATCAGACTGACAAGAATATCTTTTCCAAATGCCGCTTTCAGCGTATCAAGCACATGAATGGAATTCTTGGTATTTCCGGGCAGAATCAGATGCCGAACTACTGTTCCTCTTTTAAGCATACCGTTCTGATCAAACGTCGGTGAACCTGTCTGCCTGACCATTTCTTCAATGGCAGGTATCGCATAAGCAGCATAATCTTCTGCATTTGAGTATTTTTTGGATTTTTCGGGTTCTATGTATTTCAGGTCAGGGAGATAGATATCAACTATACCCTCTAACCTTTGCAGCGTTTCTCTCTTCTCATATCCACCCGTATTGTAAACCACAGGTATTTTCGGATGATAAGACGAAAACAGTTCGATAATACTTTCTATATACGGTGTAGGACTGACAAGATTGATATTATGTACCCCCTGATCCTCCAGGTTCTTCACCGCCCGGCGTAATTCTTCAACGCTCATCGTCTTTCCATAGCATTCTTTGCTGATCTGATAGTTCTGACAATAAACACAGGACAGCACGCATCCTGAAAAAAAGATGGTTCCGGAACCATGCTCTCCGCTGATACACGGTTCTTCCCAATAATGTGGGGCTATTCTTGCGACCCGCGGCAGAAGCCCCAGCCGACAGTAGCCTTTGCCCTCTGTCAAGCTTCGTCTTGCACCACAATTTCTCGGACATAAAGTACAATAATATGCCTCCATTTTGACCCTTCTTTCAGGCTAAAAAGGGCGCCCTTCTCGCCGGGACGCCCTTTTTGCAGCTTATCTGTTGTTATAGGAATGACAGATTATTTGCCGTAATATGCTTCACGATACATGGCTTTGATCTCTTCAATGAGCGGGTATCTTGGGTTTGCTCCGGTACACTGATCATCAAAGGCGTTCTCTGCCATTTCATCCAAAGAGGCAAGGAAGGCTTCTTCACTTACTCCGTAATCTGCAATTGTCTTTTTAATGCCGCATCTGTCCTTCAACTCCTCAATCTTCTGTATGAAGAGCTCCAGTGTTTCATGGTCGTCTTTTCCGCAAATTCCCAGGAAATGCGCACATTCACAATACCGCTCTAATGTGTGAGGATATGCATACTGTGAGAAGGTTCCCATTTTGGGCGGAACAGGCTCTGCATTATATCGCATGACAATCGATATCAGAAGAGCATTCGCAACACCATGTGCTATATGATGATATGCACCAAGCTTATGCGCCATTGAATGGCATACACCCAAAAATGCGTTTGCAAATGCCATACCAGCCAGCGTGGATGCTGTCGCCATTTTCTCTCTGGCAACCGGATCCTTTGCGCCGTTTTCGTAGGCTGAGGGCAGATAGTCAAAAATGTTCTTCATTGCTTTCAGGGCAAGTCCGTCTGTATATTCCGTCGCCATGATGGAAGCATACGCCTCAAGAGCATGTGTCAGTGCGTCTATTCCGGAAGCACTGGTCAGTCCCTTCGGCTGGTTCATCATATTATCTGCATCAATAATCGCCATATCCGGCAACAATTCATAGTCAGCCAGAGGATACTTGATATTGGTCTTTTCGTCAGTGATAACTGCAAAGGGAGTAACTTCCGAACCAGTACCGGAAGATGTGGGGATCGCAACGAAATATGCCTTCTCACCCATGTGCGGGAAAGGATAGATTCTCTTGCGGATATCCATAAAGCGCATTGCCATGTCCATAAAATCAGCTTCGGGGTGCTCATACAATACCCACATGATTTTTCCGGCATCCATTGCGGAACCTCCGCCCAGTGCGATGATAACGTCCGGTTCAAACAGCGTCATCTGCTTTGCTCCTTCCATTGCGGAAGACAAAGTCGGGTCAGGCTGTACATTATAGAAGCAGGTATGCTGAATTCCCATTTCGTCCAGCTTCTTTTCAATCGGCTTAACATAACCGTTCTTGTAAAGGAAGGAGTCAGTGACAATAAATGCTTTTTTCTTCTGCATGATGGTACCTAACTCATCAAGAGCAAGCGGCATACAGCCTTTTTTGAAATAGACCTTCTCCGGGGCTCTGAACCAAAGCATATTCTCTCTCCTCTCGGCTACACGCTTGATATTCAAAAGATGCTTAACACCGACATTCTCCGAAACGGAGTTGCCTCCCCATGATCCGCAGCCTAACGTCAGGGAAGGAGTCAGCATAAAGTTATATAAATCACCGATTCCGCCGTGAGATGAAGGCGTATTGATCAATACTCGACAGGTTTTCATGGCGTGATAGTGTTTTTCGATCTTTTCTGTCTGAGAAGGGTGGATAAAGAGCGAGGAGGTATGACCGTAACCGCCGTCTGCTACCAGTCTTGCCGCTTTCGCAATTGCCTCATCAAAGTTCTCTGCCTTGTACATAGCCAATACAGGCGACAGCTTTTCATGTGCAAATTCTTCGCTGATATCTACCGACTCTACCTCGCCAATCAACACTTTAGTAGTAAGCGGTACTTCCACTCCTGCCAGAGATGCAATCTTGTGTGCCGTTTGTCCTACGATTTTGGCATTTAAAGCACCGTTGATGATAATGGTCTTTCTTACCTTTTCAAGCTCGTCATCATTAAGGAAATAACAGCCTCTTGCTGCAAATTCCTTCTTAACGGCATCGTAAACGTCAGCCAGTACCGTAACACTTTGTTCCGATGCACAGATCATACCATTGTCAAACGTTTTGGAATGTATGATGGAATTCACAGCAACCTTGATATCTGCCGTACTGTCGATGATGACCGGCGTATTACCGGCGCCTACTCCCAAGGCAGGCTTTCCGCTGGAATATGCAGCCTTTACCATGCCCGGACCGCCTGTTGCAAGAATTGTATCAGAGGTCTTCATCAGTTCATTTGTCAGTTCAAGGGACGGAATATCAATCCATGCAATGATATTCTCAGGTGCGCCTGCTTTTACTGCAGCCTCAAGAACAATTTTTGCCGCAGCTATTGTGGATTTCTTGGCACGGGGATGAGGACTGATAATGATACCGTTTCTTGTTTTCAGGCAGATCAGCGCCTTGAAAATGGCCGTGGATGTCGGGTTGGTGGTGGGAATAACTGCTCCGATGATTCCGATCGGCTCTGCTACCTTTCGCATTCCGAAAGCAGGATCATAGTCGATGACTCCGCAGGTTTTGGTGTCCTTATACGTATTGTAGATATACTCTGCAGCATAGTGGTTTTTGATAACCTTGTCTTCGACTACACCCATTCCTGTTTCTTCTACCGCCATCTTCGCTAACGGTATTCTCGCCATATTAGCAGCAATGGCTGCCGCCCTGAAAATCTTGTCAACCTGCTCCTGTGTAAACTCTGCAAACTGACGCTGAGCTTCTTTTACCTGACGCAGTTTTTTATGAAAACTGTCCAGATCGTGTACCAGACCTTCGTTTTCTGTCTGAGCCTCAACCGCTTTTTCATTGATACCCATAGTCTTGTCCTCCGTTTTTTTATTCTTTTCGGTGCTGCCGCTCTACCGCTTACACGGTTTATTTTATTAATACTTTACTTTCATTATATTGGTTTGTTAAATATTTGTCAATATCATATTCTTAGAATTCTTCTCTCTATTATTCCCTATTTTGTATACTTTATCAGCTAATAACATTATCTGAGCTGTTTTGAGCTGTTCCGTTCTTTCTGACTTCTATCATTTTCAGAATGGTTTTTCTTTTAACTGTCTTTCCGTTCAGAAATACATATTCCTCCGGATCACCGTCAGCCAGCGGCTCAAGATCTGCAAGCGTTAACTCTTCGTCTTTTTTCTTCTCCTCCTGCAGACGCTTTTCGTGCTGCATTTCGGTTGAATACGGAAGAATAATATGTTTTTCGATGGTTTGGTATGAATTATAGGTAATAGTATACAACAGTATCGTCGGCAAGGATAGCAGCATCAGCACACCTGCCACAATCAGATTGGCCGTCGGATGTTGAATGACCGCTGCTAAAGAATACAGTAAGAATGCCGTAAACATCAGGGCAAAAAAGATTTTGAGATGATTGACAATGCCCTTGCTGATCAATACCAGAGAGTTTTTGATGATATCTATAAAACTGATCTCAACCGTCACCGCCATGACCATGGCTGAAAAATCCATCAGCAAAAATACTATCGACGTGATCAGCACGATAATCATATAAACTAATACAGGTCCGCTGCCGCCTGCTTCACGATTGATGGCTATCATGACGAACATTCCTGCCGTCAGCGCATACATCAGAATTGAATTGATCAAAAAAAACAGCCAGTTATCTTTGATACCTTTGAAAAAATCCCTTACCGGCCGTATTGTACGGTCTGCTGTCAGCTTTCTGCACACATTTACCAGCCCTGCAGTAAACGGAGACATCAACGGTATGATCAAAAAAACAAGAAACCAGTTCAGCACGCCGAGTGCGTTGGTCAGCATTACAGCCAGACCGATCAACAACGCCAGCGGCAGACAAAAAAACAAATTGGCTAACAGTATTTTGCCAAAATTGACAAAGTAATTCATAAAGAAATCCGATATTCCGTATTTCCGGACATTATTATCCGACATTTTGACACATCCTTGAAAAAGGTTTTTGGCTGATTACTGTTTGTAATAATCAGAAATGAAAAATCCACGAAAAACATAGTGAACAAAGCATATCTATCAGTGATGAAGCCATGCTCAGCAACAGCATTCCAAACATACTGCGGCAATACCCTCTGAGCGTATATTTCAGATCCGGCATCATCTGCGAGCGAAACGTGCCTAATACAAAATGCAGCGAATTCTTGAACGCTATCAGCGACGCTGCTGCCGTTACCACTGAGGCAAGAAAGGTACCGGGCAATATAACCAGAAGATTGTAGAAAATCCCCTTCAGACCATAGGTGCCATACAGATAACCTACTGACAGTCCGTAGCCGTATCCTTTGAACAAAGGAATCAGCACCGCAAAAAAACCTCCCCACAAGGACAATCCCAGCAAAAAGATAACACCGAAAAACAACATTGACGAGGCAAACGAGGCAATGAATGCCGACCAGATCCCTTGACTGCATCTTAATTCAAAATTTGTCTGAAACACAAAATCAAGACGGTTGAGAAGCTCCGTACCGGCTGCTTTACCGCTAAGGGTACCATACAATATGCCTGCGAACATAATCAGACAGAACAGAAAAAACAGTCCGTTCTTCTTCAGTTCATTTTTCCCTGCACTGAAATACTGTACTGCAGGATTGGACACGATGATGTTTTTCATAACACTAACTCCGTTCCGTTTCCTTTGGATTTTTTGTTAATGTTTATGAAATACAACTGCCGTTTATTCAGAGCTTGTACTGTAAAACCGCTCTGCAAAACGAACACTGTCCATGGCATCTGCCCCGTAAAAATCCGCACCGATCATATCCGCATATTCCTGATTCAACACCGCTCCTCCTACCATTGTGGTAATTGTCGGATCGGTTTTATGCAACAGTTCTATCGTTTCTGCCATGGCAGGAACAGTCGTCGTCATCAGTGCGCTCAGACCAACCAATTTGCACTGATGCTCTACGGCGCTCTGCAATATCGTCTCAGGCGGTACATCTCTGCCTAAGTCATATACCGTGAAGCCGTAACTCTCCATCAAAACCTTGACAATATTCTTTCCGATATCGTGAATATCGCCCTTTACGGTGGCCAATACAATTGCCTTTGTACTGTCTGTTTTATCAGACGGGATTTTTTTCTTTACTTCTTCAAATGCTGCAGATGCTGCTTCGGCACTCATTAACAACTGCGGCAGATAGGCTTTTTTCTTCTCGAAGGCTTCGCCTATCTCGTTCAAAGCCGGTACGATATGCTGATTGATCACTTCCAGCGGATCGGTTTTCTGCAGAAGTTCTGACGCAAACCGTACAGCTTCTTCTTTCATACCCTTTACGACGGAAGCATGTAAAGAACCTGTTGATACCGCAGCCGGCGTTGCCTGCGTGCTGTCCTGCTCAGAGGCATACTTAATGTAATCCGTACAACCTGTATCAAGACAGTTCAGCGCTCTGTATGTATAATACGTATTCATCATCGCTTTTGAATACGGGTTCATAATAGCACAGTTCAAACCGCTTTGCAGAGCATTCGCATAAAAAGTGGACGTGATCAGCTCACGCTGCGGCAACCCAAAGGAAATATTGGAGATTCCAAGACTTGTCTTGACACCCAACTGTCTGATCAGGCGCACCGCTTCAAGTGTGACAACCGCACTCTCAGGATTGGACGAGATGGTCAGTGCCAAAGGGTCCACAATGATATCTTTCTTTTTGATACCATACTGCTCTGCCCTTTTGATAATCTTTTCGGCTATGGCTGCCCTTTCTTCGGCATTATCCGGTATCCCCTGCTCATCTATCGTCAAAGCTATCAGACCTCCGCCGTATTTTTGAACAATCGGCAGAACGGCATTCATGCTCTCTTCTGTGCCGTTGACGGAATTTACCAGCGGTTTGCCGTTGTAAATCCGCATGGCTGCTTCCAGTGTCTCCGCTTTCGTAGAGTCTATCTGCAAAGGCGCATCTGTAACCGACTGTATTGCTTTTACACAATTGACCATGGACAGCGTTTCGTCTATTTCCGGCAAGCCTGCATTTACATCAAGAATATGGGCTCCTGCTTCTGCCTGACGGATTGCTTCGTTCAGTACATAATTGAGATCATTGCTGCGCAGCGCTTCCTTTAGCTTTGGCTTTCCGGTGGGATTGATTCTTTCCCCGATCAAAACAGGATCATCACCAATGACCACGGAATGAGTGTAAGAGGATACAACTGTATGCGGCTTTTCTTCAGGAAAAACAAAGGGTAAATACTTGGTTTTTTCGATTGTCTTTGCGATAAATTCCGGCGTTGTTCCGCAGCAGCCGCCCAATATCATAGCTCCTTTTTGAGTAAGCTGAACCATATAATCCGAAAATTCTTCAGCATCTATGGTATACACCGTCTTACCGTCAACAACCTCCGGCAATCCTGCATTCGGATTTACAATAACCGGTACAGAGGCATATTCACGGAACTCGTCCATGATCGGAAGCATCATATCAGGTCCCAGAGAACAGTTCATACCGATAGCGTCAACCCGCAAAGACTCCAGCAAAGCTGTCATCACTGCAGCATCGGCTCCTGTCATCAGTTTGCCTGAAGCATCATATACATTCGTTACAAATATCGGTAAATCACAGGTTTCCTTGACAGCCAATACAGCAGCTTTTGTTTCATAACTGTCATTCATCGTTTCAATCAGTACCAGATCGGCACCGCTCTTTGCCGCAACCCGCACATTATCAGAAAATACAGATACCGCTTCTTCAAATGACATATCCCCCAACGGCTCCAATAACCTGCCTGTCGGTCCCATATCATAAGCAATATATGCTTCTTCTCTGCCTTTTACAGCTTCTTTGGCGCATTGAATGCCCGCCTCTATGAGCTCTGCGTAATCGGGAAACTTTTCCCTGTTAATGCCAAACGTATTGGTCTTGATCAGATTACACCCCGCATCAAGATATGCCTTATGCAATGATATGATCTTTTCCGGACACTCAACATTCCACCTCTCGGGAGAATATCCTGCCGGAAGACCCATTCCCTGCAAAACTGTACCCGTTCCACCGTCAAAATATATTCTTTTTTCTCTGATCAGATCTCTTATATTTTTCTTCATCTTGAATCCTCTTTATTGTCTTATTCCCATGATAGCGGTTATCGACTTTACAGGCGTCATCAGATAAGCACTGTTTAACGTAATGCCAAGCTGTTCATACGCACTCAGCCTTTGCAGCAGCGGTTTCTGAAACTCGATAGACAAGTCTCCGTAACCGGGACTAAACCGCACTGCACACTCCGCCTCTTTTTTTAAATCAGAACATACATAATCACAGAAACTCTCAACGGCAGCAGATGATAAGGCGTCTGTCAAGAAATGCTCTGCCTGCGATACCGCATTCAGCTTTGCAAGCAGACGGTCTACTCCTATGCCTGTTGTCATTGCCATGACAAAAGCTTCATGACAGCCTCTCAGATTCCGGTATAGATTTCGGCTGGGAATCGTCATAAATCCAAAATCACAGATATTCTCCTGCTCTAAATTGACAGGTACACGAATATATGCACAACGATAACGAATAACTCCCATCAAACGTTCCATGCAACTCTGTAACAATGGTGTTTCAAATCCTTCTTTTGTATGAAGACGCTGTGACAGTTCCCTTTGATTGATCGTTATTTCCTTCGGCTCTGCACTGATGATCTGCACATCACTGTTTGTCATCTGTCCCTGACTCCTTTTTCCCTTACTGTCTGTTCCATACGTTCCTCATTTTCATAAGCACGTCACTTGTCTTTCATCAACGGGCTTTTTCAAATGCCATCTCACAAGCAAATGAAAACAATTCTACTATTCCGAGACTTTACATAAGAATTTATTAAAACGCTCTGACGTGATAAAAAAGTATATTCTGTTCATAAGTCATTACCCTGCCGCTTAAGAGATTGCTAAGCAAACGATCCGTATGAGTTATGTGCCAATCGGTTCATTTCTTTTCAGCCAGCTATTAAAGTATCACTGCTTTTCTACCCGGTCTGATGCACATACCATCACCAAGTGAAACTGGCAGATTCATGGCTTTTGCAACTGTTTTTTTACTGTTTTATCTATCAATTCAATAAAGCAACCTACTGAATAATCCTATTACTCTTGTACTACAGAACCGTATCATAATAGTTTTTATTATAGCATATATTCTTTTCGATTGCAACAAAAGACACAGGCTTTCAGGAAAATAACTCCCGAAAAGCCTGTGTCCTTTATGTGGAATTTTTTATGATTACCTTTTTACTGTTAAGCTGTTACCCTTACAGTGAAATCTTTTTTGACAACCGTACCCTTTCCGTCTTTTACTTTAACGCGAATATTATAAGTAGTAGCAGCTTTAGGAGTAACTATTATTTTTGTCGTTTTGCTGTAGCCGCATACTTGCGTATATTCTGCGGAAGAAGCTTTTTTATAGTAAGCACAGTAATAATAAGGAGTTGTTCCGCCGCTTGCCGCTCCGGTAACGGTCACGCTTTTGCCAAGTGAAATCTTTGTGGCAGATATAGTAGACTTATTAGTCAGTTCTGTGGGTGTACTTGTTACTATTACCGTAAAGTCTTTGTTAGAAACCGTACCCTTCTTATCCTTGACCTTCACACGGATATCGTAAGTTGTGGATGCCTTAGGAGTAACTGTTATTTTCGTATTCGTGCTGTAGTCACGCAATTTAGTATACGTCGTGGAAGAAGCTTTCTTATAATATGCGGCATACTGATAAGGCGAAGTACCTCCTGATGCAGCGCCTGTCACTACTACACTCGAGCCAAGTCCTATTTTCGTTGCTGAAATGGTTGACTTGTTGGTCAGCGCAGTTGAGCCTGTTACTTTGACAGTAAAATCTTTGTGGACAACAGTACCTACCTTATCCTTGACCTTCACACGAATATCATAGGTAGTTGCGGCAGCAGGCTTTACTGTCATAGTTGCTGTTGAGCTGTATCCTCTTACCAACGTATAGCTTGAAGATGATGCCTTTTTATAATATGCGGCATACTGATAAGGACTTGTGCCGCCGGTTGCTTTTCCGGTAACGGTTACACTCTTACCAAGTGTGATGGAAGTAGCAGAAACGGTAGATACGTTCTTCAGAACACCGGGGTTGACCTTAACAGTAAAGTCTTTGTTGACAACTTTGCTCTTGCTGTCTTTTACTTTAACACGGATATCATAGTTTGTTGCAGCAGCAGGAGTAACCTTGATGCTCTTGTTGGTGGAATATGCCTGAACAGCCGTGTAATTGGTAGAACTGGATTTCTTGTAATATACAGCATATTGATACGGACTGGTACCGCCGCTTGCCGCTGCTGTAATCGTTACAGAGCTTCCGAGTGAAATTGATGTAGCAGAAACTGTTGACTTGTTTGTAAGAACTGAGTCGCCGGATTTTACAACAAGATTAGCAGTCTTTGAAACCACTGTTCCCTTGCTGTCTTTGACCTTAAGCTTGAAGTTGTATGTACCTGCCGTTGTTGTCGAGAAGGAGAAAGAAGGTGATGTGGTGTAATCCTTATAAGTAGAAAATGTGGAATCTGTGCTCTTCTTGTAGTAAAGTGCATACTGATAGGGAGCCTTGCCGCCCGAAGCGCTGACTGTGAATGTTGCCTTTTCGCCGGCAGTAATTGTTGAAGGTGAGATACTGAATGAGGCGGTAAGTACTTCATCATCATTTCCACCACTTACGGTGACGGTTGCTGTTGCAGTCTTGCCGTTGTTTGACTTTGCTGTAATGGTTGCCGTACCGGCAGAAACACCTGTTACTACGCCGCCGGAAACAGTTGCTACTGCAGTATTGGAAGAACTCCACGTAATGGTTTTGTTAGTTGCATTGGAAGGTGCAACGGTTGCTGTCAGTGTAACTGTGCTGCCCTTCGCTACAGAAGCGGATGTCTTGTTCAGTGTAACGGCTGTTACTTCTACGTTTGTCTGCTTTTCAACCGTATACTGATATCCATTTGAAGTATAGTATCCTCTGTTGACAAAGTCGAAACCAGGCATCTGAGCTCCCGGAATCTGATTGTTTCCATCATTGAAGATGATCTTTGTCATGCTGCTGGTGGGCTTATACTCATAATAATATACGTTGTTGCCGTCCGCCTTCATAGATGTTCCCGGCCATGCAGCTCCAATCGTGGTATCGGAAGCGCCGTCATAAATATAAATATTGATATTGTTGCCCCAGCCTGAGGGTTTTTCAAAATATACACCGTTTTCTATATAGGTGACGGATTTTCCTTCTACTGTAACCGTTGCAGAAGCTGTCTTACCGTTGGAAGTAGTTGCTGTAATGGTAGCAGTACCCTGTCCTACGGCTGTAACTGTGCCGCCCGATACTGTGGCTACTGCAGCATTGGAAGTTGTCCATGTAACGCTCTTATCCGTAGCGTTAGAGGGTGTTACCGTAGCGGTCAGCGCTCCTGTTTCGCCTGCTGTCAGCGTCAGTGATGACGGCGACACTGTAATGCCTGTCGGCTTTACAATATTGGTGTTCTCTTTAACAGTCACCTTCACGGTTGCTGTCAGATTGTTAGATGTCTTAGCTGTAATGGTTGTTGTACCCTGTGCAACACCCTTAATGGTTCCGCCGCTGACTGTTGCAACAGATGTGTCTGCAGAAGACCATGTAACACTCTTGTCAGAAGCATTGGAAGGAGTTACGGTAGCTGTTACAGCAGTTGTTTCTCCCTCTAATACGGTAACGCTGGTTTTATTCAGCGAAATACCTGTTGCAGGAATGATATTAACGGATTCTCCGCCGATTGTTTCAACAGCGCCGCCGTCTGTCAGATATTTGCCGTTGGGAATGACTCTTCCGGGTGCGGGTGTTTTGGAAGTGCTCAGAACATAAACCTTCATATTACCCTTGCCGGATACGCTGGCTGACAATGTGCCGTTTGTAACTGTTTTTGTATCGCCTGTAACTGCGTCTACATAAGTTCCGTTCGGTACACCCGAGAAAGTTGCGCTGCCGGAGATGGCTACACACGCAAAGCTGTCTGTATTGTCATCGGTATATCTTCTCTTGAAGGAAATGCCTCCGTTACAGCCCTCAGTGGAATACTGTCCTTTTCTGAGTGCGGGAACTGCCATTCTGATTCTGTTCAGACGCATAATATGCTGGGACAAAACAGAATCCAGTGTCTCTTTTGCCTTGCCTGTTGCGTTAAATACGGTAAAGTCAGAGGACTGGATTGTACCTTCTATGTTATCACCGTAGTATGCACGGCCTGTTTCAGAGAGCATAGCCTTCGGACCCTTATCAATCGGGCAGCCTTTCTGGAACTCTATCTCTGTACCGTAATATACGCAGGGAATTCCACGAAAAGTAAACATAAGTGAAAGGTTCTCAGCCCATGAAGCTGTATCGCCTGTATATACCTTATCAGAGCAGAAGTCGGGAGAATAGTCGTGAGAGTTTACATATACTACATTCCATGTAGAATCGTTAAAATATCTGTCCTCTCCCAAAGCAGTACCGAATGCGTTGTTGGCATTTTCAAAGCTCCAGTGCATCTGGAAATCGATTACGCCCATGTTTGAGCGCTTGGAATAATCAGGTTTATGATAGTCATTACCCTTAAGGAATGCGTTATCAGAAGTAGGCTGATTATCAGCACTTTCGTTATTATTGTAGCAAGCCTTTGCAAGAGCCTCGTTGTTTGCAAGATCGGTGTTGCTCCACTTTGCTTTTTCAGAATCGGTGTCGTCCCATGTATAGAAGCAGGTAGAAATAGCAGGAACGCCTCTGTACCATACATCATGGCCTCGTGTGCAGACCTCTCCGAACATATAGAAATCATTGTTTCCTATTCTTTCAGCTTCAGCCTGAAGCTTCGGAAGAATGCCGGCGTTCATTGTAATTCTTGAGATATGTCTTGCAGTATCCACACGGAAAGCGTCAACGCCCATGTCGATATACTTTTTGTAGGCATCAACAAGATAATTTGCAACTACCGGGTTTTCTGTTTCAAGATCAAAACAGTCGTCTGCGATAGTCATTATCTGAGCGTTGTAGTTATCATAGTCACCGCTACCTGCAAAAGCATTGTGATGATAAATACTGTTGGGGTCATATTGTGCGCCGTTGGACATAATGACCTCATTCATTTTCGGCCACGGAAGTGAAAGCTGATTTGTCATTACTTCTCCGCCTAGCTTATTAAGACCCTCTTCACCGTTACGGCAGGTGTGGTTGAATACTACGTCCTGAATGACTTTCATTCCCTTTTGATGGCAGGCATCAATCAATGTCTGATAAGTAACACCGTTGGACTCATAGCGGTAATCTACCGCATTGAAGTTTGAAGCATGATAACCATGATAGTCATAATTTGAGTTATTCTGTACAACAGGAGTTATCCAGATTGCTGTAAAGCCAAGAGCCTTGATATAATGGAGCTTGTCAATCAATCCCTTGAAGTCGCCTCTCCATGACGGGTCGCTTTCAGGGTTTCTTGCTTCAGCGTCACTTACGCTTCTGAAGTTGTTGCTGGAATCACCGTCATAGAACCGGGTTGTGATTAAAAAGTAAATCGTTTCGTCACGGAAGTCACTTCTTGAATTGGCATAAATAACGCCTCTTTGCTCATTGGACAGTACATTTGACGCTGCATTGACGGTCATGCTGCCAATGCAAGGCATGGTTACCGCACAGGACAGAGCTGTAAGCGCCGTGAGTGACAAAGCTGCTGCTTTTTTGACGTTCTTTTTCATTGTTTTTACAAACATGCTCATCGGACAATCAATCCTTTCCATCATTATTTTTACTGATTATTCTTCCGGCTTTTCTTGCAAATAAATTCCCGAATGACTGCAAAAAAACCACATTTCACTGAATAAATTTTATAACAAGCCTTCTTTTTTGTAAAGTTGTCAAATTGTTCATAAAATGATAACAATTTATTAAAAAATATTAACATTTAGTAATAATTGCTATTTTGTAATTTTTTATACCGTCATTTTCACGAATATTTTGTCTCCGTTTGGATATTATACACAATAATTTTTTACAAACTTTGTTATTTTACACATGCGTATAAGATATTTCTCATTCCAGAGATTTTTTATGCAATTTTTACAACGTATAAAACTCATAAAAACAGACACGGCTGCATAATCAATGATCATGCGCCGTGTCGCATATATGAATCATATTCTGTTTATTGGGGGAGCTCCTCTTTTGAAGGATCCGTAAAACGAATCCCTACTCCGTTGACCTCCACTCCCTCATCTGCCCGGATCATTACATATTTGGCACCGTCAATAATTCTTGTTTCCAGCAGATAACTCTTCTCCGGACTAACATTGATGGTAACATCCGGTGTTTTCACCTCGAATCGTTTCCGATCAATAACATTCATCGGACTGATCTCTGTTTTTTCGCCGAACGTATGGTCATACTTTTCATCAAACGAAGAAATGTTTTCTTCTGATGCGCCGCAGTCCTCCAGCATACGTTTTACATCGTTTTTACCCATGACCAGCGGCTCTTCCTGACGGCTGTTTTTGTGATCTTCTATCATCTCACTGATGTGCTCATGAACAGATTGTACAAATTCGTAACTGCATTTCTGCGCTGCCGTTTCGGCAATCAACGTCCGGAAGTTCTCTTTTTGCTCCTGTGCCGGCATAGGATATTCCGTGCAAAACAATGCTTCCGCCGTCGGCTGATAATCATTGGACGTACTTTTAGTATAAAAAAGCGCATTGTAAATATTGGTGCTTCTGTCATCAAATGACGGAAACATAAACCCGATTTCAGGAGCGCCGATTGCCATATCGGCTCCTACATTGCGGAAAGTACTGTCTGCTGCAAAAAAACTGATCCCGCTCTTTGTCAGCTTAACAGGACATACACAGCACAGCACATAACGAAACACTTCTTCGGATGCGTCTTCCAAGCCTTCGTCATTCTTTGAACGGTGCGGTACATCATATTTGTCACAGCCAAGCATGATGATATAATCTTCATCCGTAGGAAACGACGCAATGATCCTGCCGTAAAGATTATGCAGCGCCTCTTCGTCTGCTAATTCGGAATCCTTTAGACGCATAAACATACGATGTTCCTCACTGTCACTGACCTGTTCTGTTGAAAAACTGATATCTACAAGATTTTTTCCCATACGGCCCGAAAGCGTCTTTTTCATGATTTTGAACAGGTTTTCGCTTTCTTCTAAAGACAATAGTCCTACCGTTTGTGAAAACTCGGCGGAAATTTGCTTGTCTGCACCGACATAGCAACCTTTCAGCTTGGTTATATTATTCTTTTCATGATTAATCCGGCGCTTAATCTCCGATATTTCTTTTTCTGTCATCAATAATACCTCTCTTTATCCTTTGCTCTCAGCACTGAACGATTTTGCAGACATTCATTATATCAGATTTGCGCCGATTTGACAAGCTTGCAAAAAACATTTTATAATGGTATCATAGAATAATAGAATTACTATAGCGGAGGATCAATCATGAAATTGGCAGTTTGTTATGATGCGGTCAATGGTCAGGTGTTCAGAGAATTTGAAAAAACCCGCATTCTCAAGTTTTATGACATTGAAGACGGCGAAATCATTTCTTCCGAGCTGACAGGAACCATGGCGGAATCTGTTGAAGATATCGTGGGGCTTGCCGGCATGATGGAGGCTGACGGCATTTTATGCGGAGATATTTTGCCTGCTTCACGAATACTGCTGGACAACGAGGGCATTTTGTATTACAGCGGTTTCTATGATGACGCTGATGAAGCTGTCCATGATTTTATTAACGGCTATGTCCTGATCGGTCCTGATGATTGATCTTCTGGTCTTTACTCATTAACACCCATTTTTGCAACGCATGAGCTATTTTGCTTTTTCCTTGTTAGGAACATACCCTCCTCATCTCATTTGATTCAAATCATGCGGCATTATAATGTCAGATAAAAATACGCATGATGTTTGCTGAAATCTTGGTTCAGACGGTTTCTGCGATGACACAACTATTATAAGCTACTTAAAATTTACAAAAAGTATTGACCTTTATCCTCCTTTTTTGATATAATATCAGAAATAACGATACTCAGGAGGTATCTTGCTATGAAACACGACAACAGCAGCGATAAAACAATTGAAGATTATCTCGAGGCTATGCTGATGATCAAAGAAAAAAAGGGCTATATCCGCTCCATAGATGTTGCCGCTCAGCTCGGCGTGACAAAGCCAAGCGTTACCTACACAACTAAAAGGCTCAAAGAACGCGGCTACATTACGATGGACGCCGAAAACCTTATCACTATTACAGAGGAAGGTATGAAAATTGCCAGCAGCATATATCATCGTCATAAAATGCTGACACAATTATTCATTGCTCTCGGCGTAAATGAAGAAGTGGCAAGAGAAGACGCCTGTAAGGTGGAACATGATCTCAGTCAGGAAACCTTTGACGCTTTGTGCCGCCATGCAGAACAGTATGCCTCTACTATACATGAAGATTGATTCAGTGAAAACAGGCAAGCAGTAGCTTTTAGAACATCGCTTGCCTGTTTCTTCATTCTTTGACACAGTATCTTGATGTCTCTCTTCAGTCTTTATGACTGTTCCAACATAAAAACAGATACCGCCTTTTGATCAGGCGGTATCTGTTTTTGCTTTTTTAATCCGCAATTCTTTATTTAACTCTTGACGCTATGATTTGTGCCATCTCTCCAACATTCTTCATCGACGAGATTTCACCCATCTTGAATTTCATTCTGAACTCACGCTCAACAGCGTTAATCAGTGTGATATGCTCCAGACTGTCCCAATCATCAATATCGTCTGCTGTTGTTTTGGGATTGACGGTTATGGAATCATCGTCAAACACGTCACGAAACACCTTATTCAATCTGTCAAAAATCGTTTTCATATCCATCGTTACCTACTCCTTTTCTGATCGTTGATATCTCTTATTGTAACGAATCATACATCGATTATTTTTCTTATTTGGAATTATAGAACAATTATTGCAAATAACTGTTATCTTCTACCTTAATCACATGATTTCTCTTTTCATAAGTGTCTACCGACAATTCCCATACGGTATTGCCGCTATCATCTTCACTGATCTTTCTGAATCCGAAGAAACCGTACAGCTCCCTGACCATGCCGTTTTTTGCCGTAGGATAGTAATACCCTCTGATTGTCTTGATTCCCTGCTCCCTGCAGCGTTCTACCAATCTGTCCAGCATGGCAAGCTCCATGTCTCTTTTCAGCACCCGGCAACTCATCAGCCATAACTCCATATTCAGAACGTCCCCGTCCTTCTTGCCGATCACAACCGATACAACGCCATTATCACCGAATTTGTCTACCAGCTTGCCATACAAACGAATATAACCTGCATCATGATAAACCTCTTCCATTTCCGTAGGCGTATATCGCTTGGTGGTTACATTGAACTGATTGCTCTTGTTGGACAACTGCGTGATACGCTGTAAATATACCGGAAGAAAATCATCAATAACTGCCGTCATATCCAGACTGAGCAAATAGTCCTTATAATCCGCAAATGTTGCCTGCTGTGCTGCCCGCTCCGCATTTGCCTTGTACATCTCGTTACGCTTCAGATCATCTTCATTAAAGTTCGTAACTTCAAAATATCCGTTGCGATCCAGCGTCATAATATAGTTCTCTACGCCTTCCATCTCCGGTGCGCTGACGCCTGCAACCTGTGCGCTGACGATTGCTCTCTCGGCAGGGTTATCGTCCACGAACACAATGGAATCAGGCAGGATATTCAACTCGGACGCAATCTCAACAATATTTCTGTCCTTGTTCTCCCAGTTTGCCTTAATAATGATAAAATCGTCGGGCTTCAGGGCTCCCTCAGGGTGATTCAGACCGGCTATCGCATTTTCATGGTCATTTTTGGAGCATACCGTCAGAATAATACCAAGATCTTTTAAGGAACGGATATAACTCTGGAACTCATAATAGGACTGCGCTACGCCTGTTTCCTGTCCGATCTGAATGCCGTCCACACCGTCGTCACCTACAACACCGCCCCACAGGGTATTATCAAGATCCAGTGCCAGCGCCTTTTTGTTCTTTCCGAACACGGATTTGATAATGTTCGCAAGATTAAACGAAAACTCGGGTATTGCGTCTACGCACATAGCATACTTATACATATTCCAGTATGACGGATTGCTCCATTCCTTCAGACCAAAACAAGCAGAAATATAGTTGATATCGTTGATATAAAAACCCTCGGTCTTCTCCGCATACTCATAGAATTTGTCGTTCAGCGCTGTCAGATAGTGCAGTCTTCCACGATAGTCACTGCAATCCTTGTTCCCCATCAGACGGAAAAAAGGCATTTCAAAGTTATTCTGAATAATCGGACAATGATACGTTTCCGCAATTTTATGCCACATTTGTTCAAATTTGCCGTATTCATTTGCCAACAGCTCGGCAACCTGTTCCTTACTGTCCTTTACTGTCGGGTAATGAATAATATTGCGGTTCGTGGTATGAATAAAAACGATGTCCGGCTGAAAATTCAGAAGCTCTTCTCCGGGAAACATCGCATCCTGCCAGTACTGTGCATATTCTGACTGATAGAACTCCGCTTCTATTCCCTGATTCAGCAAAAACAGGTCAAGATACACTACAATATCATTTGTAGTGGAACCGCCGAATACGGCAATCTTCTTTTTCAGGCGCTTACTGCCGTCTGAGAGCAGTGTTCTTTTCAATGATTTTCGTTTTTTGATGATATACTGGGAGTCAAAGGGATATTCCAGTTCTTTCATACAGTTCTCTCCTTTCAAGTGTCCGGTAATGAAACACAAAGGCTAACGGCATATCGCTGTTAGCCTTCCTGCTTTTAACTCGGAGCAAAGCCCGATGTAAGCTCGCTTAACATCGGCTGCATTGATCCAACCTCACCGCAGGAGCTTTAGCTCCTCGGGGTTTCAG
>JBGUWM010000197.1:0-1688 GCA_045221175.1 Acutalibacteraceae bacterium | reverse complement strand
TTTTCCATTGTTCATCAACCTTTCATAATATATTAGCGTGCGTCACGCTGTTTTGACTTTTTGAAACCTCTCGCCTGCTCGATAATCTCATTGAGCTTGCGCTTACCGAAAACCTTTTCCAACAGGCAGTAGGCTTTGTTCTGCTCTCGCAGCATATCGTTGACCTCTCTGAGCCGGGAATTTTCAGATTTCAGATGTTTGTTTTCGCTGTACAATCTGCCGTTCAGATTGTTGATGCGGTGATAGTTTTCCCAACCTAAATAGCTTTTTGTTACCGCAGATCGAACAAGATTTTTCAGCCGCCGGATTAACGGATCTACAAACTTTTTCTTATAGCTCTTTGCCGACATCAAGCCTTGCGGCTCCGGAAGTTGAAGCTCAGGATTGTTGTCAAGTTGATGTTCTATGCTGTCGAGTGAATCCGTTGCTTCCTTGATTTTTTCTGCCGTCGCTTTCAGACCTTTGACCTCTAATTGTTTTTCCTCAATCTCCCTGTCAAGCTCGGCGACCTCTTTGGCTCGCTCCTGTTTTTTGTAATCAAGTACGGACAAGTGCTGTTCGTGAGTACCCTTCTGCTCCCACTCGATACCGTGTCGCTCCATAATCTGAGCGAGGACTTTCTTTTCGGAAAGTATCCAGCGATTCCACTCTGTATCACCCCGACCGTTCCCCTTGAAGCCCTGATTGGCAAGTGCCTGTTTCAGCGACACTCGTGTTTCCAACCCCCGTTTGCTGCCAGTGGTGAACGGTACAAAGTCGATATGGATATGTGGCGTTGCTTCGTCCATATGAAGGTGAGCAGAGAACACTCTCAGGTAGGGATTGTGCTCTTGGAAGCCCTGATAGTATTCGTCGAGGACTGTCCTCGCAAGCTCGGCGTGCTTTCCTGTCGCAGACATATCGTCCTTGTTGCCGATTTGGAAAATGATCTCGTGGAACAACTTCTCCTGCTTTCCGGACTCGATATGTTTGTAGTAATCGGCTATCTTTCTGTCCTTGCGTTTCTGTTTATCGTTGTACTGTTTCAGAGCTTCATCAAACAGTTCGTGATACACTTTCTTGATTGGCTCGTTGCAGTAATCTATATTCAAGTGGGTACGCTCGCTGTCCACGTTCTCCGCTGTGAAGCTGCGGCTGTTGTGCGTGACAGAGCCTTTACCCACCATTGCGCTAATCGTTCTCTTCATTTATCTACCTCAAATCTGCATATTAATATGGTAATCTCACTGAATTATCTCTAACTCAGGTTCTGTTCATACGAAGTATCAACAAGAACCAAATGCGTAGCATTTAGACGGCGAAGCCGTCACAAACACGAGCAAAGCGAAGTGGTTGTAGTTCTGTTACTCTTGCCAAGAGTAACGCAAAAGCACTTTTGACAGCAGAGCCATCAAAAATGCGACCTGCGAGCAGGTTTTGCGCCCGCTGGGAGGCAAGGGCAGCCCTTTGAAAAGGGCTCCCTGCACCCCGCCTTCGTCGTCGTTCGCCGTACTCGCTGAGAGCGGTCAAGCGTGACCACTCTCGTGCTCGTGTGGCAACTCCTCCTCTCCCCAAAAAGATTATATCTTTTCGGGGTCCCCGTATTAGTGCGTGTCAGTCCGTGTCAGCTGTGTCGGTGTTTCACACACCCCACAATCGCTGTCACAGCCGTCACGCTTTGACACGCCGCCCTCATAGGTCAGCGTGAT
>JBGUWM010000196.1:0-3355 GCA_045221175.1 Acutalibacteraceae bacterium | reverse complement strand
CCTATTCTACAGCTTAGGCAACGAGATGTCCCATGTCTATGGCTGGCTGCCATAAATCAAGGGGCAAATATATTGTAACAGGAGGTACAAGCTATGGTACTGAAAATTACCGAAGAACTGTCCGACAGAGTAAACCGCATTGTTCGTCATTCGTGCTGCAACTGTATTGACGACAACTGCCTGTTGCTCGACGACGGCGAAGAACACAGCTGTGTGCAGCTTATCAGCAAGTACGGCATTTACTGCAACTATCTTTTGAAATGCGTATTGCCTGCTTTTTCAAAACTCTACGGCGATATAATCGCCTACAACGAAAAACTGAAAGGATGATTATATGAAAACACTAAACGATTTTAAGATTATCGGTATCGACCACGGTTACGGCAATATGAAAGCTGCTAACTGTTGTTTCCCCACAGGTGTGATTGCGAGCGATACCGAGCCGCCGTTTACCACCGACCTGCTCGTTTGGAATAACAAGTATTATTCCATTGGCGTTGGGCACAAGGAGTTTACGGCGAACAAATTCACCGACGAGGATTACTATATCCTTACTCTTGCCGCTATTGCCAGAGAACTTAACCGTGAACGTATCACCGACACAAAGGTATATATTGCCGCCGGACTTCCGCTGACTTGGGTAACACGGCAAAAAGAGGAATTCAAGAAATACCTGCTTCAACATCGAACGGTAGATTTCAACTTCCGCAGGTCTGATTATCATATCGAAATCATCGGAGCATACGTATTTCCGCAGGGCTTTGCAGCGATTGCCGAAAGGCTCGGTGAATTCAAAGGTACGACAATGCTTTGCGACATCGGCAACGGTACGATGAATCTTTTGAAGATTTCCGACCGCAAGCCTGATATGCTCAATATGTTTACCGAGAAATACGGCGTGTATCAATGTACTCTCGCCGTCCGTGAAGCGATGATGAGAGAACACCACACTAACATTGACGAGAGTATCATTACGGAAGTCCTCAAGAAAGGCACAGCAGATATTGACGGAGAATACCTTAATACAATCATTACGGCGGCAAAAGCCTATACCGCAGAGATTTTACGCAAGCTCCGTGAGCACGACTATAACCCGAAGCTGATGAAGCTGTATGTTGTCGGTGGCGGCGGTTGTTTGATCCGTCATTTCGGAGAGTACGATAAAGACAGAGTATTTATTAATTCAGATATTTGCGCTACAGCAAAGGGCTATGAGTATATCGCCTACACAAAGCTTGTCAAGAACGGCGGTGCGGTATGATTAAGAACTTAAAGCTCCGCCTCAACTTAAACGTTGAAGCGGAGAAACGGGTATATGATTACCTTCAAAATTCCGAGCGTTCTATCAGTAAGGAAGCGGTACACTCTATCAATGAATATCTTGATTTGATAGAGGAACGAAAGGACGAGAACAGATTTCTTGAGCGTGTTACCGCTACGATTCAGGACAATCTGAAAGCACTCACACCTTTGCTGAATTTGCTTACACTCACTCATCCTGTTGCACAACCGCAGCAGGCTGTTTCTGTTTCAGAGGAAAAAGACAGTGCTGCCGAAGATAATATGCTCGAATTCCTCGATAGCTTTTAGGCGACACTTTTGCTGTCACAAGTTTGCCAATATTCAGGCAAAATGTCACCGCTTTTATTATACGGTACAAATCCCGATATTTCCGGCGACATTTGTCGAAAGGTTGACCGCACTTTTGTCACCGAGATATTTGAGATTATTAAGACAGCGATATACAAAGTATAAGGCACAGCAGAACGGTAAAAATTCCACTCCGCAGCTGTGTCTTATACTGTAGCAAGCAGGGAATTTGTACGGCAAATTCCAGAAGCAACAGCCTCGCAGCTGTTGTAAATCTTTAGGGACACCCTAACACCCGAAGAAAGAAGGAATAAAATGACAGATAAAAAAGCAAGAATCGAGCTGCGTGTTACGCAGTCCGAGAAAAAGAAGATAGCCCAGCTTGCCGAGAGCTGTGGCTTATCACAATCCGAATATGTCAGACAAAGGACATTGGGCTATGCACCGAGAACGGTGCAGCCTGATGTCTTTTTTGATTTCTACCAAATAATCTGCCGTTTGTGTGACGAGGTTGCGGATAAGGTATCTCCTGATACCGAACGCAGGATACTTGAAACAGTCGATGAAATCCAACGGCAGTTACTTTTACCTGAGAAATCCACAACGGCACAGATTCGCAAGGAGATGATGACGTGGCAACCACAGGCTTCTGGCCCGTCAAAGGACGGTTAAAGGATGTTATCAACTACGCTCAGAATCCCGATAAGACAACAGACAGAAGATTTCTTGATGACGATTTAGCCGCTACCCTCAATTACGTTGAGAACAGTGACAAAACCGACCAGACAATGTATGTCAGCGGTATCAACTGCACGATGAAACGAGCCTATGAGCAGATGATGACCACCAAGCGGCGTTTCGGTAAACTTGGCGGAAACGTAGCGTATCACGGTTATCAAAGCTTTCAGGCAGGAGAAGTTACGCCCGAAGAAGCGCACCGTATCGGCATTGAAACCGCCAAGCAAATGTGGGGCGATGACTATGAGATAGTTGTGACGACACATCTGAATACGGCAAACCTACACAATCATATCGTCGTAAATAGTGTATCGTTTCGCACCGGACGGAAGTTTGAAAATCATATTTCCGACCATTACAAGCTGCGTGAGATTTCAGATGAGGTCTGTCGTGAATATGGAAAATCCGTGATCGAAAACTCTCCGTTCTACGGCAGCGACAAGGCATATTGGGTACGCAAGAGCGGACGAATACCGCACAAGGATATGCTGCGTCACGATGTTGATGAAGCTTTAGCCAGTACGATCAAGCCGTTTGATTTTGAATTATATCTTCGCTCGCTCGGATATCAGTTTGTGCGAAATTTCAAGTATCAGCATCCTTCCGTGATCGCTCCCGACTGGCTGAAACCTGTAAGGTTAAGCAGTCTCGGCAAGGATTACTCCAGAGAAGCGATACTCAGGAGGCTGCAATCTCAGCGTGAGGATAAATACTTTGTGGATTTCTATTCCTATACGCCGAAATCTTATTATCAGCGCCAACCGCTGATAGTGAGAATCAGAGATTTTGAGAAAAGAACAGAGCCCGATGTTATCACGGCGCTGTTCGACCTGATTATCACGATCGCCAAACTCATCACAGGCAACAACGTCCAAAAGCGTGATTACCGTCCGGTATCACCAGATCTACGGGCAGAAATCAGAAATCTTGACCGAACGCTTGCGGAATATCATTTTCTCCGTGACCACAATGTGGAATGCGCAGAGGATTTTGTATCTTGCCGAAAGGAAATCACCGAGCAAATCAA
>JBGUWM010000195.1:0-83999 GCA_045221175.1 Acutalibacteraceae bacterium | reverse complement strand
CCCGAGGAGCTAAAGCTCCTGCGGTGAGGTTGGATCAATGCAGCCGATGTTAAGCGAGCTTACATCGGGCTTTGCTCCGAGTTAAAGCGGTAAAGTGCCTGTCGTTAGAAGAAACACTGAGCCAAAACAGATGTTCCTCGTTGAATGGAAGGAACTGACAGGGAGAATTGAATCAGGCAGTGCAGCCTGAGATGAAAGCTTACAGATCAGAGGAAAACGCCAGATAGACTGATCAGTGAAAAGAAATTTCAGAATATGATAGTCGAAAGCATACGGATTCATCTATAGAAGACGTTGGCACGTAAAGATGTTTCATATTAACTCAGCGATTTCAGGAAAGGGGTGCTTCAGTCTGCTGTGGACCCCTCTGCCGCAGGCAGAAGTACCAACCGAGCCGACAGGCGTGATAAGGAAAGCATTATTTTGCCGGAAAATGCATTTTCTCATGGAGCTGCGATCCAACAGATTTCCCTGTGGCTGCTTTGGGTAACTTGACAAGGGGACCGATAGTTGTTATAATCAAAGGGCTGATTTGACATATCTAACCTTCTTGGTTTGCAATTTACAGCATAATCATGTAAGATAGAATAGGAACATACACAATGGAAAACAGCCGCATTTCAGAGGTGTTATCATTTGGAAGAAAAAAAGAGAACGATTAAAAAGGATCTTATCGCCATAGCCGTCATCATTGCAGCCGGCATTCTGATCTGGATTTTGATATGGCTGAATTCAGGTGGCGGTAAAACGGCAGAGATCAGAATTGACGGAGTAGTTACAGCACGCTATTCACTTGATATAAACCGAAAGACAGAACTGCATGGAGCAGACGGAGGCATCAATCTGTTAGTGATCAAGGACGGTGAGGTGTGGGTAGAAGAAGCCGACTGTCCTGACGGCTTGTGCATGAGAACGGGGAAAATCAGCAAAAAAGGACAATCTATCGTATGTCTGCCGCATAAAGTAGTGATCGAGATAACCGGAGATAACATAGCGCAGGAAGACAGTAATATACCTGATATTGTTGTAAAGTGAGGAGAACATGAAAAAGAAAGCTATCAGACCAACAATCAGACAAGTAGCGATCTGGGGTATGATGATTGCTCTTGCGATGATACTCAGTTATGTAGAAGCGCAGATACCGCCATTGTTTGCATTTCCGGGAATGAAGCTGGGGCTGACAAATATAGTCGTATTGTTGGCACTGTATCAATTGGGAAACACTGCAGCCCTGACCGTCAATCTGCTCCGGATTGTACTGGTATCCGTTTTGTTCGGCACATTTTCTTCATTTATATACAGTCTTGCAGGCGGGACACTTTCCACAGTGCTGATGCTGCTCATGAAAAATATATTCAGACTTCGCACTGTCACGGTGAGTATTGTCGGCGGTGTGACACATAATATCGGACAGATTGTAACGGCTATGGTACTGATGAATACAGCAGGACTGGGTTGGTATATGGGTGTATTGTGGTTTACGGGGCTAATCACAGGCGCATTGATCGGTATTTTAGGAAACGAGTTAATCAAACGCTTACCGGATAAGCTGTTCAGGAAAGGAAGCTGAAAAGATGAAGCTGCATCGGAGACTTTGCTTGTTGCTTGTGGTCATTTGCTTGACAATAATCGCAGGCTGCGGCGATAAAAAGGATTACCGGACTGCACGAAAAGAAGACAGTACCGTATCTGCAAGTGACATCACAACAGAAAAAAGAGAAATCTTTGCGATGGACACGATCATGACTATCAGTGCAACAGGAATTAATGCGAAAGAGGCTGTTGATGAGGCGGTTGAAGAAATACAGCGGTTGGACGCACTGTTGTCTGTAGGAAATGATGAAAGTGAAGTCAGCAGGCTGAATCAGAACGGATCCGGTAAGTTGTCGGAAGACGTGTTGTATCTGGCGCAGCGTTCATTAAAACTGTATGACATGACGCAGGGGGCATTTGATATAACGGTATATCCGCTGATGGAGTTGTGGGGATTTACAGGTGACAATCCTGCACTGCCGGAAGCTGAAAGAATAAAAGAGGTATTAAAAGTGAGCGGCAGCGATAAGCTGAGATTAGAGGGCAATGACCTGACGCTGGGAAAGAATCAGGGAATTGATTTTGGAGGGATTGCCAAAGGGTATGCCGGCGACAGAATCATGAAGATATTTGAAAAAAGAGGAATACAGTCGGGGGTTATTTCATTAGGCGGCAACGTACAGTGTTATCGCACAAAGGAGGACGGAAGTCAGTGGCGCTGCGGTGTTACAGATCCGGAGCACCCGGAAGACAGCAGCAATTTTATGGGGATACTTTCGGTTGCAGACAAGGCAGTGATTACGTCAGGCGGCTATGAGCGATTCTTTCAGGATAACAGCGGAAGAATTTATCACCACATCATGGATTTAAAGACGGGATATCCGGCAGAAAGCGGTTTGACTTCCGTGACGATTGTCAGCAGTGACGGTACACTGGCAGATGGACTTTCCACTTCGTGTTTTGTGCTGGGAGAAGAGAAAGCAACACAACTGTGGAGAGATCATCAACAGGAATTTGATATGGTACTGATGACAACAGACGGTCGATTGATGGTAACGGAGGGGATTGCAGACAGTTTTTCTTCCAATCGTGCCTTCAGTATCATATCCTTCGAAGATGATTGATTGTCCGTAACAGGCGTGCAGAAAGAGAATAAGCACTTGATTGTACATTATTGATGCTGTTTTCTTTTGCAAGGAAAGGGCATGATCATTCTCATGCGGCGAAGATTTTATCATGCAATATCTGTTTTACCGGAATATCAGATTCGTATGAGCAGAAGATTGATACCAACAGCAGAAAACTGACAGTTGCATAAAGCAAAAGAACAGACATACTATGCTGAAAGCCATCAGCGTAGTATGTCTGAACTGTTAGGGGGAATGTATCAAAAGAAAGGTATAAGCAGAAAACGAAGGAAAACTAAAGAAATGTTATTTTTTTCTGGTCAAAAGATGATACTTTTTGGTAGGGATATGAATCATATAGAGTGACTGACAGGCGTTACACTGACCATAGCAGATAAAGCTGCCTGTATCATTATAGCCAAGCTTACGAGCCTGACCTTTTGTCAGAATCACAAAATTGTTGTTTTCGCCGCATTTGCTGCAGACAAAATTGATTTCGTCCGGGGTAAGTTCGATTTTCATAAAAGCAGCCTCCTCAATTAATTAAGTATCAGAATCTGACATCAGATATTCCATTTGAATACCCAAGGTATTGGCAATACGGATAAGATTACCGGAATCCGGCTTTCTTTCGCCGGATTCCCAGCGGTATACAGTCTGCACAGAAACATCAAGCATTTCGGCGAGATCTTCTGCCGTCAGCTTCAGTTCGTTTCGCCTTTTTTTGATTTTTGCTCCCAGATAAGCCATATCATATTTTTTAGACGAGGAAGGAGAGCAGTCCTCAATGGGATAACGCAGGTTATCAAACAGTTTTTGCAGTTTATCTTTTTCCAGAGGTTTCACCAAAAAACCGCTGGAAAAAACATCATACGATTCCAGTGCGTATTCCGGATATGCTGTCAAAAAAATCAGATTGATTTTCGGATGATACTGCTGCAGTTTTTTTGCTACCGTAATACCGTTCATATTCGGCATATTAATATCCAGCAAACCAACATCCAGAGGGTGATTTTTCGCAAATTCCAACGCATCGGATTCTTTGTGAAAACCGAAGCATTCTGCCTCAGGTCTTATTTTCTTGACATCACGAATAATATCCTTGACTAAAAGCATCCTGTCATCTAAAACCAGTATTCTCATTCTGCACCTCCGATTTCGGAATATAGATAGTAACAGTAGAACCTTTATTAGTACTGTCAATGCTTAACTGACCTTTGCATTGATAATGCAGTCTTTTACGAACATTTTCGATACCGACTCCATTGTTGCCGGTAGATTTTTCGAATCCTTTGCCATTATCAGAAATCCTGATAATAAAATGTTCCGGTTCTTCTTTTGTATGAATGGTGATTTTTGCACCCTTTTCAAGCTTGCTGACGCCGTGAATAACGGCGTTTTCAACGATCGGCTCAACGGATAGAGGCGGTACGAAAAAATCCATTGTATGCAAATCATACTCAATAGTGAGATCTACCGTATCATCGGCTTTTTCTATTGCTAAAAAAGCGTTGATATGTTCCAGTTCTTTCTGAAAAGGGATAAGCCGGGTAGAACGAAGTGCTTCGATATTTCTTCTGAGGTAAAGAGAAAATTCGGTAACGCTTTGTTCTGCTTTTTCCTGATCCTCCCAGATAAGGGATTTGATGATACCCAAAGCATTAAAGATAAAATGCGGGGAGATTTGCTGCTGCATCAGCTTGATTTTGATATTGGATAACTCCAGCTCTCTTTCTTTGGCCTGATCAGAAACATAGCGGATATCTTTTTTAAGCAGCTCGTTCATTTGATTGAATTTCAGATTATCCTCCACCTGACGAATAGCGATATGGTAACGGATAACGGCAGCAACGGAACACAAAAAAGCAAGTGAAATAAAATTGAAAGTTTCAATAGTAGCGGCATGGTTATAGGCGTAAAGGATAGCGTAATAAACGGAGAAAGAACCGATTATGGCGATAACGCTGAATCCCGGGCGGATATTGATAAAAGAGGCGATAATGATAATTACGCAGTAAAAGGTAATAATCTGCTCACCTTTGATATAGTGGGTATAAGAAATATACATACCCCAGCAAAGCATGAGTAAAGTGGTTGTACCGATAAATGATAGAATAACTGAGTGCCGCTTATAATGATTTTTTTTCATCCGGTACGAAATCAGCATAGAGATGGTACAGACAGTAATGCAGAAGGATACGGAAAAACATATCTGTATATTTTTGGGAGTAAGGGTGAAATTGATTAATAAGGACAGCAAGCCGATCACTTCGACAATAATGACGCACATAGAAATGATATAGATACACCTGATGTTGATTTTATCAATTTCGGTTGTGACCTCTTCTGAAGTTTTCGGGAAAAACTGATGTACGAATTTTTGAATTAAATCGTTTTTCATAAGAGTGGTACTCCTTGCTTGGTATTATAGTGAAGAACGGAGTTTTTGCCATGCTTACCTATTCTTTATGTTATCATATAATAGCATAAATGTCACTAACCTATGAGGCGAAAATTAAAAATCGTGAATAAAAATTGGTGTAGGAGAAAAAATACAGCCACAAGGAGAAAAATATTCTCAAACAAAAATAAGCGAGAATAAGAAAGGAAAAATGAGTATAAAGAACAAGTGATACACACTCAGAGCAAAAGTGATAATGCAGAATCGTCACAATAGAAATAATCCGTGACAAACCTAAGGCTATGTGTTACAATGGACAATAGTAGAAGAAATAGGGAGCAGTAGCTTAAAAGGATAGAACAGTATGATTATCAAAAGAAGTATCGTCATATTAATTGTTTGTATCATTGGATTGTTTGTACCGGCGAACCTGCAGGTGTTTTCCGCACAAAATCTGACGCTGGATCTTCAGACAGAAAGCAATATCAAGCCGGACCGTGCCTTTACCGTCCGGACAGAGCTGCATGGCAGCACGCAAATCGGTGCGGCTCTTTTTCGGCTGTCATACGACAGCAGCAGTCTGACAGTACGGTCGGTAACGATGGAACCAAAATCACGGGAAGATGTTTTACAGTTTGAAGATGCTGAGGGAAGCATTGCCGTGGTCTATTCTGCGGCGGCCAATCTACAGAAAGACAGAGTGTTGAATATCCGGTTTGTGCCAAAGGAATATTATGCAGAGAAAAGTTATTCGTTCATTGTAACGGAGTGCAGCGCCTGCGACAGTGAGGGAGAATGGTTGGATATAGAGCAGCTTCCTGTTCTCAGTCTTTCTGTTTCGGAAGAACGATCATCTTCGTCACAGCAGACACGAAAAGTGAAAGAAAACAAACAGTCTTCATCAACCGAACGGGTCAAAGAAAGCAGTACAAAAAGGGATACTTCTTCAAAAAACGAGTCCGGCACTGAAGCATCAGGCAAATCCGAAACGGCTGATAGCGGTGCTGAAAACAGCGAATCACTTACTGCAGAAGCGTCCGGTGGCGTTATCATCATTAAAGAAGCGTCCGAAGGATATCCCATCACACAAACAGTATTCCTTTGTTTGCTCGGATCGGTAATAGTGGTATCGTGTCTGGCATTCTTTTTTTACCGTATCGGAAAAAAGGAGGGTGAAAAAGAGAATAAGAAAAAACACGGGAATCAAGAATCTGAAGAAGAAAAAATAGAGAACAGAGAAGAAAACGATGACGAAAACAGAAAAGAGTAATCAATAAGAGAAAAATAATGCGGAACAGGGAATGAATCACAAAGAATGACGAAGTGAGGCAGCCGATTCGAAAGACAGCATTGTTGTTTATGAAGCAGCGGTTCACTTACGGCGGTACAGTCAATGACTGTGCCGCCTTTTGCTGCAAATTATTCCGGAAATCATCAATCAGCCCGAAGCTGTTGATTTGTCAGACTTTATTCTTTTGTTTGGTGAATGATTATGTAAAAACGATAGTGAAGCGAAGGGTTTCGTAATGCCTTTGAAACAGTCCGATGGAGAAAACAAAAAAGTGGTATTATCGGAATTGTATTTTCACAGAAGGAAAAATGAATGTTTAAAAAAATAATAATTGCACTTATGGTTTTGAAGTGCTATAATTGATACAAAATTCGACAAAGAGGGTTAGGAATATGAGTAACGCAGAGAATACAGTTGAAGTTCGTTATTTTAGCGGGTATATCCGTAACTGGAAGAAGCTTTGTGAAGAACTTTCGATTGATACGGAGCTTTCCCGAGAAGAAAGAGAAGAGGCTATCCTGAAAAAGGCCTATGCGAAATGGGAACTGACCATGATGGAGCATCTGTACGGAATGTTTGCTATTGCCCTGTGGGATCAGCAGAAAAACAAACTGTACTGCATCAGAGATCAGGTAGGACAGAAACAGATGTTTTATGCGGTAATCGGCGGTGAATTTGTTTGTTCCGGCGATATCAACGAAATTGTGTCCGTCAAAGGCTTTGAAAAGAAGCTGAATAAGCGTATGCTGCAGCAGTATTTGTTTTATGGTTACCCTATTGGCAGTGAAACCTTTTATGAAGGCGTCAGCAAGCTGATGCCGGGTCATTATGTTGTATGGGACGGCAACACTGCGCAGGTACATTGTTACTGGAGACCGAAGTTTGAGCCGGATCACAGTAAAACGGCGGATGAGTGGGCAGAGGAGATCAGGAACACGGTAGAAGAGATATTGGACGAGGAAAGACAGGATCGTCAGCTCCCTTACAAGGAATCTTTCCTTTCGGGTGGAGTGGATTCTTCCTATCTGTTTGCTGCCAGTGACGCAGTATGTGCTAACACGATTGGGTATGAAGAATCCGGTTTTGACGAATCGGCGCTGGCACGCTATACGGCGCAGGTACTCAAAAAGGATTTTTGTGTCAAGATGATCGGTCCGGAGGAGTATTTCACCCGCATACCTACGGTAATTGATAAAATGGGTCAGCCGCTGGGTGACGCATCTGCGGTAGCGTTTTCAATCGGCTGCGCAGCCGTCAGTGAGAAATCAAAGGTTGTATATTCCGGAGAAGGCATTGATGAATTTTTCGGCGGTTATAATGCCCACAAGAATCCTCTGAAGGAAGACTGGGTATATCTGACCTGTTCGCACATTATGTCCGAGGAAGTTGTCAGATCGCTGATGAAGGATTTTGATCAGAATGTCAGGGCAGCCGATCCTGTCATGCCCTATTGGAATGAAGTACAGGGACAGGACGAACTGTCAAAGAAGCTGACGATTGATATATCCCTGTGGCTGGAGGGTGATATATATCTGAACACGGACCGCACGTCCACGGCATGCGGAATTGAGCTTCATACACCTTTTTCAGACCTCAGACTGTTCAATGTAGCGCGCAGGATTCCTGCGGAATTCAAGTTCAGAGAAGAACAGAACAAGTACGTATTCCGAAAAGCTGCTGCCGATAAACTGCCGGAGGAAGTGGCGTTCCGTAAGAAAGTAGGCTTTGCTGTACCAATCCGTAAATGGCTTGCCAACACAAAATATAATGCACCGATTGCTGAAACACTGTTCGGAGAAGCTTCCCGCCGGTTTTTCTGCCAGGAAGAACTGCAATCCATGTGGGAGCGTTATCTTGGCGGAGAAGAGTTCCTCTGGAGCCGCCTGTATGCGGTCTATGCCTTCCTTCTCTGGTATGAGATGAAGTTCTGACAGTCAGTTTTTTAGTGCTTGCCGAAACATAATACATTAGGAAATTTAATACATCAGATTAAGAAGACGCTGTAAGGCGTCTTCTTTTTTGTGTTGCAACTGGTTTCGTTCAAAAACTAAAAGGAACGCTGAGCATTATTGCCTTGCTGGCGGAAGTGCTCCAAATGCAGGAGAACCCGGACGCCGAATGTTATTCCTGCGTCCGTTTGCAGTGTACTGAATACAAGTGGTCGAGGATATCTGAGGTGTTTTTTAGCCGACTGGACAGACAGAAAACAGAAATCCCCAAAAGTATGTCAATATTTGTTGTCTGAAAAGAATGTGATTTTTAAAAATTAAATGCTTCTAACTATTGACAAAAAAAAGAAAAGGTGATATACTCACGGTTAGTTAAAGCGAACTAATTCAAAATAGATGTGTCTAATCAAAGGCATATCATTACCATGTCAGGAGTGAAGCAATATGGAGAAGCGCAGGATCATTTCTTCTGTGAGTCTGTTATTGTTACTGTTGATATTTACCGGATTGTTTTCCGGAACGGTGTATGCTGCAGCAGAAAGCGAAAAGGCAGAGTATTATATGTCCTACAAAAAGTTTGTAGCAGCCGAAAACCCGGACGGATCCCGCAAGATCAGCTATAACGAGATAACGGATCAGATTTCGAATCTGTTAAAAGAGGGTATGCGCAGATATCAGAGCGGTGCCGAAAAAGACGGCGATGACGGATACTATAAGCCGTTTACGAATGCATACGGCTTCTGGTATGAAACGTCGGGCTTTGAAAAAACCGTTATGGGTTATATTTCCGGTGCAAGAGTAACGGAAGTGGAGCTGCAGTTTTCCAGCATGAGAAAAGCGGCAGCCGATGCAGCGGGAGCAGAAGCGATACAGGCTGAGGTTGATCGGTTAATAGACTTGCTGAGAGAGGACGCCAACAAGCTTGACGAGCTGTTTGGGTATACGAAAGACGGTTCTTCCGGCGGCAGCGCCGGCTTGGCATGGGCAACCTTCGGAGAGGTGTTCAGCATCATCGTAAGAGAGGGACTGGAAGCTATACTGATCTTAGGCGCGATGGTTGCGTACCTGATCAAAACAAAAAACAAAAAAGGAACGCTGTATGTATACGTCGGAGCGGTTCTGGCAGTTGCGGCAAGCGTAGTGATGGCAATTATTCTGTATTCCTTTACCAGCAATGCAGGCAACTCCATTCCGCAGGAAATAGTAGAGTGCGTTACAGCGCTGTTAGCGGTGGCGGTACTGATATACGTATCCAACTGGATGATATCAAAAGCGGAAGCTGACAACTGGACAAAATATTTATCCGACAAGGTATCGGATTCTGCAGAGAAAGGCAAGATGTTTGCGTTAGGCTTTACGTCATTCCTTGCAGTGTTCCGAGAAGGCGCCGAAGTAATCCTGTTCTGCCAGCAATACTTTACGAGAGCGGAATCAATGGAAAACGGCTATCTTGCCATTTTCGGAGGCATCTTCGGAGGACTTGCGGCAGTAGCAGTAGTATTCATACTGATCCGTGTATTCGGCGTGAAAATTCCCCTTAAGCCGTTTTTCATGGCAACCAGTATTCTGATGGCAATTATGTCAATCGCCTTTTTGGGCTCCGGTATGTGGGAACTGTTTGTAGACGGTGGTCTGGCGGAAAGAATCGGAGGATTCGTACAGCAGATGGCGGTTACCATACCGTGGCTGTCATGGATGTCAGGCAACGATATGCTGGCGTTCTTTGGTATTTATCCCACATGGATCACACTGCTGCCGCAGTTGATTCTGCTGGTTATCACCATTATTACGTTTATTTTGGCTTTCAGAAAAAAGCCTGCTTCCAAAAAAGAAGAAGACAAACAAGCTGATTCAAAGGAAGCGTAATGAACTAACAATAACCTGAGCCTAACCCGTATAGCGCTTCAGTTTTATTGACAACAAATCATTCTATCTGATAATACAGGAGGAAGAAA
Organism: Acutalibacteraceae bacterium; assembly: GCA_045221175.1. GTDB lineage: Bacteria > Bacillota > Clostridia > Oscillospirales > Acutalibacteraceae > UBA1213. The sequence continues at coordinate 73,743 of JBGUWM010000195.1, read as the reverse complement.
GATGAAAAAGTATGCAAAAGTTCTTGCAGCCGTACTGTGCTGCGCTACCGTTGCAGTAAGCATGGCTGCCTGCAGCAAGTCTGATAACAATAATGACAAAAAGGAAGACAGCGCTGTTTCCACCACTTCGGAAACCGTTGTATCCAACAATGAGGGCGAGCCTGAAGAACCCGATCTGGGCTTTACAGAGGTTCCGATTTTCCAGGATGTTGAACAGGAGTTTCTGCATCTGAACGCTGTATATTTCCAGCCCGTTGATATGACAGGCGGCTATAAGGCAGAAGATTATGACTGTCATCTGGAGCTTGACGTTTCTGCTCTGGAGAACGGTTTCGGATACGGTAAAGGTGACTGGGTACCTTATCTGACAGTTAACTATGAAGTAACCAAGAACGATACCAAAGAAAAGGTAAGCGAAGGCACCTTCATGCCGATGGCTGCTTCAGACGGCCCGCACTACGGAGCCAACATCAAGATGGCAGGCGACGGTCTTTACACTGTAAAGTTCACCGTTAAGTTCCCGGATTCCAGCACATATCTGATTCACACAGATGAAACAGGTCCCGAATCTCACGCATTCCCCAATGCAATTGAATACACTTATGATAAGTGGCAGTTTACATCAGGTGCCTGGGCAGAATAAGCATTCCTGAAATAGCTGAAGGAACATTACGGGAGTTTCTTAGCCGGCAAGACTCCGACTCGAAGGTCAGAAGACGATTTTCGTGTCGGAGTTATCGGCTTGTTTTGGAAACTCGTCACAAGAATTGCAACAGAAACTTTAGAAAAGAGCAGGGTGGGAAAATGCTTACATATCTGATTAACGTAACAGGTGATTTTTTAGCGGTGTCCGTTGTCATCGGTTTCATCATAGCTTTTATAGACAGTCGCTGTCTGAAAAGCGGAAGAATCATCGGAAAAGTAAGTCTGCTGCTTGGCGTTATAGCAGCAGGCGTCAGAGCATATATTACCAACACTATACGAATCAAGGGCGGCTGGAAGGTCGGAACATACGGTTATGGTTTTGCGCTGGGCTTCTTTGTGCTGTCTGTGATAGCGATAGGTGTATTTGGTTATTTTCTTTTCAAAAAAGAGAAGGGCAGGATGAAAACAGCAGCTAACTGGGTGATTTCGGTCAGTCTTGGTTTACTGATCGTTGCCTATCTATACTGTATGCTGCCGAACGTACTGTCTTATCCGTTTATGTTTGACACAGGCGGCAACGGCGTATTGTCTACGAATTATCTGTTCCGACTGGGTGGATATCTGCTTGGCGTGCTGATCTGCATACTGTCGGCAGTCGGAACCTACAAGCTTTGTATGCTGTCGAATATCAAAGGATATCGGAAAACCGTCTTTGTCATGATGTGCATAGCCAACTGTCTGTTTATTGTCAATGTTTTTGCCAAATTCATGGCAGTCATGACAGCCAGAAAGATCGTTGATAATATTGATTTATTCAACTTTGCCGCACAGAGCAATAATATTGCCCACTGGTATACATACGGCGTTTTTATCCTGATTATGATAACGGCAGTAATTTATTGGATCGGAAGCTTTGTTAAAAAGGAGCCCTACGCAAACAAAGCGCAGCGCAGAAAGCTCCGTGCCGTATGGCGCAGCGGAAGAAGATATTCTGTGTTGCTGCTGATATGTTTTATCATGGGAATACTCAGTTCAACATGGTTTGTGGAACTGAATAAAGTGGTGATCCGGGAAGCGCCGGTAGAAGATCCGGTAATTGTGAATAACAGCAAGGGAGAGCCCGAAACACTGCAGGTACCGATTGAACTGGTCAGTGACGGACATCTTCACCGGTTCGGTTATAAAACACCTGAGGGAAATCTGGTAAGGTTCATTGTGGTACTCAAGCAGGAAAACACCAACAATTACGGTGTAGGACTGGACGCCTGCGAAATCTGCGGAGAGGCAGGTTATTACGAAAACAATAATGGTCAGGTTGTCTGCAAAAAGTGCAACGTCATTATGAACAGAACGACCATCGGAATGAAAGGCGGCTGCAATCCGATAATCATTGATTATGATATAGACGAGGATAATATAACAGTTCCTGTATCAGAGATGATAAAGAATCAGTCGCACTTCAAACTGTAAAGGAAGCAGTCAGGTTCAAACCGTACCAAAGGCTTGCTAAAACGAAGGAGAATCAATATGTTTTTTAGAATGATGCGGGGTACCTTTGTGCGTCAGTGGAAAAAGATGCTGATGATTGCACTGACGGTAGCTTTAGGAGCGTCTATCGCAACAGCGATGCTGAATGTCATGCTGGATGTCGGTGATAAGATCAACGAAGAACTGAAAGCCTACGGCTCCAATATAACGGTAGTTCCCAATTCCGAAGCAGTCATCAGCAGCCTGTATGACGTGGATGATGAAGAAAAGAAGGCAGAATACATTGATGAGAGCAGGCTTGGTGAGTTTTTAACGATATTCTGGGCAAATAATATAACAGACTTTGCACCAATGAATGATACGACGGCAAAAGTCGGAGATGAAGAAATCAGCGTCATCGGCACTTGGTTTGATCATCATCTGGAATTTGTCAAAAAAGGTACGACATACCGTCGTGACACAGGAATCATCAATCTGAGAAGCTGGTGGGATATAGAAGACGGAGAGTGGATGGACGAGCAAAAGCTGAGCGGTGACAGATACGCCATGGCAGGCGTAGAGCTGGCAAAGAAGCTGAATCTCCGTGCAGGGGATAAGGTTCGTGTCGAGGGTCAGCATTCAGTTGAAGAACTGACAATTACAGGTATATTTGAATCCGGTGATGAAGAGGAAAAATGTCTGTTCACAACCCTTTCGGCGGCACAGCGCTTGTCGGGTACAGAAGGAAAATTCAAGAAAGCAGAAGTAAGTGCAATTACCTCGCCTGATGATGAGCTGGCTGTTAAAGCTGCCAAAAACAGAACGCTTCTCAGCGGTGACGAATATGATTTGTGGTATTGTACAGCTTATGTCAGCTCAATCTGTTTCCAGATTCAGGAAGCGATTCCGGAGGCTTCAGCGCAGGCAGTTCGTCAGATTGCAGATTCTGAAGGAAAGATTCTGGAGAAAACGGAGCTGCTGATGGCACTGATCACTCTCATGAGTCTGATCGGCGCAACATTGGGCATTTCCAATCTTGTGACTTCCGGCGTAATGGAACGGTCGGCAGAACTGGCACTGTTAAAGGCAGTCGGCGCAAAGAACGGACAGGTAACGTTTCTGGTACTGACGGAAATCATCATCACTGCCGTAATCGGAGCGGTCGGAGGATATTTCATGGGGTACGGTTTTGCACAGGTTATCGGGCGGACTGTCTTTTCCTCGTCGATAGAAATGAGCGGTATGGTAGCCTTTGTAGTGGGAGTGCTGATCATAGCGGTAACACTGCTGGGCAGTATACCGGCTGTCCGTATGCTGTTAAGATTAAATCCGTCCCAGGTATTGCACGGCGGTCATTAAGGAGAGAATAATCAATGATGAACAAAAAGCATCGAATGTTTGTGAGAATGGTAGGGGCCTCTCTGATCAGACGGAGATCCAGAATGATCGTGGCGTTGCTGGCGATTGTGGTAGGAGCGACGATTTTATCGGGACTTGGCATGATTTATTATGACGTACCTCGACAGATGAGCGCACAATTCCGCAGTTACGGCGCCAATATTATCTTTGTGCCGGAAGCAGGGGAAGCCATCAGCCCGGAAACTGTGCGGCAGGGTGTGGCTGTATTTCCGCAGGATAAAACGGAAGGTTTTACACCGTACCGTTATGAGAACAGCACCTATAACGACATTCCGGTAACGCTGGCAGGAACGGACTTTGATTCCGTTATGAAAACCAGTCCGTACTGGCATATCACCGGTGAACTGCCTCGTCAGGACGGACAGGCACTGATTGGCAAAAAGGTTGCCGAAAGATTTGACCTGCAGACCGGCAGCAGTATGAAGCTGATGAATTCGTTTGAAGTGACAGAAGAAACCGATACAAGTAAAATACCGGACTATGAGATCGTGACAGATCCGCAGACGGGAGAAAAATTCTGTGATCATGAGTTGGATCTGAAGATAGCAGGAATACTTGAAACAGGCGGACCGGAAGAAGAATACCTTTATATTACGCTGGCAGATCTTGAGAATCTGACGCTGCAGGAGAAAGGGTATGATATTGTTGAGGTCAGTGTTGCAGGAAAGCAGGAAGAGCTGAAAGACTATGTCGGCAAGGTCAATCAGACTGTCAGCGGAGTTTCGGCAAAGTTAGTCAAGCGTGTCACCGCTTCTGAGAGTACGGTTTTGACAAAGCTGGAGTCGCTGGTACTGATTGTCACACTTGTTGTTCTGGCACTGACGATGATCTGCGTAGCTACAACAATGACAGCGGTCATTGCGGAGAGAAGAAAAGAAATCGGACTGCGAAAGGCATTGGGCGCTCTCAATTCCGGCATAATTCTGGAATTTTTAAGTGAAGGACTGGTGCTTGGGGGAGTTGGCGGCATAGTGGGTTCTGTTTTAGGTTATTTTTTTGCCGATCTTGTCAGCATCAATGTTTTCAGCAGTGGAATCACCTTCCGCCCGCTGTTGATTCCGATTACGATCATAGCGTCTGTTGTTGTGACGGGGGTTGCTTGTCTGATACCGATCAGAAGTGCAGTTGAGGTAGACCCGGCGCTGGTATTAAAAGGCGAATAAAGGAGAGGTTTGAAAGTGAGTTTACTGGAATTAAAAAACATATCAAAAATATATGGGGATCTGCACGCATTGGACGACGTCAGTCTGACAGTGGACAAAGGAGAGTGGATCGCCATAATGGGACCTTCCGGTTCAGGAAAAAGTACCATGATGAATATCATTAGCTGTATGGACAGACCAACTTCCGGACAGGTAATATTTGACGGCAAGGATATCACAAAGGAAAGCCGGAGGAAACTGACGGAGTTTCACAGAGATAAAATAGGCCTTGTGTTCCAGCAGTTTCATCTGATCAATTACCTGAATGCATTGGAAAATGTCATGGTAGCGCAGTATTATCACAGTATGCCGGACGAAAAAGAAGCGATGGAAGCGCTGGAGAGGGTAGGGCTGAAGGACAGGGCGAAGCATTTGCCCAGTCAGCTTTCAGGCGGTGAGCAGCAGAGAGTATGTATCGCCAGAGCGCTGATCAATTCCCCCGAACTGATTCTTGCCGACGAACCGACCGGCAATCTGGACGAAGCGAATGAAAACATTGTACTGGATATTTTCCGACAGCTTCACAAGGAAGGAACCAGTCTTGTAGTAGTCACACACGACCCGGAGGTTGGCGAAGTAGCGCAAAGAATTGTCCGCCTGGAACACGGAAAGATTGTTTCGGATAAGAAAAACACACAGTTCAGTGACTAAAGGAGAATAAGTAAAATGAAAAAACGATTGACAATATCGGCAGTTATTCTGTCAGCGGCTGTCCTGTTACTATCTGCTGCAGGATGTTCCGGAGAAAGCAAGGCAAAGGCGTATCAAAACGGAACGTACACGGGTCGCAGTTCTGATTTCAAGGAAGACGAAGAAGGTAACGGATCGGGTTACGGAGAGGTAGAAATTGAAATAAAGGATAATAAAATCACAGCCTGCACATTTAAGATGTATGAGTTGGACGGCACGCTGAAGGACGAGAACTATGGAGCAGGTCTGACGCAGGAAAACAGACTGAAAGCGCAAAAGGCAGTGCAGTCTGCCGGAAAGTATTCGGCGTTGATTGAAAAGAGCGGTTCTTTAGAAGGTGTAGACGCTATCAGCGGCGCCACCATATCGTATGAGGAACTGAAAGAAGCGGTGAATGACGCACTGAAAAAGGCTGAAAAAACGGAATAAAGAAGCATTTGAAATAACGAAGAATTGGAAACAAAGAATATTTCAAAAAACGGAGGTGAGCCTGTGAAGATCAGAGGTGTTGCGCTGCATCTTTTGTTCAGCTTTGTGCTGTTAATGGTGACAACAGGTATTCCGGCGGCGTTATGTTTTCATTGGTTTGCGTCAGGTCAGGAAACAGACGCCATCAGCTCGGCAAGCATTCAGATTCCGGAAAAGCCGTCGGGAGAATGTGTACTTCTGATCAACCGCCCCCTTCATGCTGATTCTATGAAGGACTGGGAAGCGTTTTTTCGTGACGGAGAGTTGAATGTCATTTTTGATGACATAAGCTGCATGATTCCGGCAGGGGATATCACAGCGAAAGAAATGGCACAGAGGTTTCAGGCGCAGCTTCCGGAGAATCAGATGCAGCTCCGCACAGAAAATCTGACGCTGCTGTTGTCAAAAGCAGAGAACGGCTGTATAGATGCCGCTCTGTTTTCAAAAGAAATAGCGCAGGCGATGGGCTTGTCAGTTACCGAACAAAATGGTAAGATAACGGTAATCAACATTTTGGGAGGTACAGACGACAATGAGAAAGCTTAACATTATATTGGTACTCGGCATTTTTCTGACGTTTCTGGTTCATGCTGTAATGGGAGCCTTCAAGCTGATGGGGGCAGATGTTGCGGTTCCTTCTTTTATAGCGATCATACTGTTTGTTCTGGTGTGCGGGCACGTTATTGTAACCGGCATACTGACAGCGAAGACACTGATTGCACGAAAACGGTCCGGCGCAGGTTATTTCCGGAATAATCTGATGTTCTGGGCACGAAGGCTGAGCGGACTGGCAATTATCATACCGCTGGTGATGCATATTGTTGTGTTCAGCGGAACCGGTAATGCCGAGCATTACCGGCTGGTTTATTTTGACATTGGCAAACTGATCTCGCAGATACTGTTTGCAGCGTCACTGGGGCTTCATGTGCTGATTAATATCAATCCATTGCTGATGGGACTGGGTGTCAGACAACACAAAGCGTTCTCTGCAGATTTTTGCTTTGTACTGTCAGTCATACTGATAACGGCTTCTGTTGCATTTTTTGTTTACTACTGCCGTTGGATCTCGATTTAACGTAATCTGTATTGTCGCAGTATTGGTTCGGATCAATCAAAACTACCATTTTGTGGTTGGCAGCAAAGCGTCTGCCATGAGAAAAGATGTAAAAACGCAGGGAGCGAAAAAAGGGAAAGGGAACAAATAACTATGATCATACAAAAAGAAAAATTCAAATTAAGCGTTGTTGAGGTGTTTCAGCTTGCGATGGCTGTGCTATATGTGATTGGAATATTCGTATGGTTTCCTGTGTGTGAAGTAACGGGAGAAACACCGATGCGCTGTCATTGGGCAGGAGAAGTGCTGAAAGCGGGAGCTGTTGTCATAACGGTAATGGCTGTACTGCACATTGTAATCTTTGACGAAAAAGTGAAAGCAGGCACAGATTTCGGCATGATTGGTATATTCATCTTGATGCTGTTGATTCCGGGAAAAATCATACCGCTATGCATGAGCACGGAAATGGCGTGCAGAAGTCACACAGAGCCTTGGACAACTGCATTTATGATAGCAATGATAGTTATTTCGGCAGCAGATATGCTTTATTATTGGCACAAGGTCAGTAATGACAAGCATAAAAGAAAGCAAACGGGGAAAAAGGTATGAAATTTGTATTGAATACAGCGTTGAAGAATCTCAGACACAAGCCGCTGAGGGCGTGCATACTGGGATTGATCGTTTTATTTCTGACGCTGACGCTGTTTATAGGCGGGTTCGTAATCAACAGCCTGCAAAGCGGTCTGTCAGGTTATCAGGAAAGACTGGGTGCAGATATTATCGTGACGCCAAGCTCTGCCCAGGGACACGGAACAGTGGATAACGTACTGCTGCAAGGGATCACGGGAAATTATTATCTGCCTGCAAAAAGCCTTGATAAGCTGGCGGAGATAGAAGGAATTGAAACGATGAGCAGCCAGTTTTATCTGACGTCTGCCAAAGCAAGCTGCTGCAGTGTGAGGGTGCAGATTATTGGTTTTGACCCTGAGACAGATTTTTCCATACAACCGTGGATTGCAGAAAGCGTCAGTCAATCAATCGAGGACGGAGATATACTAATTGGTTCCGAAGTATCCATGCCGGCGGACGGAAAGATAAAGTTTTACGGAAAGAACTACCACGTCGCAGCTCAGTTGGCAAAGACAGGCACCGGTCTGGACAATGCTGTATATGCCAATATGAATACGATCGTTCAGATGGCACAGGACGCTTCTGTCGGTGAAGAGCGGGAAGCATTCAGAAATATTGACATCAAAAAAACCGCCTCTGCCATCTTGATAAAGGTAAAAAGCGGGTATGATATCCAGAGTGTCGCCGACGATATCAATATATATATTCCGAAGGTGAAGGCAACACCGTCTCAGAGTATGATTGCAACAATTTCAGACGTACTGCAAGGAATATCGCTGATTATCGGACTGCTGACAGGCGGGATATGGCTTCTGTCGGTTGTGATCATGATTGCGGTTTTTGTAATGCTGTCACACGAGCGGAAAAAAGAATTTGCAGTAATGAGAGTCATCGGCGCTACACGCAGTATGATGCTGAAGATCATGGGATCAGAGGCGGGAATTGTGAGTATTATTGGTTCTCTGATAGGAGTCTTGTTGTCATATATACTGGCTTTTCCAGTATCAGAGATGATCAGAAGCAACTTGTCGATGCCGGTAACGATGCCGGACGTCGGGACACTGCTGTGGATCACTGCAGGAGCAGTTCTGATTCCGGCGGCAGCGGGCGTGATAACAGCATTGATATCGGCTGTGAGAATTACCAAGAGTGAAACAGGACTTCTGCTGAGGGAGGACGCATAAATGAAACTGAAGGCTGAAGGAATCAGCAGAAACTATTATCGTAACGGAAAGAGCAGTAATTATTTTACGGCTGTGGAAAAAACGGATTTTGAATTGAAAGAAGGCACACTGACCGGCATTATCGGCAAATCCGGCAGCGGTAAAACAACGCTGATCAATATGCTGTCAGGGCTGCTTTGTCCAACAGAAGGAAGAGTACTGATGGATGGGCAGAGTTTATACCACATGAGTGATCGTGAGCGTTCCAATCTCAGGAACAGACACATCGGCGTGATACCGCAGGGACAGACAGGACTGCAAAGCTTTACCGTACTGGAAAATGTCTTATTACCGGTTTCAATGTACCGCCGCAGTGAGGCAAAGAAAGAAGAAGCACTTGCGTTATTGAAAAAGCTGGGGCTTGAAGAACTGAGTGACGTATATTCAAATGAACTTTCGGGCGGAGAACTGCGCAGAATGTCAATTGCCAGGGCGGTGATCAATGATCCGTCGGTGATCATTGCAGATGAACCGACAGCAGATCTTGACGAAGACACAACTAAGATGGTTATGGAAATGTTCAGGCAGCAGGCGCAGCAGGGAAAGGCTGTGCTGATCGTCACACACGATAAAGAGGTAATGGAGCAGGCAGATAATCTTTATACTATGGAAAACGGAAAGCTGAAACAGATAAAGTGAATAGTGTGTTGATCAGTCCCATAGTGATCCGGAGCAACAAGGATCATTATGGGATATATTTGTACGATCATAACATTGATCAAAAGACAAAACAGGCTTCTGATGCTTGACAATTAGTGATAATGAAGGTATAATCTCAATGTTAAGATACAATTATTCAAATTCTTTGAAAAATTGCAAGAAAGAGAGTGATGAGGAACGACCAATGTATTAACGATGCTGGAAAACAGCACAAAACGAATCCCCGATAAAATAGCCGTTAAAGAAGGCGCCACGGCTGTAAGTTATTGTCAGCTCAGTGACAGAAGCCGCCGGATCGGTACCTGTCTGGCAAACAAACAGGTCAGGCTGAGTCCGGTGGGTGTTTTTATGGAAAAGGGAATAGATGCAGTCAGCAGCTTTTTCGGGATTGTCTATGCAGGGGCGTTTTATTCCATGCTGAATCCGGAGCTGCCGGATCATCGTCTGCAGCAGATTCAGTCAGTATTGCAGGCAAAGATTATTATAACCAACGCTCAGATGCTGGAACGGGCAAAAGTATTGTTCCCGCAACAGGAGATCGTTCAGGTGGAAGATGCTTTGCATACGCCTGTTGACACGGAACTGTTGGAAGGAATTCGTGAAAGAGCGATAGACACCGATCCGCTGTATATTAATTTTACGTCCGGTTCAACCGGTGTGCCAAAGGGAATCGCAGTGGCTCATCGCAGCGTACTGGATTTTATCGGATATTTTACGAAGCTGTTTTCTGTGACAGAAGATGATGTGATTGCCAATCAGGCACCCTTTGATTTTGATGTTTCCGTAAAAGACATTTATTCAAGCATCTGCACAGGTGCAACGCTTGTTATTGTGCCGAGAGAACTGTTTTCTGCGCCTGTCAAGCTGATAGACTGCCTGTGTGAAAACTGTATCACGACCATGATATGGGCTGTTTCCGCCTTATGTCTGATCAGCACCTTCCACGGGCTGGACTATCGGACGCCTGAAACGGTAAACAAAATCTTGTTCAGCGGAGAAGTTATGCCATACAAGCATCTTTGCGAGTGGAGAAAACATCTGCCGGAAGCGATGTTTGTCAATCTGTACGGTCCCACGGAGATCACCTGCAACTGTACCTATCATATTCTTGAAAAAGACAGGGATTATTCGGAAGGTATACCTATTGGAAAAGCCTTTCCGAATGAAGATGTTTTTCTGCTGAAGGATCAGAAGGAAAGGGTGATGGAAGCAGGTCAGTCCGGTATGATTGTGGTCAGAGGAACAGCTTTGGCACTGGGATATTATCGTATGCCGGAAAAGAACGCACAAAGCTTTATCCAGAATCCGCTGAATCCGGATTATCCTGAAACAGTCTATCTGACAGGCGATCTGGGACAGTATAATGAGCAGGGTGAACTGGTTTTCTGCGGCAGAGCGGACAATCAGATCAAGTATATGGGACACCGTATCGAACTGGAAGAGATTGAGCGGTCGATGGCTGCCATCGAAGGAGTAGAACGGTGTATCTGTGTTTTTGATGAAAAGAAACAGCGGCTGAAAGGCTTCTATGTAGGAAGCATTGAGAAGAATGAACTGCACAGCATCATGAAGAATACCCTGCCGCCCTTCATGATTCCGGGTTATATCCGGCAGATTGAGCAGATCATTCTGACAAAGAACGGCAAGCTTGACCGAAAAAAGACCATCGAGCTGATTGGGGGCAGATAAGATGCAGCAGATATCAGAAGAATTACTGCGCCGGAATCAGAACGCATTCTATGTGTTTGACACTGCTGTTTTGAAACAACGCATTGCGTATCTGAGAGAACATCTTCCGGCAGACACTGCCATCTGTTATGCAGTCAAAGCGAATCCTTTCATTGTCAGGGAACTGGCGGAAGAAACGGAGCGTCTGGAAATATGCTCGCCCGGAGAAGCGGATATATGCACGGCGTTGGGTGTGCCGAGCGAAAAGATGGTCATTTCCGGTGTTTATAAAACACCTTCTTCTATTGAAAAGCTGGTTTCAGACAGCCGGTTTGCAGGGATTTTCACAGCGGAGTCTGTTTTGCAGTTCCGTCTGCTGAAGGAGCTTTCAGAGAAATACGCCAAAAACCTGAAGGTACTGCTCAGGTTGACGAATGACAGTCAGTTCGGAATGGACGAACGTGATATCCGCCATATCGTTGCCAATAGAAGTGCCTGCAAATGGGTGGATATTGCAGGTATACAGTATTTTTCAGGTACGCAAAAAACATCTTTGAAGAAGTATGGAAGAGAGCTGCGGTATCTGGACCGATTTTTGCAGTCCCTGAAAGAGGAAGAAGGCTATGAAGCGCAGGAACTGGAATACGGCACAGGTTTTCCGGTGTCGTATTTCAAAGGTGAAGAGTCAGATGAAGAAGCGCTCCTGACCGGTTTTTCAGAGCTGGTTGGTCAGATGACGAGCAAACCGAAGCTGATTGTAGAGATGGGCAGAAGCATCGCCGCATCATGCGGAAGGTATTTTACTCACATTGTAGATATCAAGCAGAACTGTGGTCTGAACTATGCGCTGATTGACGGAGGAATGCACCAGCTTGTATATTTCGGGCAGGTAATGGCGATGAAGCAGCCGTATCTGTCGGTGGTAGGCAAGCAGGATACGGTCAAAGACAAGCTGTGGACAATTTGCGGTGCTTTATGCACCATGAATGATATTGTTGTCAAGCAGATTGAACTGCCGGACATTTCTGTGGGAGATGTGCTTTGCTTTGAGAATGCAGGAGCATACTGTATGACAGAAGGTATTTCATTATTGCTCAGCCGTGACCTTCCGGCTGTATATATTCAAAAAGAAGACGGCACCATTTATCGTGTCAGAGAAACAACCGAAACAAAAGAGATCAATTTATCAAGATACGAAAGGATGTAAAAACAATGGAAAGACTGATTGAGATATTAGAGGATATTCAGCCAGATGTAGATTATGCAAACTGTGAAAACCTGATAGACGGACACTATCTCAGCTCACTGGACATTATTTCACTGATTGCCGAGCTGGAAGAAGAATATGACATCACCATTCCTGCCGTAGAGATTATTCCGGATAATTTCAATTCTGCCGAGCGTATGATGAAGATGATCGAGCGTCTGCAGGAGGACTGACAGTATGGATCTGCCCTCGTTGTTCATGGCAGGTTACGGAAAAAGCATGACCTCGTTTTTTTCCATGACCTATTTGTTCATTTTTTTGCCGCTGATGCTGATTGTGTACAGTATCGTTCCGAAAAAAGCGAAAAAGTATACACTTTTAGCCGGAAGCCTCGCATTTTTCTGGCTGATCAGCGGTGGACTTGTTCTGTATCTGATATTGTCCATATTTTCCGTTCACTATTTCGGATTGTGGATTGACCGTATTCAGACGCAGATGAAAGCAGTGTTAGCTGAAACAGAGAAATCGCAGCGAAAAGCCGTTAAGCAACAGTTTGTGTCACGACAGCGAAAGGTTGTGGCACTGGCAGCCATACTGCATATCGGTCTGCTGCTGGTACTGAAATACACAGCATTTTTCTTTGGCAATGTCAATTCTTTAATGGGTTTGCTGCACATTCCTGTTTCCATCAATATACCTGCTTTTTTAATGCCGATCGGCATATCATTTTTCACGCTTCAGGCGGTGTCGTATATTGTAGACGTTTACAGAGGGGTCATCAAAGCAGACGATAATTTATTACGGTTAGGGTTATTCATGAGCTTTTTTCCGCAGATCGTTGAGGGCCCGATATGTCGGTATCAGCAAACAGCCGAACAGCTTTGGAATGTCAAAGGCATTACCTATCAGAATCTGACGATGGGGTTACAGCGTATTCTGTACGGCATGATGAAAAAGGTTGTGATTGCGGACAGACTGAACCCTCTCGTGCAGAATATATTTGACAAAAGCAATTCTTTTGACGGAGGCGTCATATTTTTTGGCGCATTGTGTTATACCCTTCAGCTTTATATGGACTTTTCAGGTTCAATGGACGCAGTCATGGGTACAGCGCAGATATTTGGCGTCACTATGCCGGAAAACTTCGAGCGGCCGTTTTTCTCCCGGACGATCTCCGAATTCTGGAAACGCTGGCATATCACGCTTGGCGCATGGTTCAGAGATTATATTTTCTATCCGGTGACAACAGCAAAAAGAATGAAGAATCTCACTTCCAAAGCCAGAAAAAAGATCGGTAATCATTACGGTCCGTTGTTGGCAGGCAGTGTGGCGCTGTTTTGTGTGTGGTTCTGCAACGGCCTGTGGCATGGCGCAGCCTGGAGCTTTATCTTTTTCGGAATGTATCATTTTATTCTGATCCTTCTGGGCAACGTGATGGAGCCTCTTGTCAAAACAGTCAACCGCAAACTGCATATTAATTCCGAATGGTTATGGTACCGGCTGCTTCAGATTCTGCGAACAGGTATTCTGGTTGTATTCGGCGAATTGTTTTTCCGTGCAAACGGACTGCGTTCGGGATTATCGCTGTTTGGCAGAATCATGACGAATTTTACGCTTTCAGGCTTTAATGCAGATCTGCTGAAAAAGCTGGGTATTGACGGCAAAGACCTTCTCATAGTAGGTGTTGCGCTGATACTGATCTTTGTGGTCAGCTTGCTGAATGAGAAAAACATCAGTCTTCGTGAGGCACTTGCCAAGCGCAACATAGTCCTGCGCTGGGCTGTACTGTATTTACTGATCATGTTCATTGTCATTTTCGGTGCCTACGGCTTTGGCTACATACCGGTAGATCCGATGTATGCACAATTCTGAGGAGGTGTTGTCAGATGAAAAGCTTTGCAAAAAACGGTCTGAAAGGACTGCTGTTTGTGGTTATACTGATAGGTTTGATGATGGCAGCCTCTTTTATTCTTGTGCCGAGGGACAACACAAAAGCCGACTGGAAGCACGATGCTGCCGCAAACGGAATACTCGGTGAACCGAAGGACAGTATAGATGTATTATATCTGGGAGACAGCGAAGTACATTCCTCAATTGTACCGCTGCAGATCTGGGATCAGTATGGATATACAGGATATTGCTGCAGCACTAACAAACAGCGTCTGTGGTATACACTGGAATTTGTTCTGGAAGCATTCAAGACACAAAAACCAAAGATCGTGGTAATGGAAACCAATAATATTATGCATTACTTTTCGGTAGAAGATGCCATATTACACAGTGCAGAGATTGCATTACCTGTATTGAAGTATCATGACCGCTGGAAAAACTTAGACTTTTCCGATATTGGCAAGCAGCCTGCATACACCTATACAGATCCGGACAAGGGCTATTACTATTCCGATCTGACAGATGCAGCCACTGCGGATAAGTATATGGAAAAAACCGATAAAGAAGCGCACGTTCCCATGCTGAATAAAATATATATGAAAGTAATTGCGTCCATTTGCGAAAAGAATGGCGCAAAGCTGGTTTTTTTAAGCACTCCGAGTACCAAAAACTGGAATACAGCGAAACATAACAGCATGGAAAAGTTTGCAAAAAGTTTTGGCGCTGAATATGTTGATCTGAACCTGAAGGCAGATGAGTTGCAGATAGACTGGGACAAAGATACCCGTGACAAGGGTGATCACATGAATTACAGCGGAGCGGTAAAGGTGACGAATTATATCGGAAAGTATCTGAAAGAAACCGGCATTCTGAAAAGTCATAAGGGCGACAGAGCCTATGAATCGTGGAACAAAGCTTTCAGAGCTTTTCAGGAAAAGGTTCATTAAACAGCAATCAAAACAGTAGGTGACAAGTAAACGGACACACTGATGCACTTTTTGCATGAGTGTGTCCGTTTTGTTATGTGGGGACGTTTTGAAGCAAAGCTGTCAAAACATGAATATGAATAAAAGAATGAATGATTAAGCTGTAAAAACTACAAAAGTTTTTACAGGAGAGATATCGCATCGGATTCAGGAAAAAGAAGGTTATGAAAAAGACGGTTATCACAAATATCTTAACAGTATGGCGTAGTTCGAAATTCACGGTCAGAAAAAGTATCATAACAAAGATCAGGCTTTCATACAGTTTTTAAGCTTGTCATTCGGTTGAAGAAATTACCGCAGATATAAAAGAGTGAGAGACAATTCAATACCGACTGATCCGCTGACAAAAAAGATGAAGGAGTATCATAACAGGGAAGGAGCTTTTTTGTCGTCATTATTCGGAAGCAAAATGAAAAACAGTTGAATCGGAAGTTCTGGGAAAACAAAAAATGCAAAAGCGAAAACAAAAAAATGCAAAAGAAGACTTGACAAATAGAGTAAGATATATTAAACTAATAATGGTTAGATAAGACTAACATTTTATCTGACCTTTATTTTGAACAATAAGTTAGATATATTAAATTGGAAAACAGGAGGACTGCATGAGCGTCGTAATCGTAGGAGGAAATGAATGTATGGTAAGGGAATACATGGAGCTATGCAAAATGTATGACTGCAAGGCGAAAGTATACCCGAAAATGTGTCGTGGACTGCAAAATCTCGGCAATCCTGATTTACTGGTTTTGTTTACCAATACAGTATCCCATAAAATGATCAAGTGTGCGCTGGACGGAGCAAAGAACAGAAGGACGGCTGTTGAGCGTTCTCACAGCAGCTCAAAGGCTGCGCTCAAAAGCATTCTTGACCGATATGCAGGATAACCGGGAAACAAACTGGACACAATAAACAGGAGGTGTTGTTCATGTCAGAAGAAATGCTGGTAAAATACTGTGCGCCCACTATTATGGGAATCAAAACAGCGAATATGTTTACCTGTCGTTTTCAAAGCGAGAAAGCGGAACAGGATTCTTTACGCAGAATCAACCGTGAGCTTGCAGTAAAAGGGCTGAGAATCATACCGCTCAGACGGCACACCAAAGGGACACTATTATATTTGTACAGACCGGCAAAACTGAAAAAAGATCTGAAAAACAGGCTTGCCTTCCGTTTGTTGCAAGAAAGAGGATATCAGACAGAGAGTGTAAATTTATGTCTTGCGGAGCTGATGAAAAGGCTAAGGACGAGTGATTGTTTTCCGCATGAAATAGGCTTGTTTTTAGGCTATCCGCCGGAAGATGTGTGCGGATTCATCGAAAACAAGGCAGATCACTGCAAATGTGTCGGCTGCTGGAAGGTGTACGGAGACGTACAAAGGGCGCAGATGACATTTGAAAAATATAAACGGTGTACAGAACTGTGCTGTGCAATGGTAGCAAAAGGACACAGCGTGAAACAATTAGCACCGGTTTGCTGATTATGGTAAAGCGTCCTGTAACCTATTCGGGAATGGGACATTTATGAAAAACTATCAATATCAAGAAAGGAAAATGAATGATGAGTAAAGCAGCAGTAGTATATTGGAGCGGCACAGGCAATACGGAAGCAATGGCGAATGCCGTACTGAAGGGTGCGAAAGATGCAGGAGCCGAAGCAGAGTTGTTTACAGCTTCCGACTTCAGTGCAGAAGCATTTGACGGTTTTGATGCAGTAGCGTTCGGCTGTCCTGCAATGGGGGCTGAAGAGCTGGAGGACAGTGAGTTTTTGCCGATGTTTGAAGGCATCAAGGAAAAGCTTTCCGGCAAAAAAATCGCTCTTTTTGGTTCATACGGCTGGGGAGACGGCGAATGGATGCGTTTGTGGGACGAAGAGTGCAGAAATCTCGGCGCTGTCATGGCAGCCGACTATGTTATGTGTAATGAAGCTCCTGATGACGAAGGTCTGGCAGCCTGCGAAAAGCTGGGAGCAGCCTTGGCATAAACAGAAGATAAGATCATCTCCTTTAACAGAAAAGATCCGGTGCAGAAAGATGCATCGGATTCTTTTTGTGTTCAAAGCTTGAAAAAGCCAATAGGCTTGAAAGAGACGGAGAGCATTATCGTGATAGTGCATATCAGCAATATTCTTAAGGGCGTTGTATGCCTGACATGATGATCAGTGTAAAAGCTATCATCATAGAGCTGATATGCGATACAGAGGCTGTTAGGTTTTTTGGAATAGATAAACGGGAATGTTGACTAAAATGCGTTAAAAATGCGTTAAAAATGAATGGACCGAACGGTAATAGAGACTTACAAGAAATCTTCTTGACAAGGCTGTTTTCAAAAGCATATAATCAAATCAGAAATGAAAAAAGAAGGAGAGACATAAATGTCAAGTGGACTCAGACACTGGATTTATGATTCACTGGAGATGTTGATGACAGAAAAAGAAATAGAGAACATCCGTGTAGAAGAGCTCTGTGAAGCAGCCGGCATTCAACCGGTGATGTTCAGCTTCTATTTCAAAGATTTGTATGATGTATTGGCATGGAATTATTTTCGGATCGGTTGTTCCACAGAAGAGATCACTCCAAAGAATATAGAACGAGCATTAAGGAAACTAAGAAGGATCTATTATGAATGTACAGAAAGCTATTCCGAACAATGCTGTCAAGCACTTTGGCAATACATACCGGAGTATATTATCCGAAAGTACAGAAAAAACTTCTGGATTCGCACGAAAAACATATTACTTCAGTCCAGAATGGAATTCAATCTGGAACTGTATTGGAAAGGTGCAACAGAGATGTTCCGTCAATGGGTCACATCAAAGAAACAGCCTGACGAATCGGTCATGACGAAGCGATTATTGTTTGCTATGTCGCAGGATATGAAAGATGTGTTTTTTGATACATGATGCGGCAGAAAAAATCGTGCAGCCAAATGAATCCATCCGTCCTTTGGGACGTCAGACATTCAAGCGGCGAGTGAGTGAAGTTTTCCGAAGTTTCGAGTGTAATGAATTGTCAGAAAATGGTTTTTTGAACAATACCATATTTAAACAGATGATTCTGTGATGCTGAGGAATGATATTGCCAAACAACGATGACGGTATGCAATTCCTCAAAATGAAAACTGCCGGGATTTTGGCAGACAATTGACATAATATGGCGGCGTTATATGAATATCTGATTGTATCAGTGGATTTTTGAAATTCCACAAACATTCCACATACATTCCTTTTTTGTTCCTAAGAAGCGTATTATAATACAGACAATCCCAAAACAAACGGGAGTAAGCACATACAACCTGATACATGATAAGGAGGTCATGATTATGTTAAAAAAGACAATTACTTTGATACTGGCAGCCCTGATGATCTGTTCAATGGCAGCCTGCGGTCAAGGACAAAATACGGAGAATACAGGCAACTCCACTGAAGTTTCAGCCGTGAGCAGTGAAACGATCAATTCAACAGAATCGAATACTACTGATTCACAGGGATCCTCTGAGAACAGCACACAGAATCCTTTTGAAGATTTTACACCGCCGCAGAATACTCCCAACGGTGAAACCCCGCCGGAAATGCCTTTTGATATGCCTCAGATGCCGGAACAGGATAATCAGAACGGACAGATGCCGACAGATCGTCAGAAGATAAACGGCAACAACGGGAACGGCAGCAGCGGCAATAGCAGTACGACGGTTACGGCCGAAGTTCTGAAGAGTGATGATCTGTTTTCCGACCGGGATCTTGCACAGACAGCGGATACATCAAATGCACAGAACATTACAGCGGAGAGCGGCAAAACAGTAACGATCAGCGAAGAAGGTATATATGTACTGAGCGGAACGGCAACGGATTTCACTGTAAAGGTACAAGCCGACAAAGAAGCAAAAGTGCAGCTTGTTCTGAATGGACTTAATGTTACCAACAGCAGCAGTCCCGTGATATATGTAGTATCAGCAGATAAATGCTTTATCACCACAACAAAAACAGATAATACCCTTTCAGTGACAGGCAGCTTTTCTGCTGACGGAGATACGAATACAGACGCCGTTATCTATTCCAAGGACGATATCGTACTGAACGGTACAGGCACACTGACTATCAGTTCGGCAGCAGGCAACGGCATTTCAGGCAAAGATGATGTCAAAATCACCGGCGGAACGTATACGATCACCAGCAAGCTTGACGGCATTGAAGCTAACGATTCTATTGCGATTTATGACGGAAATATTAGCATTCAATCATCTAAGGACGGGCTCCACAGTGAAGACAGTGACGATGATACCGTCGGATATATTTATATTAAGAACGGTACAATAAGTATTACTGCAGCCAGTGATGCTGTTCAGGGTACGACACTGACTCAGATTGACGGCGGTACGCTGACCCTGAAGGGATCTGAGGGAATAGAATCAACTTATGTACGCATCAATGACGGTACGATCAGCATAGCGGCATCTGATGACGGAATCAATGCAACAATAAAGAGTAATTCTTACGGAACACCTACCGTAGAGTTCAACGGAGGAAGCACCACCATTGTCATGGGACAGGGTGACACCGATGCAGTAGATTCCAACGGTAATATTTATGTCAACGGTGGAACAATCAATATCACAGCTACGGTATCATCATTTGATTATGACGGAACAGCCGAATATAACGGCGGCACAATCATCATCAACGGTAACCAGGTGGATTCTATTCCGCAGTCGATGATGGGCGGCGGAATGAGAGGAGCGGGAGGCATGAACGGTCAGAATGGTATGGACGGTCAGAATGGCATGAATCGCCGTGGCTTCAGCAACTTTAGTTAAGCATTCCGATAACAGTTCAGATATCAGGAAAACATAAGGAAAGGATAGGGTAAGTATGAAGCACAAAGGTAAATGGCTGATGACTGCGGCACTTGCCGCCATGCTGATAGCCGGTTCCGCAGTAACGGCATTTGCAGAGCAGTCATCAAGCGAAGCGTCTCCGGCGGAGATTTCTGTCACAGATACATCGGAACAGCCTGCGGAGGATTCTGCTGCAGAAGCAGAGAAAAAGCATGAACGCACGAAAAAGGGTACAGAGAACAGCGAGGAAACCGCAGAGGACGGCGAACAGACGGATACGCATAAAGCCGGACATGGGAAAAAACGCCATAAAAAATCCCGCAAGGGTACCGTAACCTCGCAGGAGGACAGCAGTGATTCTGCCGTAAAAAAGGCAAGAAAAGGTAAAATAAGTGCGGAAGACAGTACACAGGAGCAGCCGGCAGAGGAGGAGATCGAAGGATCTGTAAGCAAACACAAGAGAAGCAGAGCCAAGACCTCTGAAAACGGAAGTGAAGCAGAAAGCAGCAAGGGAAAAAAGCATTCACGCACCGAAACAGATGATAACGCAGAACAAAAAGATGCGGTTTCGGAAAACAGTGACCAAACGAATAAAGAAGCAACAGCCTGACGGATAGCGAAACTGTCATCGGAAATGCCTGTCAAATCCGCAGATTGCCTAAGGGCATTCTGCGGACAGACGGGTTTTCCGGAGAATGTAGTTTCTGATAAGATGAAGCTGCTTGATCTTATCAGATGAATAATGTCAGTTACAACACTTTTCATCGTACATATATATTTATTGTTGTCACCCAAAACAAATGGTCATAAAAGGCAGCAGATGATATTGCTGAAGGGAAGAGCTTTGCAAAATATGGCGTTTCAACAAACGGATGGTATCGGAAGTAACGCATCAAAGTATCAAACAGTTGAAGTATACAGTTTTTGATAAGTATAGCGAACAGGATACGAATGAAGAAGACCGGTTCTGAGAAATGATGCAGGAAACAGGATTCGCCGCAGGGGAGTGAATTGCATAGAAGGATTGCCGATCGCTGCAAGGGTATATCTCAGATCCCAAGGATTTTCTTTGCAGTGTATAAGCATTTTATTACACACGGCAAAGGTATGTGCAGCATCGTGAATGTGTAAAAGCACAGAGAGGATGGGTTTCGAAAAGAAGAGGAGTACCATACAGGGTACATTTCAGATAAACTGTAGGGCATAGATGATTTGAAGTATCATATCACTGAGAACAGCAGCGGGAGGGAAGAGTATGGCAAGAATACTGATCTGTGACGACGAACCGGATATTGTGAGTATGATCAAGCGATATGCAGAGCGGGAAGGATATGAGATTACGACAGTTTCAGACGGCAGAGAAGCCATAGAAATCTGTCACAGGGAAGATTTTGATCTCATCATCATGGACGTGATGATGCCGGACACAGACGGGTTTACCGCCTGTAAAAAGATTCATGAAGAGAAGGATATTCCCGTGCTGATGCTTTCAGCGAGAGGAACGGAATATGATAAACTGTTCGGGTTTGAGGTAGGAGTAGATGATTATGTTACCAAACCGTTTTCGCCCAAAGAACTGATGGCACGAGCAGGCGTAATTATCAGAAGGCACAGCAAAAGCTCTGAAAAAAGTGTCAAAAGACTGAAATCAGGCGGTATTGAGCTGGACGAATTAGGACATGAGGTTTATGTTGACGGAGAAAAAACAGAGCTGACTGCGAAGGAATACGGCATACTCTGCTATTTGATGCACAATCAGGGGATAGTATTAACCAGAGATCAGATTATGAACCGTGTCTGGGGTTATGATTATTACGGAGATGACAGAACCGTAGACTGGCAGATCAAGCTGTTGCGGAGCAAGCTGGGAAAATATCGTGACAGCATACATACGATCAGAGGGGCGGGATACAAATTTGAAAACGAAGCCTAAATCCTTCAAACTGAAGCTGTGGTTATACTTTGTATTGTTCACAGCAATCATCTTTTCTGTATTGTGGCTGCTGCAAACAGTTTTTTTTCAGAGCTTTTATAATGCCATGCTGATCAACAATACGAAAGAAGCGGCAGAGAAGATTATCAGCCGTTCGGGTGAAGAAGGAATCAATGATTATATCGATCAGTTGACGCATGATAATAACATTCTGGTGTTTATCACAGATGAAGAAGGCAAACTGTTGTACAGTTCGGATGCCTTTAACGAACCCCATAATAAAATGCGCCGCAGTGACGGTAAACCGGATAAAGTCATGATTCGGGAAAATACCGGTACAGGTGAAATGCGCTTGGACTTTTTGCGTATGCTGCCGGAACGATATGACAGCTTTTTGGATAAGCTGAAACAATCCGAGAACGGCACGGCAGAATACAGTACGGAGAGTCTGTATGTGTACGGAACCTACATAGAGTATTATCATCAAACCTCAAGGGCTGTTCTGTATGTCAGCACATCCATCGACACAGTAGGACCGTCGGTAACCATCATCAGTATTCAGCTTGTATGGGTTACGGTTTTGTCTGTACTGATCGGCTTTGTACTGTCGTGGTTCATCGCAAGACGCTTTGCAAGACCGGTAGACAATCTGACACAAAAAGCCGGATTGTTAGGCGAAGAAGCCTATCGTGCAGATTTCAAAAAAGGGTTTTGTTCCGAGCTGGACGAATTAAGTGCGGTGCTTGACAGCACAAACGAAAAGCTGATACAGGCGAAAGACTTTCAGTTAGAACTGATGGCGAACGTATCGCATGATTTAAGAACACCGCTGACCATGATCAGAGGGTATGCAGAGATGGTACAGGATATTTCGTGGAACGATGAACAACAATGCAAGTCGGATTTGGCGGTTATTATCAGAGAAACGGACAGGTTGACGGCGCTGGTCAATGAGATACTGGAGTATTCTGAATTAAAGACAGAGGAAAAATGTCAGGAATCGGATCCGGTTGATATCAGCGGAATGCTGGAACGAATCTGTGAGACCTTTGAGATCTTGTACAAGCCGGAAGGGTTAACGGTAGAGAAAAGTATTCTGTCAGGAATAACCGTTATGGGAAGCACAGCAAGATTGGAAAGGGCGGTATATAATCTGCTTGACAATGCGGTACGGCATACAGGAGACAGTAAAAAGGTAAAAGTATCCTTAACGGAAGAAGGACAACAGGCAGTTATAGCGGTCACAGATTATGGCAGCGGCATATCGGCAGAAGAGCAGGAGCATATCTGGGACAGGTATTATACTTCCCGTCAGCGAGGCGGCAAGGGAACGTCGGGTCTTGGTCTGGCAATCGTCAAAGAGATTGTAGAGCTGCACGGCGGACAATGCAGAGTTCACAGCCAACAGGGTGAGGGCAGCAGCTTTGTGATCATATTACAGAAAACCGGACATCAGTGAGTAAGGTGTAGCGTACACAGTACAGAAACAGTCGGTTGTTTTTTAGTCTGAAATTGCTCAGTCAGCGTTAGCGTCATGCACCGTATATCAAGCGAACGAGCATTTTCTCAGGAAGTATCTGATCGGCTCCGAACAGAATTATGACAATAAAAAAGAGGAACAGCAGCTTCATGTGGAAAGCGGCTGTTCCTTTGTTTGTTGTTCATAAAGGTAGTAGGCATGAACAAGACTTCTGTATCCCAGTTGTTTTATGTCGTCATAGCGCACGTTGAAGCGGGACTTTGTGTGGCTGGAAGAAACGAGGAAACGGATACAGTTCTGTGCATAGTGATCAATATCTTTCAGACTGCGGGAAGTGTTAATCACCGAAAAAAACCAGTAGCTCCAACTCAGTTCGTTATCGTCCGGGGCTTCTAGTAATTTACGGTTGAAGATACGGATAAAGGCAGAGGCGGCTTTTGTGCCGTCAAGATGGTTGCGTTGCTGCCAACGCTTTAATGCACGGGTCTTCCGCCGCATTTTTGCCTTTATTTTTTTGACGGTGACCGGTGCGATATCAATCAAACCGTCCGAGAAGGTGAATCCTAAAAAGCACTTTGGCGTATGAGGCGTTCCCATCGTTTCTTTTTGGGGATTGATACTCAGCCCGTGATCTGTGAGGAAGGAACGGACCGTATCGGTATAAAGCTGTATTTTTTCTTCGGATTCGGCAAAAACGATGATATCGTCAGAATAGCGGGCGTAAGGAACATGAAGGCTTGCGAACAGATGATCCAATTCAGCTAAATAAAGGTTTGCATAAAACGAAGCCAGCGGAACGCCAGCCATAATACCCTTTTGTTCTGCAACAGCATTTCCTTTATCCAGCACCAGTGGTTCCGACAGAAGACCGCACAGAAAGTCAGAAAGCTGTGGATCGTCATACAGTGTTTCATGAAGCAGCGGAAGAAAGCGTTCCATAGGAATGGAATTAAAATAATTGCTGATGTCCGCCTTGTAAAAAAAGAGATTATGAATATCGGGCATAGAGGTCAGCTTTCTGACAGCATCCTTGGCACTGTGACGTGGGCGGAAAGAATAAAGATTATCGGCAAAAAGAGAGTCGTATTTTCTCAGAAGCAGATAAGTCAGAAGCTTCAGCACAATGTTTTCATCAGTCGGATAGCTATAGACGATTCTTTTTTTGGCTGCATTGGTTTTGTTGATAACAGCTTTTGCGGGCAGAGGAAAAGGATTGCCGTTGCTGATCGACTGACAAACAGTGAGATATCTTTTTTGTGAGATAAACTCTGCCAGTACCTTTTCAAATGGGGAGCGGCAGATCAAAGAGGTTTTATAGTCATAAAAGCGTTTCCAGGTTTTTTCGTCAGAAAGCAACTCCAATAAAGACATGAAACAACCCTCCGGTAAAAAATAAAAAACAGAAAGAGAAAACATTAAATCCAAGAAAATTCTTGGATATACCGGGTCGTACACGGAAAAACTGCCTGCGAAGTATCGTAAAATTCCGTGCCTGACCTGTCGCAGGCGCAAAGCGTTCTCTTTCTGTTTTTTTCAGTTGGTCAGCAGTCTCTCAGAATGCAAGAGCACTGCGGGTGCGGGTAATAACATAGCTTTTGGTATTCCACCAACCGTGATGGTCAATATAGTAGCGCAGGTAAGGAATGCGTGCATTTCTACAGTCATTTCTCAGTTTGGCAGCACAGCTCTTTTCGGAAAAGAGTTCTACGACCAAAGCGGTTCTGCCGTTTTTGATAAAGGTAAAAACCGGAAGACGAGTGTAGCGACCGTAATCAAGACGGATATCATAATCTGAAAATTCAGAGCGGAAGATACCGTCAAAATACTGAAGATAAGTGCCGTTAAAAGAATACTGGTTTTCTTCCGCAGGCATGGAATCACCCCAAGAAAAGCCTGATGGCGCAGAAGAAACCGGCGAAGAAGGAGAGGTTGCGTGAGAGGGAGCAGCAGGAGCAGATGCATTCTGGTTATTCTGAGTGGTTTTGAAGAGATCGCTGACAAAACGCTTGGCAGCGTCAGCCTCGTTGACGTTGTTGAAGAGCTTAGAGAATAATCCCATAACGGAGCCTCCTTTAGGTTTGATGATTGATGGGAATATTATAGCATACTCTTGGCGAGAATGCAATCAAAACAAATTAATCCGGACAAAAATGGAAAACGGGAGCATAAATGAAGGGTAACACTTGTAATGAAGAGAGCCGGCATCAACCGGACGAAAAGACTTGCAAAAGTGTGTAGAATAAGAATTAAGAAGAATCAGTGCAGATGAAAGAGATACATTGGAAGAAGTAATGATAGAAAGTCAAGTTGAGAAAAAATGTGACAAAGTGAAAAGACGGATCAGGGGATACTGTACGCAATATTTATGCAAAATGACATCATAAATGTTGATTCGATGAAAAAGTGCAGAGTATTATTGTTCTATTTTAACATTAAAACGGCATAATGCACAAAAGCAGACGGTTAAATTCTATGTGTCAAATTTTGACAATAGAAGCAAAAAGTTATATAATCAAATTTGCACAATTCTATTGAATATTTACTCTTTTCTGTTTTATTGTCGATAATGAAGTGAAGGGGAATTTTTTTTGGCTTTCTGATGCTTAGTGAAGATGGGTTTCATGAAGACAAGGGCGATGTCAGAAAATGTTAAGGGGGCTTTTTTACTTTTTATCAGGCGAATTATCCTAAATTGAAAAGGAGAAGGCGTGATGACGGAGTCAAAAAAAGCCGCAGCATTTTTAAGTACGGAATATTTTCGGGATCAGTACAGCAAGCTGAGAAAATCCATGAAAATGGAATTCTATATGGAAGCGATATATCTTGAATACACATTGATGGAAGATTACACGGAGCTGGCGCTGCATTATGCAGGCATGTGGAACGATTATCTGAAAAAGCACAGAGGACATGAACCGATGCTGGATTCCAAGATCAGGTTTATTCATAGTCGGGCGATGGAAAAAAAGAGTATGCTGAACAAGTACTATAATGAAGAGCTGATGGATAGATTGTTAAGCTGGCGAAATGAACGCAACAAGCTTTTGCGTGCTATGCAGAAAGAAAACCTGACCGCAGAGTATCTGCAGAGAGTGGCTATGAGCGGAAAAGAGCTGGCAGACGAGCTGAAAAAAAGAGCGGCAAGTCCGAAAAACAGCGGAAATAATAATTAAAAACAGTAAAGAAAGCTTGCGGATAAGCAGCTTTCTGAAGAGAAGACACACTTACTGGCAAAAAGCAGAAGTGTGTCTTTTATTATAGGGAAATTTTGTGAAAAAGCACGAAATATAAGGAAGATTAGTAGTACAGCAGCAGAAAGGCAGTCATCAGCTAAGGGAAGAAACCGAAATAATGCCCAAAAAAAGAAGGAAATATCAATTATTACTATCACTAATGAGCAGAAAACAGGAGTGGATTGAAAATAGTATCTGTGAAAAATAAAAGACAGCAAAGGAGAAGTCTTAAAAAGTCGAATTGTGAACGAAATTTGATAGACAAAACACGAAAAATCTGCTATTATAATGAATTGAATATAATACATGCAGAAAATGCAGTCTGTTTGAAAGCACCTGTTGAGATTGACATTTTCTCGGTATGAAGCCGAAAAAAGGGGAAGTGAAGATGAAGCATACGGCAGAAGACGTTTTACGGTTCGTAGAAGAGAACGATGTGAAGTTTGTACGATTGGCATTTTTTGATGTATTCGGCGTGATGAAGAATATATCGGTCATGTCCTCTGAGCTGAAGCGGGCATTTGAACATGGCGTCAGTATAGTACCTTCCAGCATTGACGGCTTTGAAGGAGCAGGGACGGATCTGATGTTGTTTCCGGATCCAGATACGCTGCGGATCTTACCGTGGCGGCCGCATAACGGCAAAGTGGTCAGGCTTTTGTGCGATATCAAAAAGCCCGACGGAACGGATTTCGGTGGAGATGTTCGCAAAGCGCTGAAAACGGCAGTGGAACACGCCAAAGAAGCCGGACTGACCATACGTGCCGGCTTATCCTGCGAATTTTATCTGTTTATGCTGGACGAAAACGGAAAGCCCACCCGCACACCGCATGACAATGCAGGCTATCTGGATATTTCACCTTTAGATAAGGGAGAGAACATTCGAAGACAGAT
The DNA here is from genome assembly GCA_045221175.1 of Acutalibacteraceae bacterium. GTDB lineage: Bacteria > Bacillota > Clostridia > Oscillospirales > Acutalibacteraceae > UBA1213. The sequence continues at coordinate 46,168 of JBGUWM010000195.1, read as the reverse complement.
CTGTCTTACGCTGGAAGAAATGGGGATTCGTCCGTTGTCGTCTCACCACGAAAACGGACCCGGTCAGAATGAAATAGATTTTCGGCATTCCGACGTGCTGAGTGCGGCAGATGATTTTGTGACCTTCAAGACGGTGGTCAAAACCGCCGCACAGGCAGAGGGTCTGTATGCATCGTTTTTGCCCAAGCCTTTGATGGATAAAAGCGGAAGCGGAATGCATATCAACCTGTATGTACAGGACAGCGAGGGTAATTTGTTCCAGCACGGAAAAGATGGCATGAAAAAGACGGCGCAGCATTTTATAGCCGGAATTCTGCATCATGCGTCGCAGATCACGGTTTTTTTCAATCCGATACCCAATTCGTATGCACGCTTTGGCTTGTTCAAGGCTCCTGATACAATAGACTGGTCCTATCAGAATCTAAACCCTTTGATCAGACTGCCGGAGTCAGACGCAGAAACGGCAAGAATGGATTTCAGAAGTCCGGATCCGTCATGCAATCCGTATCTGGCATTTACCATGCTGATAGAAGCAGGTCTGGACGGTGTAAGAAAGGAAATGCCTCTCCCGCCGTCAGCCAGCGCAGCGTCTAATGCGGAATTTTTGCCTGAAACACTGAAGCAGGCGTCTGAGATTGCCAGAAACAGCGAATTTGTCAAGGAAATATTGCCGCCGATGATATTTAATAATTATCTGGATATCATCACGGATACGGTAATCCGCTCGGGACAGGGCGGCGAACTTAAGAGGCAGATGGAAGAAAGATATTTTGAAATAATTTAAAAATCTTTTGATAGTACTTGAAGGAAACGAAAAAATTTTGTAAAATAGAAGGAAGGGTGTCACACTGCGTTGAAAAAGCTATTGCTCATATCTTCCCTGGAAAAAAGTCGGGAAGCGGTTTTACAGCTTCTGAAAGCAGAATATGACACTGAGCCGGAGAGTGCGCATACCGCAGCAGAAGGGCGACGCAAAGCGCTTGAAAAGCGGTATGATGCCATCATCATCACTTCTCCGTTGAGGGACGAAAGCGCCGACAAGCTGTCAACAGAGCTTGCGGAGCGGACAACATCGGGCATCATGCTGATTGTCAGCGCCGATGCGGAAGAAGCAACAGAACAGCGGGTTATGCAGTATGGAGTGTTTGTGCTGGCAAAACCGCTGGGAAAAGCAATGTTTCTGAAAGCGCTTCGTCTGTTGGAAGCAGCGGAATACCGAATGCAGAGAATACAGCAGGAGAATGAAGAACTGCGGCAGCAAATGGACGAAACGAGAATCATCAGTCGGGCCAAGTCGGTACTGATCCGGTATCTGTCAATGACAGAGCCTCAGGCGCACAGATATCTTGAGAAGCAGGCAATGGATTTGCGGATCACGAAGCTCGAGGCTGCCAGGCGGCTGCTCAGTACCTATGACTATTGAAAATACAGAAAAAAGCGGAAGGAATCCGCAGGAAAGGATTGGTTGAAAATGGAGAAAAAAGCCTATCTTATTTTAGAGAACGGAGATGTGTATGAGGGCTATGCTTTCGGTGCTGAAAAAGAAACAGTGGGAGAGCTTGTTTTCACCACAGCGATGACAGGCTATCTGGAGACACTGACAGATCCCAGCTATTACGGACAGATCGTGTGTCAGACATTTCCGCTGATAGGAAACTACGGCGTCATTCCCTCCGATTTTGAAAGCAGAAAGCCGAGACTTGCGGCGTATATTGTCCGAGAGTGGTGTCAGCAGCCTTCCAACTTCCGTTGTGAGGGTCAGCTTGACGCTTTTTTAAAGGAGAGCAATATTCCCGGACTGTATGGAATAGATACCCGTTGTCTGACAAAAACGGTCAGAGAATACGGCGTTATGAACGCAAAGCTGATGTATACAAAGCCTGAGGCGTCTGAAGCTGAGGCGTTGAAGGGATTCCGTATTGAAAACGCAGTGGAATCCGTAACCATAGACAAGCCGGAAGAGCACAAGCCCGAAAACGGGAAGTATCATGTAGTGCTGATGGACTTTGGTGCCAAAAGACGGATTCGCCGTGCGCTGATGCAGTTGGGCTGTAATATAACCATTGTACCTGCACACACCACAGCAGAAGAAATCATTGCCATGAAGCCGGACGGCATTATGCTGAGCAACGGCCCCGGAGATCCGCAGGATAACCCCGAAATCATCGAGCAGATCCGTCTGCTTGCCGAGACGAACATTCCGATTTTCGGTATATGTCTGGGACATCAGTTGTTAGCGTTGTCGCAGGGAGCAAAGACTTCCAAGCTGAAATACGGACATCGTGGAGCCAACCAGCCTGCCACCGACACACAGACAGGCCGTGTATATGTTACCAGTCAGAACCACGGTTATGCAGTTGAATCAGACTCCCTGCCGGAGCACGCGGTCGTCAGCTTTGTCAATGCCAACGACGGAACCTGCGAAGGTATTTCTTACAAAGGAAAACCTGTGTTCAGCGTACAGTTCCATCCCGAGGCTTGCGGCGGACCGCTGGATACCTCGTTCTTATTTGACAAATTTATAGCAATGATGCAGGAGGTAAAAAACAATGCCTAAGGATAAAAGTATAAAAAGAGTTCTCGTTATCGGTTCCGGCCCTATCGTCATCGGACAGGCAGCGGAATTTGACTATGCAGGCACACAGGCTTGTCGTGCATTGAAAGAAGAGGGCTTAGAGGTCATTCTGGTCAACTCCAACCCTGCTACCATTATGACGGATAAAGCGATGGCGGATAAGGTCTATATTGAGCCGCTGACGCTTGAAACCGTCAAGAGAATCATTATCAAAGAGCAGCCCGATTCATTGCTTTCAACCCTTGGCGGACAGACAGGTCTGACGCTTTCGATGCAGCTTGCTAAGGAAGGCTTTCTGAAGAAGCACAACGTAAAGCTGCTTGGTGCTAACCCCGAAACCATCGACAAGGCAGAGGACAGACAGATGTTCAAGGATACAATGGAATCCATCGGTCAGCCCTGCATACCTTCAACCGTCGTCAATGACGTAGAATCTGCGGTAGAGTTTGCCAAAGAGATCGGTTATCCTGTCATCATTCGTCCGGCATTTACCCTTGGCGGAACCGGCGGCGGAATCGTCAATAACGAAGAAGAACTGCGTGAAATCACATCTAACGGTCTTGAGTTATCCCCGATCACACAGGTTCTTGTGGAAAAGTGCATTTCCGGTTGGAAAGAGATCGAGTTTGAAGTAGTTCGTGACAGAAAAGGCAACGTCATTACAGTTTGTTCTATGGAAAACGTGGATCCTGTCGGCGTACATACCGGCGATTCCATTGTTATAGCGCCGGCTGTCACTCTGGCGGACAAAGAATATCAGATGCTGCGTACAGCGGCTCTGGATATTGTTTCTGCGCTGGGCGTAGAGGGCGGCTGTAACTGTCAGTTCGCACTGGAGCCGGAGAGCTTTACTTATGCAGTCATTGAAGTTAATCCCCGTGTATCCCGATCTTCTGCGCTGGCTTCCAAAGCAACCGGCTATCCGATTGCAAAGGTAGCGGCAAAGCTGGCAATCGGATATTCACTGGACGAGATCAAGAACGCCGTAACAGGTACAACCTATGCCTGCTTTGAGCCGACCATTGACTATGTAGTTGTTAAATTTCCGAAATGGCCTTTTGATAAGTTTGTCTATGCCAAGAGAACGCTGGGAACTCAGATGAAGGCAACAGGTGAAGTTATGTCCATTGCCACCACTTTTGAGCAGGCAATGATGAAGGCTGTCAGAGGCGCAGAGATTCGTCATGACACACTGTCTACTCCGAAGTTTGAGGAGATGAATACACAGGATCTGCACGACAGACTTTCAGTATGCGATGACGAACGTATTTTCTGTGTATATGAGGCGCTGAAAAGAGGCATCAGCATAGAGGAAATTCATAACATCACCATGATAGATGAGTGGTTCCTGGCAAAGCTGTTGAATCTTGCATTGTGTGAAAAGGCGCTGAAAGAAGGCAATCTGACAGAAGAGCTTTACCGCAAGGCGAAGCTGATGGGCTTCCTGGATAAGACGATCGAAGCGCTGAGCGGCGAAAAAGTCAAGAATCCGCTGGTACCTGTCTATAAGATGGTAGATACCTGTGCCGCAGAATTTGCTGCCGAAACACCGTATTTCTATTCCACGTTTGATTCAGACAACGAAGCAGAGAGCTTTATCAAAGAGAAAAATTCTGATAATAAAACGATCATCGTATTTGGTTCCGGACCGATCAGAATCGGACAGGGCATCGAGTTTGACTATGCATCTGTACACTGTGTATGGGCGCTGAAAAAAGCCGGATATGATGTTGTAATCGTCAATAATAACCCCGAAACCGTATCGACGGACTTTGACACCGCAGACAGACTGTATTTTGAGCCGCTGACGAATGAAGATGTCATGGGCATTATCAAAACAGAGAAGCCATACGGTGTAGTTGTAGCGTTTGGCGGTCAGACGGCTATCAAACTGACCAAGTATCTCAGTGACAACGGCGTCAACATTCTGGGTACATCGGCAGACAGCATTGATATGGCAGAAGACAGAGAGCGTTTTGATGAACTGCTGGAGCTGCATCATGTCAAGCGTCCCGAGGGCTTTACTGTCATGACGACAGAAGAAGCACTGAATGTGGCAGAAAGAATCGGTTATCCAGTTCTGATGCGTCCGTCCTATGTACTTGGCGGACAAAACATGATCATTGCGTTCAACGAAGAAGATATCAAGGAATATATGGCGATTATACTGGCACAGAATATTGAAAACCCGATTCTCATCGACAAGTATCTTTCCGGTACAGAGTTAGAGGTAGACGCTATTTGTGACGGAAAAGAGATATTGATTCCGGGTATCATGCAGCATGTTGAAAGAGCAGGCATTCACTCCGGTGACTCCATTGCGGTATATCCGGCATGGAACATCAGTGACGAGATGACGCAGAATATTATCACAACCTCTAAGAATCTTGCAGTATCTCTGAAGACAAAAGGACTTGTCAACATTCAGTACCTGATCTATGAAGGAAAGCTGTATGTTATTGAAGTCAATCCCCGTTCTTCCAGAACGATACCGTATATCAGCAAGGTAACAGGCGTACCGATGGTTGATCTGGCGACCAGAGCAATGCTTGGTGAAAAACTTGCGGATATGGGCTATGGTACAGGTTTGTTCAGACGCTCACCGTATGTAGCCGTTAAGGTGCCGGTATTCTCCTTTGAGAAGCTGATCAATGTAGATAATCAGCTTGGTCCGGAGATGAAGTCAACAGGCGAGGTACTGGGTATTGCTAACACACTGGAAGAAGCTTTGTATAAAGGACTGATCGCTGCAGGCTATAAAATGACAAAGCAGGGCGGCGTGTTTATAACGGTTCGTAATCCTGATAAAAAGGAAATCGGAGACATAGCGAAGAAATATGATGAGCTGGGCTTTACACTGTATGCTACCAAGGGAACAGCGCAAACACTGCGAAATTACGGACTTGATGTAATAGAAGTTGACAAGATTCACGAAAATGATAAAGAGAATACGCTGACGCTGATCGAGAGCGGCAAGATTCATTATGTTATTTCTACCTCATCAAAGGGCAGAATCCCGACTCGTGACAGCGTAAAAATCCGTCGTAAGACAGTTGAAAGAAATATCCCCTGCCTTACTTCCATTGATACAGCGAATGCTTTGGCAGATTCCCTCAAGAGCCGTTATTCCGAATACAGTACAGAACTGGTAGATATCAATAATATGAGAACTACGAAAATGAAGCTGCGTTTTACAAAGATGCAGGGCTGCGGCAACGACTACATTTACTTCAACTGCTTTGATCAGAAGATCAACAATCCCGAAGGACTGAGCGTTCGTTTTGCCGACAGAAGATATGGAATCGGCGGCGACGGCGTCATTCTGATTTGTCCTTCCGACGTAGCAGACGCAAAGATGAAAATGTATAATCTGGACGGAAGCGAAGGAAAAATGTGCGGTAACGGCATTCGTTGCGTCGGCAAATATCTGTTTGATCACAATATGGTCAGCGGAGATACCGTAAAAATTGAAACACTCAGCGGTATCAAAACACTGAAAGCATATCGTCACGATGGTGTAGTAGATGTACTGACAGTAGACATGGGCAAAGCAGTGCTGTCATCACCGGAAATTCCTGTAGCTATTAACAAGCCGAAGGTTATCAATGAGCCTGTAACCATCGGCGGAGAAAAGTATCACATCACCTGCGTATCCATGGGTAATCCGCATAGTGTCGTGTTCTGCAACAATGTTGATAAAGTGGATCTGGAGAAAGTAGGACCGTTGTTTGAAAACAGCGAATTGTTCCCGGAAAGAGTCAATGCGGAGTTTGTCAAGGTTATTGACGATCATACGATAGAGATGAGAGTATGGGAGAGAGGCAGCGGCGAAACATGGGCTTGCGGAACAGGTGCTTGTGCAGTAGCAGTAGCAGCCGTAGAAAACGGACTGTGCAAAAAGAATGAGCCGATTACTGTAAAGCTGAAAGGCGGCAATTTAATCATCGAGTATACTGACGAAACCGTATATCTGACAGGACGGGCGGAAAATGTATTTGAAGGAGAAATCGAGTTATGACGACAAAGTACATATTCGTAACGGGCGGCGTTGTATCAGGTCTGGGCAAAGGCATAACGGCTGCATCCCTGGGCAGATTGCTGAAAGCAAGAGGACTGAAGGTAGCTGCACAGAAGCTTGACCCTTATATCAATGTTGATCCCGGCACCATGAGTCCCTATCAGCATGGTGAGGTTTATGTAACGGAAGACGGCGCCGAAACAGACTTGGATCTGGGTCATTACGAGCGCTTTATAGACGAGAATCTGAATAAATTTTCCAACCTGACAACAGGAAAGGTTTATTCCAATGTATTGGAAAAAGAGCGTCACGGTGACTATCTCGGAGAAACCGTACAGGTTATTCCGCATATCACCAACGAGATCAAGTCTTTTATCTATGCTGTCGGAAAAGATTCCGATGCGGATATAGTCATTACTGAAATAGGCGGAACTGTAGGAGATATCGAGAGTCAGCCTTTTCTTGAGGCAATCCGTCAGGTATCCGTTGAGGTAGGCAAAGAGAACAGCCTGTTTATCCATGTATGCCTTGTGCCGTACATCAAGGGCAGTGAAGAGCATAAATCCAAGCCGGCGCAGCATTCAGCCAAAGAGCTGCGCTCATTAGGAATCAATCCGGACATCATGGTACTGCGCTGTGACGAGCCGCTTGATCCCAGCATATTCAAAAAGATTGCCATGTTCTGTAATGTCAAGCCGGATTGCGTGATTGAAAACATGACGATTCCGGTGCTGTATCAGGCGCCGTTGATGCTGGATAAAGCAAACTTCAGTGATATCGTATGCCGTGAGCTGAAGATAGAAGCGCCTAAGCCGGACATGAGTGAATGGCTGGAGATGCTTGACAGGATCAATTCCCGTGACAAGGAAGTCAAAATAGCGCTGTGCGGCAAGTATGTACAGCTTCATGACGCATATTTATCCGTTGCGGAAGCTCTGCACCATGCAGGTTATGAGAACAAGTCCTTTGTAGAGATCGAATGGGTCGATACAGAGCTGATTACAGAATATACTGTTGACGAACTGCTTGGAGATGCCGACGGTATATTAGTTCCCGGCGGCTTTGGCAACCGAGGTGTCGAAGGAAAGATCATTGCGGCAAAATATGCCCGAGAGCATAACGTACCGTATCTTGGAATTTGTCTTGGAATGCAGACAGCCGTAATTGAGTACGCAAGAAACGTACTTGGTTATAAAGACGCCAATTCCGGAGAATTGGCACCCGAAAGCACGCATAAGGTCATTGACCTTATGCCGGACCAGAAGGGTGTAGAGGATATGGGAGGCACTATGAGATTGGGAGCCTATCCCTGTAAAATCCGTAAAAACACGATTATGGATCGTGCCTATGGAGTGGGAGAAATCCGTGAGCGTCACCGTCACCGTTACGAGTTCAATAATGAATTCCGCTCTGCATTCGAAGAGAACGGAATGTCAGTGACAGGAACCTCTCCGAACGGAATGCTGGTTGAGGCGGTTGAGATTCCGTCACACAGATTCTATATCGGCGTACAATATCACCCCGAATTCAAGAGTCGTCCCAACCATGCCCACCCGTTATTTAGGGAATTTGTAAAATCGGCATTGGATTACAATGAAGAAAAACAAAATAAAAAGGCATAATCGACACGAAAGAAAATCAGGAGGAACAGAAGATGTCGGGACATTCAAAATGGAGCACCATTAAGCGTAAAAAAGAAAAGACAGATGGTGCAAGAGCAAAAGTATTTACCAAAATCGGCAGAGAGCTGGCAGTTGCCGTAAGAGAAGGCGGCGGAGCAGATCCGTCTTCAAACTCAAAGCTTCGTGAGTGCATAGCAAAGGCTAAAGCAAACAACGTGCCTAACGAAAATATAGAACGAATCATCAAAAAGGCTGCAGGCAGCGCAGACGGCAGTAATTATGAATCCATCACATACGAAGGCTATGGTCCATGCGGCATTGCTGTTATTGTTGAAACACTGACGGATAACCGTAACAGAACAGCCGGAGATGTTCGTCATTTCTTTGACAAATACGGCGGCAATCTTGGAACACAGGGGTGTGTTTCCTTCATGTTTACTCAGAAGGGACTTCTTGTTATTGAAAAAGAAGACAACGATGAAGATAAATTGATGGAAGATGCACTGGAAGCCGGAGCGGAGGATTTTAATTCCGATTCTGCTGATGTTTATGAAATCTACACAGCACCCGAAGATTTCAGTGCAGTAATGGAAGCGCTGGAAACAAAGGGATATGAATTTGTATCTGCAGATGTATCCATGATCCCCTCTACTTATACCAAGATAGAGGATCCCGAAGCAGCCGAAAAAATGCAGAAGCTGCTTGATGTACTGGACGATAATGACGATGTGCAGAATGTTTATCACAACTGGGACATTCCTGAAACCGATGATGAAGATTGATTCGGTCTGCATATAACAAAACTGAAAAAGCTCCGACAGCACTGCCTTGTGCAGTAGGTTGTCGGAGCTTTTGTTTATGGTAAAGTGTGTGTTGCAAAACAATGGAGCGATATCGTAATCATATACGGTATCGCTCCAAAACCATAGCGAGCAAGTAATGGAATAAATCAGATTTTAATCAGCTTGTGCAGTCGGTTGCATAATATAGCCGCCACAGCTATTTTAACGGCGTCAAAGAGTAAGAAAGGTGTTACACACAGTGACAGAGCTTTTAACAGGTCCATACCGCCCTTTGTCTGATTATAGACAATCAGGAACCATGCTGTACCAAAGACATAGCACGCTAATAGTCCGACAAACATTGCAACGGCAGTAATCAATAGTTTACTGCCGAATTTATCATAGAAAAAGCCAACGATCAGAACAGTAGCGATAAATCCGATGATATATCCTCCTGTAGGTCCAATTAAAGCTGCAAAACCTCCCTTAAAGCCGGCAAAAACAGGCACACCCACAGCTCCCAGCAGAATATAGATTAACACACTGAAAAAACCACGTTTTATTCCCAGTAATCCTCCTGCTAAAAAGACGGCAAGGGTTTGCAGGGTAAAAGGAACCGGAGGAACAGGAATTGTGATCTGAGCACAAACAGCGATAATGGCGGCAAATAAAGCAATCAGCACCATATCCAGTATCGTTTGCTTTCTCTTGGATCGGGAATGATTATCGGGTAAATTGTTTTTGATTTCTGATTGATTTTGTGTTTCTTGCATAGTAGTATCCTCACTTTTGTATTTAATAAATAAGGTATGTAAAAAAGCTTTTTTATTGGAATAACTGTATTATAACAAATACTCATACAAATGTCAACCTAAGATATTATATAAAGTTGACAATTAGTTTGTTACTTATAACTAAGCTGACTTGGCAAGAATGCTGAGGTATGATATAATAGAAAATAAGATAGTCAAAAAGAGGGTATAGAAGAATGAGCACAAAAAAAACAGAGAAAACCAATGAAAATCAGCCGTTAAAAAAGAATGAGATCTATCCGGCAGAAATGCTTGATTATACAGCAGAGGGAAGTGGAATCTGCAGAATCAATAATATGGCAGTATTTGTTCCTTCGGCAGCAGTTGGTGATGAAGCAGAGGTCAGAATCGTCAAAACTGCAAAAAAATATGCATTTGGAAAGCTTGAAAGACTGCTCAAGCCTTCCGACGACAGAATAGAACCGGACTGTCCGATATTTGAAAAATGCGGAGGATGTACTTTCAGGCATATTACATATACAGCAGAACTGCAGTTCAAACAGAAGAGAGTCTATGATGCACTGACAAGGATCGGTAAGGTATCGCCCGAGGTTATCAAAGATATTGTAGGAGCAGAAAACAGTCTTTCTTATCGGAACAAAGCACAGCTTCCGATTACGACTGATAAAGAAGGCAAATTATGTGTAGGATTTTTTGCACCAAGAAGTCATCGGGTGATACCTCTGCAAGAATGTCGTTTGCAGAATGAAACATTCAATCGTGCCGCAGAGGTTTTTTTAAGCTGGGCAAATGAATATCATATCAAGCCGTATGACGAGATGGCACATACGGGAATACTGCGGCATTTATACTTGCGCTATGGAGAGAAAACGAGGGAGTTAATGGTATGCATTGTAGCGAATGCCGGGGAACTGCGAAAAGAAAAGCAACTTGTTGAACTATTGAAAGAGCATTTACCGGAATTGAAGAGTGTAGTGCTGAATGTCAATACAGAAAAGACGAACGTCATTACAGGAAAAGAATGCAGGACCTTGTATGGCGAGGATTATATAACAGATGAATTGTGCGGATTGCGTTTTCGCATATCGCCCTTGTCGTTTTATCAGGTGAATCGTACACAAGCAGAGAAGCTTTATACAATAGCCGGGGAGTTCGCAGACTTGAAGCCGGATGAACTGCTGATAGATTTGTATTGTGGAACAGGCACAATTGGACTGACAATGGCAAAAAAAGTCAGTCATTTAATCGGTGTTGAAGTAATACCGCAGGCGATAGAGGACGCCAGAAAAAATGCATTGGAGAATGAAATAACAAATGCTGAATTCATCTGTGCAGATGCTTCAGCCGCCGCAGAAAAACTGAGAAACCGCAAGCTTCAGCCGGATTGTATCATACTTGATCCTCCCCGAAAAGGTTGTGCATCGGAATTGATTGAAACCATAGCACAGATGGATCCAAAAAGAATTGTATATGTTTCCTGTGATCCAGCCACTCTTGCACGGGATTTACAGCGCTTTTCGGAGAATGGCTTTTATGTCAGTCAAGCCATTCCGGTAGATATGTTCCCCCGCACACCACACGTGGAATCAGTCGTATTGATCACTCGAGCCTGAGTTGAAGCTACAGGTTAGATATAAGACAGGAGAAGGCTATGCAGGTTATAACAGATAAAGCTTTATATCGAACTATTTGGGACAAGATCTATTCAGATTACTCTTTTCATCCTTCAATAGACAGCCATGGAAAATGGCTGAAACCGGAAGCTGCATTTCGAACATATAAACTCGGAAAGATTTGGAACGAGGAGCAGGAAGCCGTTATCAATTCCATTCTTTGCGAAGTGATTGGAAAAGAAATGTATGCGCTTGACTGGCATCATGATTGTTTCCTCTTTGATCCAAGCGAGAGAATACCGACAGGATATGAGTATTATGATAGCGAGAGGAAATGCAATGTGTATTTCCCTGAATACTATCCTAACGGGGACTATCATTTCTTTGTTTCTAAGGACTGGACATTCGGCCTTTACGGGCATCCGTGGAGAAAGGAACTGATCGTTGTTGGAGAAGAATTGATTTCAGCGATAGAAAAGAACTGTTTTGAACTTGGACTAAAAAAGACTTTGATGCATTGAACGATGGTTAACACGCGTGTGGTCAACGGCATATTCCTGACGCCGAGTGTTGTGGCAACAGCGTAGATAACGGCTTTTTATTCATGCTATTGTCCCAAGGCATGTGAAGTGTATAGTGTGTATACAAAGGAAATAGAGGAAAAACGACTTGTTATTTCAAGGTCAAGTGTAGTCTATTCTTATATGCACTATAATCCCTGCGGTAAGAAGTCATACTACGATGAAAGAGAGCTTGACGGATAATTGATGCTTATATCAATCTTTCGCTTACTCCTATTATATTCGGAGGGAAATTACTTTAACAACCAAATATCTTTATTCTGAGGTCAGCGAAAGTTGACCTCCATTTTTATGCAAAAGAGTTTTTTATTATGAAACGAACTCACGTTAAAAAAGGTCTTGACAAAACCCTTCTGATGTGAGATAATACCATACAGAATAAACCTACTATTCAGATAGGTAAAGTATACAAAGAAACAAGGTGACATCTGTATGAATATCAAGCCCCCTCAAAAGCGATGTTGATGCTGTATGATATATCGCAATAAATCTGAGGAGAGAGGATACATGAAAACATATAAGAAAATAACCGATCTTATTGGAAAGACACCGCTTCTGGAACTTGAAACTGTCAGCAAAAATACCGGGGCGACAGTTTTGGCAAAGCTGGAGTATTTTAACCCGGCAGGGAGCGTCAAGGACAGGATAGCCAAGGCTATGATAGATGATGCAGAAGCGAAGGGCATATTGAAGCCTGACTCCGTTATCATCGAGCCGACAAGCGGCAATACCGGAATAGGACTTGCGGCTGTTGCAGCGGCAAGGGGATATCAGATTATACTGACTATGCCTGAAACAATGAGCATTGAGCGCAGAAATCTTCTCAAGGCTTATGGTGCAAGGGTCGTTTTGACAGAGGGCGTAAAAGGGATGAAAGGTGCTATTGCCAAGGCACAGGAGCTTGCTGCCGAAAATGCACACAGCTTTATTCCGAGCCAGTTTACCAACAGCGCCAACCCAAAGGTACATTATGACACAACAGGTCCCGAAATATGGGAGGATACTGACGGAAAGGTGGATATCTTTGTTGCTGGTGTCGGAACAGGCGGAACAATTACCGGTGTGGGTGAGTATCTCAGAAGCAAAAATCCCAATGTGCAGGTAGTGGCTGTGGAACCGGCAGGTTCACCTGTCCTTTCGGGAGAAAAGCCCGGACCACATAAGATACAGGGCATAGGTGCCGGTTTTGTGCCTGAAACGCTGAATACTGCCGTTTATGATGAGATCATAAAGGTAACGAATGAAGATGCGTTTGAAACAGGCAGGGAGCTTGCCAAAAAAGAGGGTCTGTTTGTGGGCATATCCTCGGGTGCGGCTGTATGGGCTGCAGCAGAGCTTGCGAAATATCCTCAAAACAAAGGAAAAATAATAGTAGCTATACTGCCCGACACAGGAGAAAGATATCTGTCAACGGCAATGTTTTCAGTATAAAGAAAGAGGTAGTCAAAATGAAGATCCGCAGCAATATTCAGTTCAATATTGTTTCTGCCGAAAGCAACGCATTTGTTTCCGGTGGATTTGCTGCGCCTGCCTGCTGCTGTATGTGTTGTATTGACACAGACGGCTTGCAGAGGTGTTTTATATCATCGTAAAACAGGTTTTCTGCCATAGCCGTCTGTCTGCATCAACCGCAGCACAGGCTGCATTTTTATGCTATAAAGGAGTCATGATTTATGATAGCAACACAGGAGAGTATGACAGCTAAGCTTTGTTCCTTTGCTCGTGCCTATCATTCCAACATCAGTAGGAAAAAAATATTTGATGATTACCTTGCGTACGATTTGATGGGCAAGGAGGAATTTGAGAAAGTCGGCAGGCTGATACAGAATGATTTTATACGGAAAGCATCTGATGATGCTGCGGGTTTTGATACTTCGCAGATCACCCCGACACTTGACCGCTATATTGCACCTATTCCGCTTTCACGTATTGCCTTTGCCGAACAAAAGCTGTTGGAATTTGCAGAAAGATATGATAGATGTCAGTATGTCATCTGCGGTGCAGGAATGGATACCTTTGCTTTCAGGAATGAAGCACTCCATATCAGAATATTTGAACTGGATCATCCCGATACAGGCAGATATAAGAGGGAAAGGATAAAAGAGCTTCAATGGAATATTCCTGAAAGTCTTACCTTTGTTCCAATAGATTTCTCAAAGGATGATATGACAGAGGTGCTGCTGGCTTCGGGGTTTGACCCGAAACTGCCCACATTCTTTGCCATACTGGGGGTTTCCTATTATCTGACGCTGCCCGTTTTCGAGCAGACGATAAAGAAGATCAGTGAATTGTGCGGTGGTGTAGGAAAAGTCGTTTTTGACTATCCCGATGAAACCACCCTCAAAGTAGGAATCTCCGAAAGGGTGCAGACCCTTGCGGAGATTACGGAAAGACTCGGAGAAAAAATGCTGCACGGTTATTCGTATTCGGAGATCAATACAGTACTTGAGAGATACGGCTTTGACATAGAGGGTCACGAAACACCCCAAATGATACAGCGGCATTACTTTGAGGACAGAGATGACGGCATCAAGGCATTTGAGAACGTACATTTTATGTTAGCATATAGAGGAGAGAAAAGAAAATGAAGGATTATATTTTTACATCAGAATCTGTGACAAAAGGGCATCCCGATAAGGTCTGCGATATGATATCAGATGCTATACTGGATGCTTTTCTGAAAGAGGACAGCCATTCCCGTGTTGCCGTTGAAACGGTTGTCAAGAACAATACAGTTGTTCTTGCCGGAGAAATATCCTCCGCTGCGGCTGTGGATATTGAAAAAACAGTCAGGGATACTATCAACGGTATCGGATATGACCGACCGGAACTTGGATTTGATGGTCATTCGGTAAAAATAATACAGCTCATTGATAAGCAGTCACCTGATATTGCACAGGGGGTTGATGATGCACTTGAACACAGAGGCAGAGATGATTCCGATATCGGTGCAGGGGATCAGGGAATGATGTTCGGTTATGCCGTTAATGAAACGGAGGAGCTTATGCCGATATCCATTTCTCTCGCACATAAGCTGTCAAGAAAGCTGACAGAGGTAAGAGAAAACGGCACTCTCCCTTATCTGCGACCCGATGGAAAAACACAGGTTTCCGTCAAATATGAGAATGGCAGACCTGTTGGGATAGATACGGTTCTCATTTCCACACAGCACGACCCGGATATTACGCAGGGGCAGATCAAGAGTGACCTGATAAAATATGTTATCCGTCCGACACTTCCCGAGAAATGGAGAGAAGATGATTACAAAATACTTGTCAATCCTACCGGACGATTTGTTATCGGAGGTCCTGTCGGCGACAGCGGACTGACCGGCAGAAAGATCATTGTTGATACATACGGCGGTGCAGCGGCTCACGGCGGCGGCGCATTTTCGGGCAAAGACCCCACAAAGGTAGACAGGAGTGCTGCCTATGCCGCCAGATATATTGCCAAAAACATTGTTTCGGCAGGTCTTGCGGATAAAGCGGAAATACAGCTTGCCTATGCCATCGGTGTGGCATCACCGGTATCAATACTGGTCAACACTTTCGGTACGGGAAAAGCATCTGATGATATTATCAGGCAGGCTGTTGAAGATACGATTGATCTCAGACCATCGGGGATAATCAAACGATTTGATTTGCAAAGACCCATATACACACAGACTGCTTCTTACGGTCATTTTGGCAGAACAGATATTGACCTGCCATGGGAGAAAACAGATATTTCGGAACAGTTGAGACAATATGTCAAGGAGGCAATGTAATGGAACTGATACCAAGCTTTTCAGTTGATCATGGATTTATTGTCCCCGGTATTTTCACAAGCCGGACAGACAGGGTTGGCGGCAGTATTATTACGACCTACGATATAAGGCTGACAAGACCAAACAGGGAACCTGCCATTGATGCGGCAGCAATGCACTCACTGGAACATATTATAGCAACTTTTCTGAGAAATGAGCCTGACTGGAAGGAAGAGGTGATCTACTGGGGACCGATGGGCTGCCTGACGGGGTTTTATCTTATTCTCAAAGGGGAGCGTTCTCCCCATGAGATCTATGACCTGATATTGAGAGCCTTCCGGGAAGTTGAGAGGACACAGACAGTTCCCGGTACTTCTCCCGAAAACTGCGGCCATTATCTTATGCACAACCTTGGAATGGCAAAATGGTATGCGGCAGGATTTGCCGATTACCTTGATGCCAATGCCGAAAATGCTCGGATCTTTGAGTATCCGAGAACAGAGCGCCTTATCACAGACGACGGACAGCAGTTCTTTGATTCATAAAACACGAAAAAGGAGTCATCATTATGTCAACATATAAAAAAATCGAATCAGCTCTCATTCACGGGGGCATTTACGGAGACGAATATACAAAAGCAGTCAATGTGCCGATCTATCAGACCTCGACTTATGAGCAGAGCGGTATTGGTGAAACGCCGAAATGGGAATATTCCCGCACAGGCAATCCCACCCGT
This sequence comes from Acutalibacteraceae bacterium, assembly GCA_045221175.1. Lineage (GTDB taxonomy): Bacteria > Bacillota > Clostridia > Oscillospirales > Acutalibacteraceae > UBA1213. The sequence continues at coordinate 29,723 of JBGUWM010000195.1, read as the reverse complement.
GCGTCGCTTGAAGCACTGATAGCAGAGCTTGAGGGCGGAAAGGCAGGCTTTGCCTTTGCTTCCGGCATGGCGGCGATTACCGCGGTACTCAGTCTGTTTCATACCGATGACAGGATAATTATTTCAAGCAATGTTTACGGCGGAACCTTCCGTGTGCTGGATAAGGTGTTTGATCATTTCGGGATAGGCTACTCCATTGAGGATACCACCAATATCGAAACGCTTGAAACGAGAATAACGCCGGATGTCAAGGCAATACTTATCGAAAGCCCTGCCAATCCCCTGCTTACTGTTACCGATATCGGCGCAGTGGCACGTCTTGCCGCAAAACATAACATTCTTTCCATTGTGGATAATACCTTCATGACACCCTATCTGCAAAGACCGCTTGAACTGGGCGCAGATATCGTTATCCACAGTGCCACAAAATATCTCGGCGGTCACAGTGATGTTGTGGCAGGTCTTGTCGTTGTTAATGACGATAAACTTGCCAAGCAGATAGCATTCATACAGAATTCAACCGGCGGTGTTCTCGGTCCCTTTGACAGCTTTTTGCTTATCAGAGGCATCAAAACGCTCGGAGTCCGTCTTGACCGCCATGTTGAAAATGCAGAGAAGGCCGCTGCATTCCTCAGCGAACATAAAGCTGTAAAGAAAGTCTACTATCCCGGACTGCCTGATGCACAGGGCTATGAGATCAACAAAAGACAAGCCAAAAACGGCGGCGTGATGATTTCCTTTGAACTGTATGAAAACTATGATATCAAAAAATTCTTCAAGTCGCTCAGGCTTGTTGCTCTTGCTGAAAGTCTTGGCGGTGTGGAAAGCCTTGTATGCCATCCGGCAAGTATGACGCACGCTTCCATTCCATACGAGGTACGGCAGAAAGTGGGCATTACAGACGGACTTATCCGTCTTTCCATCGGTATTGAAAACATTGACGATATATTGTCAGATATTGCACAGGCTATTGCAGAAAGCGAGGAATAATGATGGCACTTTATGAGGACATGCAGCAGTTGATCGGCAATACACCTCTCGTTCGGCTGAATCATCTCGGATTGCCTGATGATGTCAGACTCTATGCCAAATTAGAGCTGTTTAATCCGTCCGGCAGCGTCAAGGACAGGGTAGGAAAATATATGATAGAAAATGCCGAACGAAAAGGCATACTGAAAAAGGGCAGTGTTATTGTAGAAGCCACCGCCGGCAATACGGGTCTTGGCATTGCTTTTGCCGCACTTAACAGAGGGTATCAGGTTGTTTTTGTTGTACCCACAAAGTTTTCGCAGGAAAAGCAGACACTTCTCCGTGCTCTTGGTGCAAAGATCATCAATACGCCCCGTGAGGGCGGTATGTTGGGGGCGTGGCAAAAAGCAGAGGAAATACGCAGTACCATTCCCGGTGCGGTCACTCTGGAGCAGTTCAAAAATCCGTCAAATCCGTTGGCTCATTATGAAACAACGGGCAAGGAAATATATGACGATCTTGGCGGCAATATTGATTATCTTGTGGCAGGTGCAGGCAGCGGCGGTACTTATTCCGGTGTTGTCAGATACCTGAAAGAGAAAAACAAAAATACTATCGGTGTGCTTGCCGACCCTGTCGGCTCGACAATGGGCGGCGGCGAACACGGTGATTATGATATCGAGGGTATCGGCAATGACTTTATTGCCGATACCATGGATATGTCTCTTGTGGATAAGGTGGTAAAAATGACCGACAGCGAAGCCTTTGAGGGAGCAAGAGAGCTTGCCGGAAGAGAGGGCATCTTTGCAGGCTCTTCCTCCGGTGCGGCTCTTGCTGCTGCCAAAAAGCTTATTGCAGACGGGGCAAGAGGCAATATCGTGGTCATTTTCCCTGACAGGGGCGACCGCTATTTTACAAAAAATCTATATGAATAAGGGTGCACTATGACATTACAACAGATACATTATGCAATAACTATCTCGGAAAAAGGCTCTTTCAATAAGGCAAGCGAGGTGCTGTATATTTCGCAGCCCTCGCTCACCGAGGCAATGAGGGAGTTGGAAGCGGATCTGGGGATAATCATATTCCACCGCAGCGGCAGAGGCGTTACCCTGACGAGTGACGGCGTGGAATTCATTTCTTATGCACGTGAACTGTACCGACAGTATGAGGTGATTGCCGAAAGATATGGAGAGAATTCTGCTTTGAAGAAAAAGTTTGCTGTTTCTACTCAGCATTATTCCTTTGCCGTCAAAAGCTTTGTGGAGCTGATAAAAAAGCTGAATACCGATGAATACGAATTTGCCATAAGAGAAGTTCGCACCCAGAAGGTGATAGACGATGTCAGCACTCTCAAAAGCGAGGTAGGTATACTGTATCTGAGCGATTTCAATTCTCCTTTGCTGACAAAGCTGATGCGTACAAACACGCTGGAATTCCATGAGCTGATTACCTGTGACGCTTATGTTTATTTATGGAAAGGACACCCTTTAGCGAATCATAAAAGCATACGCTTTGAGGAACTTATCGGATATCCGAGCCTGTCATTTGAACAGGGCGGCAGCGGCTCAATGTATTTTGATGAAGAAATACTCAGCAATAATCACTACCCACGCACCATTAAGGCGACAGATCGGGCAACAATGCTGAATCTGATGGTGGGGCTTAACGGCTATACATTGTGTTCGGGGATAATCTGTGAGGAGCTGAACGGCGGAGATTATATTGCCGTGCCTTATGAACCTGACAGCGAGCACCCGGGCAGCAAGATGAAGATTGGCTATATTACGAAAAAGAACATTCGCCTGAGCAAAGTAGGCAAGATGTACATTGAAGAGCTGAAAAAGTATTTAGGAGTACAAGATGGAGATAATTGACTTTCACGCACATATTTATCCTGATAAGATAGCCGAAAAGGCATCGCAGGCAACAGGCGATTTTTACAGCATTGTCCCTGCCCACAGCGGCACATCACAGGAGCTTTTAGCCGCCGGCAAGGCGTCAGGCATTACGGGCTTTGTTCTTTTACCGGTCGCTACAAAGGCAGAACAGGTAAGGCATATCAACGAGTTTGTTGCCCGGGAGATGGGCACTCACGAGGAATTTTACGGCTTCGGCACGCTTCATCCCGATTGTGCAGATATTGTCGGAGAAACAGAGCATATACTGGAACTGGGGCTTAAGGGTATCAAGCTCCATCCTGACACACAGCAATTCAATACGGACGATGACAGGCTGTATGAAGTATTTGACTATATTCAGGGCAGGCTGCCGCTTCTTGTTCACTGCGGAGATAAACGCTTTGACTTTTCGCATCCCCGCCGACTGAAAAAGGTTATCGACAATTTTCCTCGTTTGCAGGTGATTGCAGCACATCTTGGCGGCTGGTCGCTTTTTGAGGAGGCCTTTGCACTTCTTAAAAACAAAGATTGTTATCTGGATATTTCGAGCACTATGATGTTTCTGCCGCAGGAGCAGGTGGAATATTATATTCATGGCTACGGCGCAGACAGGATACTTTTTGGTACGGATTTTCCTCTCTGGAGTCCGACGCAGGAGGTTGCCAGTTTCAAAAAGCTGCATTTGACTGTGGAGGAATTTGAAAAGATCGCTTATAAAAATGCGCTTAAGATACTGAAAGAGTAATAGGAAAAGCCTATTACCTATAATACCTATCGGATATTAGACAAATGAAGAATGCGGTGTTATAATAAACACATCGAAACGGAAAGGAGGAGCGGCTATGACAAGGGCAACTGTGATGACAATGTGTATGAATAGCTGTACATGTATGACTCAGAAAGCAGTTTTCTGTGTCAAAGCCTGCTGTGCTTTCCGAATGTGGCGATGTGCGTCCGTTTTTCATTCGGGAGATCAGCAATGACTTCCTTTTTTTGTGACATCGTAGGAAAGGAAAGAAAATATAACATGAGGTACAGAAAAATAACGGCACTGATATTTGCCGCAGCACTTGGACTTGCAGTGCTGACAGCTTGTACAGAGCAGTCGGATAATAAAGAAGCTGCACCGACAGTGGCTGAGTCCTCTGCGGTTCGGTCAGAGCCAGAAGAGGACTGCTGCCGTGAAGAAGAAAGCTGCTGCACTCAGGACAAGAAATCTGACTGTTGCAAGGATAAGGAAACTTCCGAGGAAAACAGCAATGCGGAGAAGAGCTGCTGTCACAAAGAATCCGATGACTCATCAGTACCCGACTGCTGCAGTAAAGAGGAAATCTCAGATATTCCCGACTGCTGCGGAGGTTAATATAGAATCAAGCTGCCAATCAGCTTTGGATAAACAACACTAATAGCGCCATACCATTGTATGTGAAGAAAGGAAAATCATTATGAACAGAATAATTACAGCGGTACTTATTGCCGCTTCTCTTACAATAGCAGCACTCGCAGGCTGCAGCACTCCCGAAGACAACACATCGTCAGAAAGCAGCAAGGCAGATACTTCGGCGGCTTCATCGACAGCTTCTTCGGCGGATAATGAAAAGCCGGCACTTGAAAAGACAAGCTTCAATTTAGGACACCTCAATTCAACGGCTCACCTTTTAGGTTTTGTGGCGAAGGAAGAGGGCTATTTTGAGGAAGAAGGACTTGATGTTACACTGACACTGTTTTCATCTGCTGCGGAGCTTTCCTCAGGACTTGAATCCGAAAAGTTAGATGTTGCCTTTATTGGTTCTGTGCCGTCCATTACTTTCCAGAGTCAGGGACATGACCTGACCATCTTCGGCGGTGCTATGACAAACGGTCACGGCTATGTTATCAAGCCGCAGCTAGTTGAAGGTCTTGATACATGGGACGTTACCATTCTCAAGGGCAGAAATGTTGCTTCCGTCAAGAACAGTGTTCAGGACGCAGAACTGCAAATCCTCCTCAAGGACAAGGGCATTGAGATCGGTGAGGGCAGCGACAAGGTCAATATCGTTTATTTTGACAGTCAGAAAGATGCCTACAATGCCCTGCAGAATGACACGATAGATGCCGCATCGGCATATTCACCCTATACCTCAATTGCCGAAAGTCAGGGCTACAAGATCGTTTACCGCTGCTCGGAAGAACCGCTTCTTGCCAATCAGCCCTGCTGCCGTCAGGTCGCCTCAACAGCGGCACTGAGCCAGTATCCGAATTCCTATCAGGCATTTGAAAGAGCGCTTATCAAGGCGTATAAGTTCACTCAGGAAAATCAGGATAAGACCATTGCAGATGTCAAAAAATATATAGATATTGATGATGAGCTTATCAAAACCGAAGTATACGGCGGTTACGGTACGTCCATTCCCGATCCGGACAAGAAGGGTACAGTTGCTCTCAAAGACTCTGTTGTGGAGCTTGGCTATACTGATGATTATGACATTGACAAGCTGTATAACACCGAGATTTACAAGAATGCTCTTGAAAGCCTCATCAAGGAATATCCCGATGATACAGTATATGCAGAGCTGAAAACACACTTTGATGAATTTGAATAAGCCGTAATCTTGAAAAGAATTTGTTCTGTGTTGTAAAAATACGTTTTTGGGGGCAGGAGGATTTTCCGCAAAAATTCCCCGGGAAAGAAGAGATGATAGAAAATGAGCAAAATAGAGATAAAGAATCTGACAGTTGATTATACAGAAAAGAAAAAGAGCTTTACTGCTTTGAAAAATGTCAGCTTTTCAATAGAGGAAGGCGAGTTCGTAAGTATTATAGGCTCCAGCGGCTGCGGCAAAAGTACCCTGCTGAGTATCCTTGAGGGTATCAACAGCCCTACGGAGGGCGAGATACTGATTAATGGCAAGCCCGTTACAGGCACCGGTCCCGACAGAGGTGTTGTCTTTCAGCATTATTCCCTGTTCCCGTGGATGACCGCAAGAAGGAATGTTGCTTTCGGTATAAAGCAGGTCAATAAAACAGCAAGCAGAGCCGAGCGCTATCAGCTTGCAGATGAGTTTCTTGAAAAGGTCGGACTGGAACAGTTCAAAAATAAATATCCCTCTCAGCTTTCCGGCGGCATGCAGCAGCGTGTTGCGATAGCCAGAGCACTGGCTATGGATACGGACATTCTTCTGATGGACGAACCTTTTGGTGCGATAGATGCCAAAAACCGTACCATCTTGCAGGAACTTCTGCTTGAACTGTGGGAAAATGCCACGCCGAGAAAGACCGTTGTCTTTGTTACCCATGATATTGACGAAGCGATATTTCTTTCTGATAAGATCGTTATGATGACAGCCAATCCCGGCCGTGTCTATCGTGAGATAGAGGTTCCCTTTGACCGTCCCAGAAATCATGCGGAGCTTGTACAGACAAAGGAATACAACAAGTTCAGGAATGAGCTTTTAGCAATGTTCTACAGCGACATTGTCAGCAAAATCGGCGGCGAGGAGGTCGTACTGTAATGAATATACAAACAAAATCTGATGCACCAACGGCAATTGTGTTTAACAAGAAAGAAAAAACGGCTTCCGACCTCAAAACCGAGTTCTTCCGCAGATATTTCAGAGTTGTTCATATACTGTTCGCTGTTCTGCTGCTGATACAGCTTTTGCCCGATCAGCTTGCCACAGAAACTTACGCTTCTTATGCAATATGGTTTGCAGTCGGCGTTGAAGTGCTGACACTTGTTGTTTCGGCTTTCATCAAAAAGCCGGCAAGTCTGAATCTCTTTGTAGATATCGTTGCCTTTATCTACGGGCTGCTGATTGCATGGACATTGGCAACGGCAAAATTCAATATTCTGAAAGCCTCATTGTTCCCACCCCCGGGAAAGGTTTTCTGGCAGTTTATAGGCGACTATGACAAGATACTTGCCAATATACAAAGCTCGGCAGGTATTATCCTGCAAGGTTATCTGTTAGCCATTGCGGTGGCTGTTCCCCTCGGTCTGTTCCTTGGATGGAGCGCAAGACTTGGCGGTGCTGCTACATACATCTCAAAATTTCTGGGTGCCATTCCACCCATTGTCTATATCCCCTACGGCATTGCTCTCCTTCCCACTTTCCGCAGTGTTTCGGTATTTGTTATCTTTCTTGCTACCTTCTGGCCGGTGTTGGGAGGAACAATGAGCGGTGTTATGAATGTGGAAAAAAAGACTATAGATTCCGCTAAGGTGCTGAATGTCGGAAAATTCACCATGCTGTTTTCGGTTATCCTGCCGGCATCTTTGCAGCAGATATTCATCGGCTGCAATCAGGGATTGACGGTATCATTCGTTCTGCTGACCTCTGCCGAAATGGTCGGCGCACAGAGCGGTCTTGGCTATTACATCAAGAATTACTCTGATTTCGGTGACTATACAAGAACGATAATCGGTCTGATCGTTGTCGGAATCGTGATTGTATTCATCTCGTTTATATTTAACAGGATACAAAAATTCCTGCTTCGCTGGAAGCAGTGACGGAGGTGCAAGAATGGAAGAAATCATTTGGCACGGTCGGGGAGGACAGGGAGCTTTCACCGCCGCAAGACTTTTGGGGGAAGCCTATTCCCTCAGAGAAAACACCTTTGTTCTTGCTTTTCCGTCTTTTGGACCTGAACGAAGAGGCGCACCGATCAGAGCCTTTACAAAGCTCGATACAAAGCCTATCGGCAACCGAAGCGAAATAGCAAAGGCGGATTACAGCATCTTTCTTGACGATACCCTGTTTACCGAACAGGCATATCATGAATTGAAGCCTGACGGAAAAATACTTCTGAATACGAAAAAGAGCATTGCAGACGAAAGAGTTATTGCTGTTGACGGCGACAGCATTGCCGAAAACTATCTCGGTCTGCCCATCACGAATACGATACTGCTTGGTGCATTGGCTGCTGTTTCGGGGCTTATTTCGCTTGAAGAGCTGACAGAAGCCGTCAGGCAGACAATGCCAAAAAGACTGCACGAAAAAAACATTGCTGCTGTCAGGGCAGCTTATGAGGAGGCAGGAACATGAAGCCCTATCTCAGAGAAAAAATCCCCTCAGGCTTCGAGGACATACCCGATACTACCTCCTATGAAGCCGGTTATTTAGTGACAAAAAATGCAGGCTGGCGGAACGTGAGACCCGTAATAGACACGTCAAAATGTGTCGGCTGTCTGAATTGTTACCTTTACTGTCCGGACGGAGTGATTTTCAAAAAGGACGGTAAGGTTGACATAGATTATGATTTCTGCAAGGGCTGCGGTATCTGTCAAAAGACCTGTCAGCTCGGTGCAATCACAATGGAGGCGGAGAAGTAATGGCAAGACAATTTTTATCAGGCAATGAAGCCTTTGCTTACGGCGTGCGTCTTGCAAGACCTCATGTGATTTCTGCCTATCCGATAACGCCTCAGACGATCGTTGTTGAAAAGCTCTCGGAGTTTGTGGAGGACGGCAGTCTGAAAGCCGAATTTATCCATGTGGAAAGCGAACATTCGGCACTTTCCTGTGCAATGGGGGCATCGTCTGTAGGTGCAAGAGCCTTTACAGCGACTTCCTCACAAGGATTGCTGTATATGGCGGAATGTCTGCCCTATGCGGCAGGCGGCAGATTTCCTATTGTCATGATGAATGCCAACCGTTCAACGGCGCTTCCGTGGAACATCTACGGTGACCAGAGAGATTCCCTCTCCCAGCTTGACAGCGGATGGATACAGGCGTATGCCGAAAATGCACAAGAGGCACTTGATCTTGCTCTGATGAGCTTTTACATAGCGGAACACAGGTACGTCAGCACACCATTTATGGCGAATCTTGACGGTTTTGTTCTTACCCATACATACGAGGTCGTTGATGTTCCTACAAAAGAACAGGCAGATAAATTTCTGCCGCCGTTTGAAACGGAAAACAAGATGTCGTTTGAAGAGCCGAAAAATCTCGGTTTTTCCGCAGGACCTGACACGAATACATTTTTTAAATACAAGGAGCATACAGGGCTGCTGAATGTCAGGAATGCTGTAGATGAAGCCGAGAGAAAGTTTGAAAGCATTTTCGGAAGGCATTATTCCGGCCTTACGGAAAGCTATAAAACGGAGGACGCTGATTATATCCTTATCACCCTTGGAAGTATTTCCGGTCTTGTCCGTGAAATTGTGGATAAGCTGAGAGAACAGGGCGAAAAGGTCGGTCTGCTGAGAATCAGATATATGCGCCCATTTCCGAATGAGGAAATTGCAGAAGCAGTTAAAAATGCGAAGGCCGCCGCCGTTCTTGAAAAGGATATTTCCTTTGGCAATGAGGGGGCAGTCTATACGAATGTCAATTCTGCTTTGCAGAAAGCAGGAATAGGTATTCCCACATCAAACTATATCGGCGGTCTGGGAGGAAAGAATATTTCTCCCGGGGAGATCGAGAGAATATTTGAGGAGCTGAAACAGCAGCAAACCGTTGTCAGATTCCTTGGGATCGAGGTGACATAAATGGCCGTTAATGCGAAAACACTGAATGAAACAGAATTTTTCTATGGCCATAAGGCTTGTGCCGGCTGCGGCGGCAGTCTGGCAGTCAGAATAGCGCTCAAAGTGCTTGGAGAGAGGTCAATAGCTGTTGTTCCGGCAGGCTGTATGTCGGCTGTAGGATTTAACTTTCCGCAGCTTTGTTTTGGCAACAACGCCATTATCTCCACCTTTGCCGGAACGGCATCTATGCTGACGGGCGTTGAGGCAGGACTCAGGGCACAGGGAATCACAGATTTCCATGCCGTAGGCTTTGCCGGTGACGGCGGAACGGCTGATATCGGCTTGCAGGCACTGTCAGGAGCGATAGACAGGAACGATGACATTCTTTATATCTGCTACGACAATGAAGCCTACATGAATACAGGCATACAGAAAAGCTCGCTGACACCCTTTGGTGCAAAAACGACCACGACGCCGGCAGGTAAAAACAGACACGGCAACCTGGGACAAAAGAAGAATATGTTTGAGATCGTGGCAGCTCACGGCATACCTTATGCGGCTACCGCCAGTGTTGGTTATATAAACGATTTCATGCGCAAGGTGGAAAAGGCAAGCAGGATTAAGGGAACAAAGTACATTCATGTGCTTGCCCCCTGTCCAACGGGGTGGGGAGTCAAGACAGATGAAACGGTTGAGATTGCCAAAGAGGTCGTTGACTGCGGACTCTGGTATCTTGCTGAATATGAAAACGGTAGCTTTACGCTGAATCATGAACCAAAAGAGTTTTCAAGCGTTGAAGATTACCTCAGAAAGCAGAGCCGTTTCAGACATCTGTCTGACGAAGACATAGAGCTTATCAGGCATTCCCGTGATGCCAAATGGGAGTTTATACATAAAAATTTCAGATGAAAAAGGAGTCATAACAATGAGCAGAGATATTAACAGCAAATTCTGGGACGAGGAACTTGAAACCCTTCCTCGTGAGGAACTTGAAAAAAGACAGTTAGCAGATTTACAGGAGATTGTAAAATTTGCCTACGACAATGCACCTTATTACAAACGTTCCTTTGACGAAGCAGGCGTCAAGCCGGAGGATATCAAAACACTTAAGGATATTCAGAAGTTCCCGTTTATCAATAAAACTACGCAGAGAGATACACAAGGTGTCGGTTCATTCCTCGGTGAGCTGGCAGCAGTTCCGGAAGAAGATGTTGTCTTTATTTCCACATCATCAGGTTCAACAGGTGTTCCCACCATGAGCCCCTTTACCAAAAAGGATTTTGACGAATTTCAGGATACAGAAAGCCGCTGGTTCTGGCAGATCGGTATGCGCCCGAACGACAGATATGTTCATGCACTGAATTTTTCACTGTATGTCGGCGGTCCTGATGTTATCGGTGCTCAGAATTTAGGTGCACTGTGCATCTGGGGCGGCACTCTTCCCAGTGAAAGACTGCTGTTTGTTCTGAAAACCTACCAGCCGACAGTCATCTGGACTTCACCGTCATACGCATGGCAGCTTGGTGAAAAGGCACTCAAGAGCGGCATTGACCCTAAAAAAGACCTGAACATCAAGAAAATCATTGTTGCCGGAGAGCTTGGCGGCTCAATCGAAGCCACAAGAAAAGCCATAGAGGATATCTGGGGTGCAGAGGTCTATGACTTCTATGGACTGTCCGATATTTTCGGAGCCTGCGCCGCTATGTGCGAAGCAAAGGACGGACTCCACATCGCAGAAAACCATATTCTTGTTGAAACTATTGACATTCATACAGGTGAAATACTCGAACCCGGTCAGGTAGGCGAGCTTGTATTTACAACGCTCAGAAAGCACGCCCGTCCTCTTATCCGTTTCCGCACAGGCGACATCGGCCGTATCGATACAACAAAATGCTCCTGCGGCAGAACACACGGAAGAATACATATCCTTGGCAGAAAGGACGATATGTTCATTGTTTCGGCTGTTAATGTATTTCCGAGCGATATCGAAGCGGTTGTTCGTGAGCATAAAGGTATAACAGGCGAATATCTTATTCGTATCTTTGAAAAGGACTTCACCAACAAGTACGCAGTTGAGATAGAAAAGTCTGCCGACAATACCAAGTCTGATGATGAAGTAGCCAATGAGGTTTCGGCAGCACTCAAGGCACGTATCGGTGTCAAGCCGGCAAGAGTTATTGTGCATCCTGACGGTGGACTGAATACCCGTTCCGAGCATAAATCAAAGAGAGTCATTGACGAAAGAACACTTGAATACAGCATCTGATATTGCTATAATTAAAATCAGCACCGCACAAAGACAGCCTGACGCATTTGCACTATCTCTGTGCGGTGTTATCTTAGATATCACATAACGGAGGCAGATGTTATGCCAACACTTTCAAAAAGAACAGAAAATTTTACTGATTCGGTTATCCGCCGCATGACGCGCATTTCAAATCAATATGGTGCGGTCAATCTGTCACAAGGCTTTCCCGACTTTGAGCCGCCCCGTGAACTGCTTGACAGGTTGGCAGAGGTGACAAGAGAGGACTTCCACCAGTATTCAATTACATGGGGCGCACAGAATTTCCGTGAGGCACTGGCAGATAAACAGTCAAGGCTTATGGGCAGAAATATCGACCCCAACGGAGAAATCGTTGTTACCTGCGGCAGCACAGAAGCAATGATGGCTGCCATGATGACGGTAACGAATCCCGGCGATAAGGTGATTGTATTCTCTCCTTTCTATGAAAACTACGGCGCAGACACCATTCTTTCCGGCGCAGAACCGATATATGTGCCGCTTTATCCGCCTGAGTTCAATTTTGACCCCGATGAGTTAGAGACAGCTTTCAAACAAAAGCCCAAAGCACTGATACTTTGTAATCCGTCAAATCCCTGCGGAAAGGTATTCAGCTATGAGGAGCTTAAAACCATTGCCGACCTTGCGGAGAAATATGATACCTTTGTCATTACTGATGAGGTGTATGAACATATCGTTTATGAGCCGTATCAGCATACTTATTTTGCCTCTCTGCCGGGAATGTGGGAGAGAACCCTCTCCTGTTCTTCGCTGTCAAAGACCTATTCCATAACCGGCTGGCGTCTGGGATATATCATTGCGCCGAAGCATATTATTGAAGTTGCCAAAAAGGTGCATGATTTCCTGACCGTGGGGGCGGCAGCACCCTTGCAGGAGGCTGCTGTGACGGGACTGCGTTTCGGAGAGGATTATTACAAAGCCTTACAGGTAAAATATACCGAAAAGCGTGACCTGTTCCTGAAAGGTCTTGATGACATCGGTATTTCCCATACCGTACCGCAGGGAGCGTATTACATTCTTCTGGATATTTCGGAATTCGGCTATGCAAGCGATCTTGAATTCTGCGAAGTGCTTGCAAGAGATGTGGGAGTCGGTGCTGTGCCGGGCTCCAGCTTTTTCAGAGAGAATGTCAATCATCTTATCAGGCTGCACTTTGCCAAGAAAAACGAAACGCTTTATGAAGCTCTGAACAGATTGGAGCATATCCGAAAGAAAATAGCAAAGCGATAAATGTTGACCCCGTACTGTTTGATGGCAGTGCGGGGTCAATATATTTGTGTGTCGGGCATGACACTAATCTAACGGGTGAAAGACCCGTCACGGGTAGTTACCGCCAAGTGTAGTGAACCGCAAGCTGTTTGCAGCAATGTAAACAGGGGAGGAAGCGGTGTAGCAAACCTTTTGAGCCTACGAACAGAAACTTGATATTAAGGCTAAATGGTGGATAAGGTTGCAAAACAAACCAAAGTCCAAAAGGTAAACGTAAAACCAAAGCAGTAAATCAAGAGGTTGTGGAGGGAAAGATTAGTGCCTTACCCCGAGAGATCCGTCCGGCGTGAAAACGTGCGAAAAATACATCGGTGACGATTTCCTTCAGAAGACCTATACGGTCAGCGTCCTTGACAAAAAGCGCAGCCGGAACGATGGTGTGATGCCGAAATACTACGTGGAAGGCTGCCACGAACCCATCATCGACAGGGAGACCTTCCTCCTGGTGCAGGAGGAAATCGCGAGGCGGTCATCTCTTTATAAGGGCGGCAAAAAGCGTGTCTACAGTTCAAAATACGCTCTTTCCGGCAACGTGGTCTGCTGCCACTGCGGAAATATTTACAGGCGGGTCGTATGGTACACCGGAGGTGAGAAATCTGTGGTGTGGCGGTGTGTAAGCAGGCTGACCCCCGGACAGGAATGCCCCGCGAGGACAGTGTCGGAGGAAGACCTTCATGCCGCGATTGCCTCCGCCGTGAATATGGCCTATGCCAACAGAGATGAGATTATCCCGGTTCTGAAGGAGAATATCGAATCGGTTGTCGGCTGCGATGTCGATGAGGAAATCGAGGTTATTGACAATATGATCCGCAAGAGTCAGATGGAACTTCTTGATGCCGGCAAGGACGAAGCCCGTATTCAGGAGATTGGAGAAAGGATAGTATCCCTCCGCGAAAGGCGGCAGAACGTACTCACGCAGGCTGCACTCCGTAAAGACGAAATCGACAGGATCAAGGCCATGATCGCCTTCATCGAGGAACAGACCGGTGAGGCGGAATACAGTGAGGCGCTCGTCCGCAGCATGATAGAAAAGGTCACCATCCACGATGACAAAATCGCAGTCGATTTCAAATCCGGCCTTGCGATAGATGTGGAAGCATAAAACGAATAACAGCATAAGGCGCTCGGAGTATATCCGGGCGTCTTTTTTGATGTATGTATTGAAAACTTCATAAACTTGTGGTATAATGAATTATCTTGTGAGTGTAATCGTATTTCACCGAAAGCGAGGTGCGTTATGGTAAAGAATGATTTTGATATAGATGTAAAGGTCAAATGTCTGGAAGAGCGCGTAACCCAGGCGCAGCTTGCCAAGATGGTAGGGACTTCCGCTCCGTACATCAGCAGGCTCATAAACAAGAAGGACGGCATCGTGAACAAGGTGTTCGTAGAGATGCTTGAGAAGCTGGGCTACGATATCCAGATCACGTATGTGAAGAGAGAACAATGATATCAAAATGACTAGAACAGAGAATGTAGAGTTGACAGTATTATGCTTGATCGAAGACGGCGATAAGATACTGCTTCAAAACAGAGTAAAGAAAGACTGGCAAGGGTACGCATTGCCGGGCGGGCATGTGGAACCCGGAGAATCTTTTGTTGACGCTGTCATCCGCGAGATGAAAGAAGAAACCGGTCTAACAATCCTTGACCCAAGATTGGTTGGAGTTAAACAATTTCCCTTAGAGAACGGAAGGTATGTTGTCCTGCTGTTCAAGGCAACGCGGTGGTCAGGTGATCTCATTTCGTTCGATGAGGGTCAAATGGAATGGAGCGAGTACAGCAAACTTTCAACAGTAAAAACCGTTGATGATTTTGATGCTCTTCTGAGAGTGATGAACACGCCGGAGCTGACTGAATTTCAATATTTGGTTTCGGGAGACGAATGAACTGTAGCAATTAGATAAATCGGAATTTGCAGAGGAGATAGTTCGCATGAATGAAGTGAATAAGACACTGTATATTCCGCTGTATGGTAAATCAAAGGTGAGCCAACAGGGGATTATCCTGAACGATCCATCGGCTGAGAAAATATGGAAAGAAGAAGCCTTTCCAATTCGAGGCAAGTCCAGATCAAAATGGCTTGCTTACAATATGGCTATGAGAGCCCGTGTGTTCGATGACTGGACAGACAGTATGCTGCAACGGTGCCGCGATGCGTTGGTACTTCATATTGAGTGCGGACTTGACAGTAGGCATATGAGGGTAAAAACTCCCTGTTCTGAATGGGTGGACTGCGATCTTCCAGATGTTATAGAGATTCGCAAGAAGTATTTTCGGGAAAATGAAACGTACCATATGACGGCTTTGGATGCGTCCAGACCTGAACAGATTGGAACGCTCCCAGATTGTAATACGGCCATCGTTGTCCTTGAGGGACTGAGCATGTATCTGACCAACAGCCAGGTACGGGGGTTATTGCAAGCGCTTGATAAAAAGTATCGGGAAATTCATATTCTGATGGATGTTTATACCGAATTTGGTGTCAAAGCGTCGAAATATAAAAAACCTGTCAATGAGGTCGGTGTTACTAAGCTGTATGGGATAGATGCTATCGGGAGCATCATCGATGGACTTCGGATCAGATTTGTAAAAGAGCACAGCTTTACTCCTGCCGCACTGGTTAAAGAGCTTACGCCAGTCGAAAGAATGATTTTCAAGCTACTATTTACAGGCAAGCTGTACCGAAAGATATATCGCATGTACGAACTTAAGGCATAAATTCCAGTTTGTAGGGGTGACACATGTACAGACCAATTACAACATTATTCATGCTGATGGTCGGTTGACGGCAAGATCAGCACCTGCTCCACAGACGAGCTGGACGTTGATCGGGATTTTCCGAAGATCCACGGCGTCAGGGAGGGTCTGCATCAATACTATGAGATCGAGCAGACAACCGATCTGTGGTCTTCCAATACGGGACGGGTGCAGGCTAAGATGGGCGTCAATGAAAAGGAGTTGCAGGATAAAACGCCGGTATCCTTTGTTCTGCTGGACAATCACCATCTGACAGAGCATGGGGTCAGATGCTTTTGCGAGAAGTCAAAGCAAGCTGTTGTAATCACATCGAATGCCTCTCATCCAGCCTTCCGTGTGGACGCCGACAGCTTACATATCATCTACCAGGAGCGTCCTTCTCTCAGTGCCGCCCTGGAACACTTGAAGAAAGAATACGGATGTGAGCGTCTGACCGTCCAATCCGGCGGCACAATAAACGGCCTGTTCCTGTGTGAAAAACTGCTGGACTATGTAGATATCGTTGTAGCCCCGGTGCTGATCGGCGGCAAAGATACGCCCACGTTGATTGATGGCAGATCCTTGTTATCAAATAAAGAATTGGGACAATTGGCTTCTTTGGAGTTAATTGATGCTTCTGTCTTGCAGAACTCATATTTAAGATTGCAATATAGAGTTATAAGATATTAGCAGTTTTATTGAAGCAAATATCAAATCTGCCCACTCGACCGTTTTAGATAGAGAGAACATCTCAACGAGGGTAGACGAGCAATCAGCGTAAATAGACACCGTTTTATTCACGCTGTTGTCCCAAGGCATGTGGAGACGATAGTGCTGTTGATGAAAGTTGAGTAATAGAATTATGAGAATATTTAAGACAATCAAGCAGAAACATCAAATAAAAATAGATGAACGGAACAGACGATGCGACGATCTGCTTGTCAGATTCTCCGGTGCTTTGAATGAAGCAAATTCATTTACCTCAAACAAGTCTGAATATGTTGACCTCGGTCTCTCCGATATCTGGAATCGGAAGTATGGGGAACTAATCCGTTCAACATCGGATTTGTCATTAAAAAAGATATGTAAGGCCCGCTCTTTTTCTGAATTAAGAGCCATGGTTGAAGTTGCTCGTTCGTTGTCCGGAACGTTACGCTCTATCCTTGAGCAGCACAACAATAATGTAGCAAATGTTCAAATCAATGCAGCTTATGCACTGATCGGTAATGTTGAGGGAAAGAAACTTGACCGTCAGCAAATGCACGCCATCATTAAAGAGGCACATAATCACCTGATTATTGCAGGAGCAGGTACAGGAAAGACGACTACGGTTGTGGGCAAAATAAAATACCTGCTAAAGTCAGGCAAATATAAACCGGATGACATTCTTGTTCTCTCCTTTACCAATGCTTCCGCTTCCGAAATGAGTGAAAGAATAGCAAGGGAAACGGGATGTAAAATAGCAGCCTCGACGTTTCACAAGCTGGGGTTAAGCATAATATCTAAATCCGATGGTAGAAAGCCGAAAATATCCAAAATCAATCTTGGTTCTTTCATCCGTGAAAAACTTCAAGGATTGATGAAGGATCCCGGTTATGTACGGGCTTTGAGTTCCTATTTGCTTTATAACAGGGTCCCCTCTAAATCGGAATTTGAATTTACCAATGAAAAGGAGTATAGGGAATACCTTCGACTAAATCCTCCCGTTACAATTCAAAATGAATCTGTTAAAAGCTATGGAGAAATGGACATAGCCAACTATCTGTTTCAAAATGGCGTAAAGTATATATACGAAGCTGAATACAAGGTGGATACAAGGACGTCGGAATATGGTCAATACCATCCTGATTTTTACCTTCCCGATTATGATATTTATATTGAACACTTCGGCACTAATAAAAGCGGAGAAGTACCATCGTGGTTTTCAGGGAGAAACGGAGAAAGTGCAACCGAGGTCTACCGTGAATCAATGGAATGGAAACGAAAGCTCCACAAAGAGAATAAAACGGTACTTATTGAGTGTTACTCGTATGAGAAGTTTGACGGAACTCTTCTACCCAACCTTGAAAAGCATTTGAAAGAACGCAGTGTCGCTTTATCTCCAAAATCGCCCGAAGAGCTATGGTCGATTGTGTCTAAAGAAAGTAATAACATTCTCGACGGCCTTATTGAACTTTTTGAAATGGTTATTAACCTGATTAAGAGTAATAATTACACAATTGAGAGTATCCGCTCTGTTGCTTCAAAATCACCCGATTCAGTGCAATACCTGAATTTCGTCAATCTTATTGAGCCGTTATTCAATGCTTACGAACAAACACTGAGGGCTTCAGGTGAAATCGACTTCAACGATATGATCAACATAGCAACGGATTATGTTAAATTGGGAAAAGTGACAAATCCATTCTCATATGTGATTGTCGATGAGTATCAGGATATCTCCAAGGCAAGGTTTTCGCTGCTCGCAGCATTGAGAGCCTCAAGATATTTTGAGCTTTTTTGTGTTGGAGATGATTGGCAAAGTATATATCGTTTTGCCGGGAGTGATATAAGTTATATTCTCAATTTCGAGAAATACTGGGGTCCAACCACCATTAGCAGAATTGAAACTACCTACAGATTTACCAAATCGCTTATTGAGATTAGCGGTAATTTCATAATGCAAAATCCGTCTCAAATAAGAAAAAACATATCGGGGATGTCTTCCGATATGCGCTTCTCAATGGGCGAGATAAGCGGATATAACGAAAAGTATGCAGTTGAGTTTATGGCAGCAAAGGTTAAGGATCTTCCGAAGAATGCGATGGTTTATTTCATTGGACGCTACTCTTTTGATGTAGATATGCTAAAAGAGAGCGGTTTGTTCGAATGTCAATACAATAATGTTAGCGGGTTTGTTGATGTTAAACACAGAGATCGACCGGATATTAAGATGATTTTCCTGACAGCACATAAATCAAAAGGATTGCAAGCAGACTATGTGTTTATCATCAACAACAAGAGTTCACGTATGGGATTTCCAAGTAAAATACAGGATGATCCAATTCTTGATCTGCTCCTCGATAAAAACGAAGATTATCCCTTTGCCGAGGAAAGACGTCTTTACTACGTTGCATTAACAAGAGCAAAAGTCAAAGCATACTTCCTTACTGTTAAAGACAAAGAATCCATTTTCGCTCAGGAACTCGAAACTCGCTATGAGAAGCAACTCAAACGCGAACAATTTGAGTGCCCGATTTGTGGTGGACGTTTATTTAGAAAAAGTGGTCCTTACGGAGAGTTCTTCGGATGCGAGAATTATAGTAGAACAGGATGTAAATATACAAGAAACATTCCAAAGAATCATTAAGTAACATTTAACTCGATGCAAAGCCCGATGTAAGCTCGCTTAACATCGGCTGCCACGAGGCAAACTCACCGCAGGAGCTTTAGCTCCTCGGACTTTCCGTGGGAGATGATAACCCCCTACGGAAAGTTCGAATGTCCCCGTCGCCTGAGAGGTTGCGGGGGTTCGGTGGACACCTCTGCGAAGCAGAAGCACCGACCGATCCGACAGTTGAGACTCGGGGGACATGGGTGATTGGTTTTATTATTGTTGAGCTGATTAGGTCAGCGGCGTATTCTTTACAACGATTGTTGTGACAGCAGCGTGAATATTGCCCTTTATTCCCCCTGCTGATCCAAGCTACGTCGTAACAGTAGTATTGGTGACAAGAAAGCATCGGAAAGCGGGAAAAGCATGAAATAAGAGCTTGTGCGGAGATTGAATGTTTTTGGCAGGGGGTTCTATTACCGCAAAGCGATAGGGCAGGGTAAAAAGAGATTAATACGTGTCAGTTAATTCTTGTTTCGTGGGGAAGGGCAATCATCATAAATCGAGAATATTGGTTTGTAATCACTATATGACTTTTGATCTGCTGAGACTTTCGGATTGCTGTCAGATCGGGCGGCAACGGAGGCTTAGCTGTCTGATAGCATAAAAAGCGATAAAGGGAATGGGAGACATGATAGAGCGGATAAAGTACGGCAATACGAACACATATTTGCTGAAAGGAAACAAAGCTTCTATTTTGGTTGATACGGATTATGCCGGTACGCTTCATGCATTTTACAGAGCAATTAAAAAATGCAACATTAAGGTATCAGACATAACGTATCTTCTTGCGACGCATTACCATCCGGATCACATAGGGCTTGTGAGTACGCTGATGGAGCAGGGTGTCGAGCTTCTTCTGATGGAAACGCAGACAGATTCAGTGCATTTTGCAGATGATATTTTTTCAAGGGAACGGAAACTTGGCTACCAACCAATAGATGTGAGCAAGGCAAAGATTATCCGGTTTGATGAAAGCCGGCATTTTCTTGCCGGTCTCGGCATTGGCGGCGAAATTATTTCAACTCCCAGTCACAGCAAAGACAGTATTTCAATAGTATTAGATGAGGGTACTTGTATTGTTGGAGATTTGGAACCGATAGATTATCTTGCGGCATACGCAAACAATGAAGCATTGAAAAAAGACTGGGATAAAATTTTCAGATATAAAGCAAGAACAATTCTCTATGGCCATGCGAACGAAAAACTTTTATGAATCTATCACCACCGCCATCAAAGGCGGTGGTGATAGATTTGATTGAATGATGATGTTCTGTTCAAGTATATTAAGGGGATGTACGGAGAGTTGAGTAGTCTATTTAGAAATCACAGGGGCGAGTTAGTGATTCGTATGTCGCATTATGAACCGATCCCTGCATAGATATTTATCTTCAAATGTAAACGATTGTGTGGATAAGTGTTGGATCAGATTATCTAAGGGCTATCGTGTTAGAATCTGAAAAAGCGTTGTTACGGAAAGTAACGGCTTTGTTACACTTCGTATCTTGCGTGTTACTGGTCATTGGTGGTAATATGACTTTACAAAAAAACGAACGGAGTTTATCCGGCATAAAAATGGAGGAAATTATAATGACATTTGGAGAGAAAATCAGGAAAGCGAGAAAAGAGGCAGGCTTTTCTCAGGAGCAACTGGCTGAAAAAATGTGTGTGTCAAGGTCAGCAATCGCAAAATGGGAAACAGACAAAGGTATGCCTGATGTGAACAATTTGAAGGTCATTTCTCAGTTGTTGAACGTAAGCGTTGATTATCTTCTGGATGAAGAAGGAAAAATCAGTTTCAATGAGATTAAAGAAGCGGTAAATCTTGATGACTATGAAAAGTCTGGCAGATGCAGGAATAAGAAAGATGCAGTTTGTTATGGAAAGCATAAAGATGCTGAAGCAATATATGCTTTGATAAGAACAAGAAAGATGACAAAGGCGGAGTGGCTCATTGACTTTGTAGTGCAACCGGGTGTTGTCGAGGTGCTGGACCGATTTCATGAGCGTGCAGGATATTATCTTGTAGAAAAAGGTAATAAGCAGTATTTTGTGAAAGTTACAACCGATTTCATAACAACAAATGAATTGGCTGAAAATGTTGATATTAGAAAATTCGACCTTGGCAATCATAGATATAAAAAGGGATTTCAGATATTATAATGAATATTTGCGTCCGTAGTAAGAAACAGGATGATTACGTTCCGGATGGTCGATAGGACATAATCCCACAATATGACTCCCACACTGCCATCAAAGGCGGCGGGGAGATATTTGATGGAAAAATAATGTTCTCTGCAAATATATTAAAGAGATGTGCAGAGGTAAAATTGACACTCAGAAGACTTCACAGTGGTTTTACGTTTAGTTGGATCCTATTTTGATAAAAAGATACCCTCATATCAGATACAATACTTTCCTCTGATTTGTTTCGGTTGTTTTTATTGGAGAATGCCGCTTTTTTCACATTCTCCAAAAGAAGCACAAAGAGAAATAAGTGATGAGTATAAGAAAATGAAAACAACCCTCAATCATGGGGAAAAGTGGAGCATATTTGATTCGTTGGGATAGATATGAACTTCCGGAAAGGTGAGGTTACTGTTTTTTTCGAAAAAAGACGGGAAGCCGCTGTTGAAGCGGTTTCCCGTTTTTGTGGTAATTCATTGTCTGTAAAACAGATATACTAAATCCGTTATATTCTTATTTCTTCTTCACAGCAAAATATACTGCAGTTGATATGCCTGCAAGAGCCAACAACACACCTGCCGCAATTTTGCGTACAAAGGGAACATTATAGTCCAGATCGGCATAGGAGGGATTAATCATGCGTTTCAAAAGTGGCGAAAGTACTCTGCGCTGATGCTGCAGTACATCCTCTGCAAGGTGAGGCTTTTCTGACAGAACCATTGTGAACCGATGGGACTTGTCATAGGGCTGCCATTGCAGTTTATCTGTTGACGGGTCGCCGGTTCGGGCAAAGTTGGTCCAAAGCTGCATCACCGTGTCTGATAGTTCTTCATCGGCACGCTGACCGGTATAAATGGATTCATTCAGATTGCCGAACACATAAGCGAGTTCTACGGCATGACATGCCTTCCGGAGAGGAATAACAGACGGTACAGTCCAGTAGTACATATATGCTTTGCCGCCGTTTTTAGCGTGTTCTTCTGCCTGATGAACGGCAGGCAGACGGAACATAAGTTCATTGTAGAATTCCGTCATCCGCCATTTATTATGTCCCTTAAGGTTATTCATAAAGAGTTGAACACGATTTCTCTCATTCATGCTGAGGATTTTCAAATCATTTTCAAACTTAATGGGCATGGTAAAGCAATAGGGGACAATACCGCCGACTTCACCGACCCAGTAATTCATTTCGTTGGCGTTAGTACCTATCAGGATATCAATGTCAGAAGTTTCGCCCTGCTCATAAGGAAGATACGGATCAAGCGGAATCAGGTTACCGTCACGCTGAGGAAAATTATTGATGGAGTTGACTTTTTCATTAACACGCATCAGTTCGCATTCGGTCATATTCATCAAGTCCTGCATAGAATCGGCATTGGCTTCCTTCAGCAATTGTTTTGTAAAAGCACGGCATTCTTCCTTCGAAAAAGTCAGAGCAACGGAGCCGCTTTCCGCAATCACTCGCTTGAACAAGCCTTTTGCTGCAGGAATAATTGGCAGGAGTGAAACGCTTCCGCCGCCGGCTGATTCGCCGAAGATAGTTATATTGTCAGGATTTCCGCCGAAGCCGGCAATGTTTTTCTGTATCCAGCGCAGCGCTTCTATCTGGTCCAGCAGACCAAGGTTCGGCGCATCCGGAAATTCTTCTCCGCCCGGAACCTCGCTGAAATCAACAAAGCCCATCAAACCAACACGATAACCAACGGTAACCAAAACAATATCGCTTTGTTTTCTGACAAAGCTTTCGCCGTCATAAATCGGGTCGGCAGTGCCGCCCCAACCGTAGGAACCGCCGTGAAAGAATACCATTACCGTTTTATTGGTGCCGGGGTTTGTTTCGTTAGACCAGATATTGAGATAAAGACAATCCTCACCCTGAGGATAGTAAGAAGCCCTTTCTGTTTCCCATTCTGTCTGGATAGGTGTTTTTCCGTTATAATATGCCTGAAAAATGCCGCTGTTATCATCTGTCGGTTGAGGTGCCTGCCAACGAAGCATTCCGATTGGAGGCTTGGCATAGGGGATTCCTTTGAAAGCGAGAACTTCACCGACTCTTTTTCCAACAAAGGTACCGTTGCGGCAAGAAACGGCAAGAGTTTTGTCATAATCGCCTATAACAGGACGGTTTTCACCGTATGCGTTTCGTATTGTCCCGTGGGCATCATTGCTGTTTTTCATAATCATTTTTTTCTACCAAAAACTCCTTTGATAATATCGAAAAACGTCTTTTTGTTGCTGTATTTTTTCCGAAGCTCACCGATAGTGATGTCTGTCTGCGAGTTGTGTGTAACCATTCCCTGTGCTACACGGATAAAGATATCTTTGAAACTATCCATGCTCTCATCATCATACAGACTGGCGGTATAGTCCATCATCAGGATAAGACCGTCTTTACCGTCAAGTATTTCCATGTCGAGGATGGTTTGCGAAGCAGCTTGATTCTGACGAATGTCCACGGTTTCAACGTTCATTCCGTCTAAACCGCCCATATCACGAATGTCCTGCTGATACAGCAGATACGCTGCTACCTGACCGCCTGCCTGATTATGCGTATCCACATACGGATAGCAACAGTGTTCAATCCCTTTTTGTACCTGGTTATGAACTTCAGCAAACAGTTCACGCAGTGTCATTTCGTTCTTGAAGCGAATGCCGACAGGCAAATCACGGAACAGCAGTCCGACAGAGTTCATGGCGAGCATATCCTCTCTGCCGTTATAGATCCAAGAAATCTGGATATTATCCTTTTCGTTATAGATAGAGATAGCAAGTGCCAGAGCAGCGATGAAAAATTCGTTGCGGCTGATACGGTAATGGCGTTCCATTGCCTTCATCTGCGGCTGTTCAATACCGATTGGTGCAAACAGCTCTCCCATTTCATTTTCACGGGATTCATGGTCAGTTTTCGGATAGCTTGACCATTCAACACCCTCCAACAGCGCATCAAAGTATTCCTTGCTCTCATTGTAGAATTCACTTTTTACCTCGTCCTCACGGTTTTGCAGGATCAGGTAATACAGATCGGGGTCAGGCTGCATTCCCATATAGGCCTTGCCGACATTCTGCATAAACACTTTTAAGGATGTGCCGTCAAAAAGGGTATGGTGAACGTCAAAGAAGATATATCCGTTTTTCTCTGTTTCAAAGACACGGCAGCGGTGCAGACAGCCGCCGATAATCTTAAAGGGCTGAACGAGCGTGTCTTTGATCGTATTAAACTCAAATTCACTGATTTTTTCCACATGAATGTCACGAAGCACGTCGGGGGTATAACGCTGAATCACTTCACCGTCTTCGTTGAAGTGGAAGGTGGTGAGCAGAGCGGAATGATTACGGATAGCAGTTTGCATAGCGCTTGCCATTTTCTGCATATCGAACATATCCTTGTCCACTTTCATCATCGTGAACAGGTTATACATAGTTGATTTTGGCGTGTAGAGCTGATAATCTACCATATAAAGCTGCTCTACAGTTAAAGGATGGTCTATCTTCATAGAACGGGCGTTTTTAAGCTCAGGAGCTTCGCCGTCATCGTTAGCGTGATTCTTTTCATAAAGTTCGGCAATCTGTTCTGGTGTTCTCCCTCTGAAAATTTCGCTTGCATTCAGTCCGGGCAGATCACTTTCGGTAATCACCTGAATGGAACCAAGGGAATCGCCGCCCAGTTCATAAAAATCGTCATGAATACCGATCTGTTCCACTTTCAGCACCTTAGCCATAGCATCACAGAGCTTTTTTTGTGTTTCTGTTTCAGGAGCGACATAATCGGTTTTAAAGTCAGAGGCGTCAGGCTTCGGAAGAGCTTTTCTGTCCATTTTGCCATTAGCCTTCATCGGCACTTTGTCAATTTTGAGGTAATAAGCAGGGATCATATAGTACGGCAGACGTTTGGAAAGCTCCTCACGCATTTTGTTATTATCCACCTCAATGTCTGCGGTATAATAGGCGCAAAGATAGCTTTTTCCGTTTTCCTCAAAGCCTCTTGCCGCAGCCCATTCGATACCAAGCACCTGCTTGACAGAGGCTTCTATTTCGGCAGGTTCAATACGGTTGCCGTTAATCTTGATCATATCACCTGAACGACCGAGCAGCACATAATTGCCGTTTTCGTCTTTTCGAGCCAGGTCACCGGTATGATAAATACCATTTCGGAAAGCTTTTTCAGTTTCTTCCGGCAGATTGATATAGCCTCTGACGAAAGGATTCTCAAAGCACAATTCACCGATTTCGCCTTCCGGAGCAACCTCACCGTCTTCAGTAATAAGCGTAATAGGGCAGTCGATTTCAGGTTTACCGATAGGGCAGGTTTCATAAGGCTTGTCAATAGGGAACACGCCAACGGCGAAACCGCTTTCGGAAGCGGCGTAAATATTAATGAGATCCAGATTTTTATTGTAAATATTATTAGCAGGTTCACTGCCGACAAAGAGCATACGCAAAAAAGGGCCTGTTTGATTGCCGAGCATCCGCACATAGGACGGCGTCAGGAACGTAATGGAGATACGTTTTTCCAGAAAGAACATTTTGAGAGCCATCGGATTCTTAATGGTTGCATAACTGACAATAAAGTTTTTACCGCAGCAGACGCTCAGAGCTGCAAGAATAACGATAACAGAAGCGACAAAATTCATAGGAGCCAGCAGTGCCAGTCGATCTTTGCTGTTAAAGGGTACTTTACCGTTAACCTTAATGGAATCAATTGCACGGCTAAGGTTGCCGTATTCGTGCAGCACTCCCTTGGGATTACCGGTGGTACCGGAGGTATAGATAGCGTAGGCTGCGTCGTGATCGTCAGCAATGACATAACCGTCTTTCGGATCAGTGTTCATAATTGTTTCCCAGTTTTCGGCAGAAAGTTCTGCCTTACAGCCGCAGTCTTTACGAATAAAGGCGATACGATCCGGGGCGTAGGTGTCCTCTACCAGTGCCCAGGCAGCGCCGGCTTTCCAAACACCGATCATTGCGATAATCGGCATAACGCCACGGGGCAGATTGATGAGAACAAAATCTTCTTTACCAATATTTTGTGCATCGAGATATGCATAAACTCTTCCGCTCAAGTCGTTGAGCTGCGTGTAGGTAATTCCTTTGGAATGAGCTTCGTCAAACAAAATGGAAGCATTGGGGTTTTCTTTTGTATATTTTTCCAGTAATTCTAAAATATTCATAGTGCACCTATTATTCATTATAAGTCAAAATTTCGTCAAAACCGGTTACTTCAAAAACGTCACAAACTGCCTCATTAACATTAATCAGCTTCATTTCGCCCTTTGCCATCATAATTTTTTGCAAAGAGAGCAGCGCACGAAGACCGGCAGAGGAGATGTAGTTAACATCCTGAAAATCGAGGATCAGTTCGCTGATACCTTCAAGATAAGGCTTTATGCCTTGTTCAAAATCCGGCGCCGTAGCGGTGTCAATCCTTCCGCTAATGGCAACGATCATGGACGAATTTGTGGTTTTCCGTTTGAGATTCATGTCAAACACTCCTTTAAATAATGATGAATTAATATTCTTCATTCTCCTGTAAAGCGACATCAGTTTAGTTCATAGTGCTGCAATCCGGAGAATCATAATATTCTGTCAGGATATCTATCATTTATCCGATGATTTTCTTAATCTTTAAGATGTTCTGTCCGTTTTCATAAGCATATTCCACTGAATTCATAGATTTTTTGACAAGAAAAATGCCCAGTCCTCCGATTGGTCTGTCCTGTGCAGAAAGATGCGTGTCAGGATCGGACTGCTGAAGCGGATCGAAGGGAATGCCGCTGTCAATAAAGGTAATTATGACGGCAGAGGGCTGATGTTCCGTTTCGAACCGGACAGTAGCCTTGCCGTTATCCGGCGCATAGGCATAGCGTGCAATATTGCCAAACAACTCATCAATAGCAATCACAATCTGTGTTTGTGCTTTCACAGGGCAATTCAGAGTTTTCAGTTCACGAGTGACAAAATCAGTCACGACGGCAATATTGTCAACGGAAGCGTCAACTGTCAGTTCCTTCATTAGAATTAACCTCCCCGGCACCTTTATAATGTACACAAAGCATCGTCAGATCATCAAACTGTATATAGTCCTGTACGAACTCCTTTACGCTGCTTTTGACAGCAGATAACAATTCCTGCGGATTGCAGTTTTTGGCACGGTTGAGCGCTGTAAGAAAGCGATCATAGCCATATTGTATTTCCAACTGATTTTCCGCTTCGGGAACACCGTCAGTGTATAAGAACAGCTTTGAGTCTGGTTGAAGCACCATTTCGCTTTCACGGTATTTAATTCCCGGCATACCGCCCAAAACAAAGCTGTGTTTGCTTTTAAGCAGTTCAAAATCGCCGCCGGGCGTTTTAAGAACCGGATATTCGTGTCCGGCATTAGCGCTTTTCAGTGTACCGTCACGCAGGTTCAGAATGCCCAGCCAGACCGTCACGAACATTTCTTCCCGGTTGTTTTCACAAATCTGGTTATTGACTGTGCGAAGTACGTCGCCGGGGGATTTACCGGTCATCACACAATTCTTAATCAGTATTTTAGAAGACATCATAAACAGTGCCGCCGGTATTCCTTTACCGGAAACGTCTGCCATCACCATTGCCAGATGATCGTTGTCTACCATAAAGAAGTCATAAAAATCACCGCCGACTTCTTTTGCAGGGGTCATGGAAGCAAATAAGTCAAATTCTTTTCGTTCCGGCAGAAACGGAAAAGAATTCGGCAGCATATCCGCCTGTATCCGTGTTGCGACGCTCAGTTCTGTTTCGGTAGCAGAAATTCGTTTTTCACGTTCGGCAAACAGCATTCCGTAGATAAGGACGATTGACACCAGCATGGCGGCATACTGTGTTGAAATACCGAAATGCATACCGGTAAGCACCTGGTTGACGAGGGGAATGGTAATAAAAGAGATTGCAACCAGTCTCTCTCTTTTAGACGCTTGAGACATCAGCAGTTCTAAGATCACAATCAAAAGTGCAAAGCACAGATAAACCTGACTGATGTACCATTTGTCGGTTCGGTTGTAAAAGCCGTTTTCATCAATTGAAAAATACAGTGGGTAGAAATAATTCACTGCACAAAGCAGTAATGAGGGAATCAGCAGCAGGTTGAGAATACCGTCTGCGGTTGTCATCAGACTGTTTTCCATCTTAAGTACACGGCGAATGTATTGCCAGAAGAGATAGATGAGTATAATGCCAATCATAAAATGCAGAATGTTAATGATCAGATTAACTCTTCTCAAAGCAGCAATTCCCTGTACCAGCCATGCAGCCTCGTCCAGAAACAGTGACAGAGCGCTGACCGTCAGCAGTATGACAAAGACAAGTGTTTGTTTGTTGCGTTTTTTGTAATTGGGCACACAACTGTACGAAAGCATCACACAAACGGCAAGACAGAAAATATCCGCACCGATGCTGAAAGTCCAGCCAATCTCCATGTTTTCAAATCCTCTGATCAGGAGCAGAACGATTCCTGCGACCAAAAAAACACAGGAAGTGATGAAGCTTGCCGGAATCAGCCAACCAAGATTGGCATTTTTTATTTTTTGAGGTATTTGTTTAATGCGATTCACGAGAACCTCCTGATAGTATTCATATAATAATACTATTATAACAAAAATAACTATAAAATCAAGTATATCTGGAATATTTGTATAAAACTTGCATTGACAAATAGGTGTGATTCATTTAAAATGAAGTGAGAATCGAATAAGGAGCAAGAATATGACTTTTCCCAAAACACTCAAAAGTATAAAATTATTAATTATAGCACAAATATTGACAATTATCAGTCAGTTGTTGACAATTTTTGTTGCAGGCATTCTCATATCATCGTCTGTCAATATTACGGACAATTTGGATAACATTCCGTTACATTTATTATTGTTGATTATCGGACTGACAGCATTGTTTCTGCTCACAGGAGTGGCTTCTGTTATTCTCTGTCTGATCAGTACTCACAAGGCTTCGGCAGAGGATGCAAACTTTAAGGTTGCTTTTTATTCTACCGTGATCAGTTTGTTTTTATATGTATTGAGTATTGTCTTTTCGGCGAATAAAGAAGTGGAAAACATCACGGAGCTGCTGGTGCTTCTGACAGAACTATTGGCGCAAGTATATATTCTGGAAGGAATACGCAGTATATGTAAGCAGCTTGGACATCCGGAAATGGATAAACTGGGCGGATTTATTTATGCAGTGATTACCACTCTTTTTGTCGTTCAGACCTGTGTGAGTGTTTATATTCTGGTACTGGGCGGAACCATGGTAACAACAAGAGCTTCATGGTTATCGATTGTCGGAAGCTTATTGACCATTTTCAGTATGATATTGTTTTTGTTTTACTCTAATAAGACGATCAAAATACTCTCCAAGGAATAATGAATATAATACAACAAGACCGGAAAGACCGGAAAAACCATGTCGGTTTTTCCGGTCTGATTATTTGGCTCTTTGTCAATAGTTGGGGTAAATCCGAATTAAAACAGAAAAGAAGAATGGAACAAGCGATAGCAAAGAAGCTGTCGCTTGT
>JBGUWM010000194.1:0-17257 GCA_045221175.1 Acutalibacteraceae bacterium | reverse complement strand
CTACCCCAAAGGCGGACACGGGTGCAGCGTCACGCTGCCGCACCCGGCAGGCGAGACCCGGGGGACATCGGTGATTGGTTATATTATTCGATCATTGATGATAACGCTGTTGCTCCGGTCATGCGCATTATCGTAACAAAAGTCATCTGAAACCACTGTCTGCACAGCAAACGGAATGCAGCGAACAAGGGTATAGTGACACGAAAGGTTCATCAACAGTCTATGCCGTACCGCTTCCATAAAGGGCATTAAAATAAAAGCATCTCTGTCAATCAACGGCTGTGAACCATTTGAAGAAAATTCAAAAGCAAGCGACAGCATTTTTTGCTTTCGCCTGCTTTTCGGTTTCATCATTCAGGATACGCTTTGGTCCGATACGGGAGATACAGCATCGGCACTCTGTTTTTTGCCGTCATCAAGCAAATGCGGGAATACAAATGTCATCAGCAAATATGCCAAAAGCGCACCAATCACCAGCAATGCGCCGATCAATCTGAGCCTTTTGCGAGTCATTCGGCGCTTTTCTTTTTTTTGTTCCTGCTGAAGCTGTACCTTACGCTGTTCAAATTCAGCTTTCTCGGCAGATTTGTCAACCTGAGCGTTCATAGACGCCACTTGTGCCTGCACCTGCTCAGACTGCTGCTCCTGCAATGTTTTTTTCTGCCTGAGCAAGTCAAGGTCGGTCGCTTTTTTCAGCCACTCACGGTTTGCCTTGCATTCTGAGCATTTTTCTTCATCGTGCCAGTTGAATGCGCCGCAGCCGCACAGCCAATATTCTTCATTGAACTCCGGCTGAAACACCAGATTCATACCATTGATACCGCTGCGGGCACAGATGTCTAAAAACTGCTTATTGCAGTCGCCCTGCACAGAATAGATACTCTGCTGTTCTATTCTGGTATCAAACCGTCTGTCATCGTCATTCTTCCAGACAGTACCGTCTTCAAACATCGCCTGCTTCAGCACATATTCCACATTTCTGGTATTGATATCCGGAATTTCAATCCTGCGCTGAAAACCAAACAAAGCGTTTCTTTCTTCGTCCAGATCCTGAAATTCCAGCCCGGTCAGACGCTCAATAGATTGACGAACCGCATCATAGCAAATCACATCAAAGCGAATGCTTTTCAGACGCTTCGGGGAAAGATTCCTGAATTTTGCAGAGGTAAACACATCACCTGTTTTGACATCAAGCGCCAACTGTACGGCACAGATCATCAACGGTGAACCCGCAAACCACATCGTATCATTCTGTGTTTCTATCAACTTTATATTGTCTTCTGCCATAACTGTCACCTGCTGTCAATATACAATCATACAATAATATCTATTTCATATTGTAATGACTTTCTTTTGATATGTCAAGATAAACCATGCCTCTTTCACAGTTCCCCTTTCACAGTCCCTTCGGCAGAATCCTCTGCGCTCCTGCTTTATGTTCCGTCGCAATTTTTATAGGGTTTCTTGCTTCGCATCTGATGCGTCAGCGCTTCCGCCAAATGTTTTCTCTTTTTGCAATCCGTTTGCCTGCGCTCTTTGATAACCGACGCAGACCTTTTTACACACACCTGCCTTTTCCGGCACTTGCTCTGTCTAATAAAGTCTTTTGTAACACAGCAGCCGGAGTACCGGTGTTCCATTCCGATGTAACACTCACACAAGGTCCGATGACAATGATCGGCATGAAACAGAAAAACGGTTGTAATTTTTGTCCGTTTATGATACTATGAATACGGAAAAATGAAAGGAGGTATTGCTATGTTTAAGTTACTGAGAGTTTTTGGTGAACTGTTTTTGGCAATTCTGACTGTTTCCCTGGCAATCATGATTTTCAGAGATATGAAGGAATGCCGTGAACTGATTGATTATAAACCCGAATGCAAAGAATAATGCATAACAGATCATCACTCCGGAGGTTTGTCATGTCAGAGAAAAAAACAACTGTCCTTCCCCACCGTCACTGTGAAAACGAGGCGTCTTTAATCGAATGTATGCCGGACGCATCAACCGTCTGTACCGTTGCCGAAGCGCTGAAACAGCTTGGCGATCCAAGCAGGCTGCGGATATTCTGGCTTCTGTGCCATTGTGAGGAATGCGTGATCAATATTGCTGCCGCAACGGGAATGTCCAGTCCTGCCGTATCACATCATCTCAGGCTGCTGAAAAACGCCGGTCTGATCGAATCGCACCGCAGCGGCAAGGAAATGTATTACCGTGCCGCCGCAACACCCATCACAGACAAACTGCACCACACCATTGAAGAGATTGCCATGATTTCGTGTCCGGAAAATAAAAACAGCCATACAGACTAATGCTGCCTCTGTTCTCTACGGCTTTGCAGCAGTTTCAAAAAAAGCACCTCTGTCCGTGGACAGGGGTGCTTTTTTGTTTTGAGTATTTCACTCGGAGCAAAGCCCGATGTAAGCTCGCTTAACATCGGCTGCATTGATCCAACCTCACCGCAGGAGCTTTCGCTCCTCGGGGTTTCAGTGGGGGATTATAACCCCCACTGAAAGTCCGAATGGCCCCCGCCTAAGAGGCGGGGGCCATCGGTGATTGGTTATAAGCTATTTATGTGTGATGATGGGATTGATTTTATTGATAATCATTGTTATAATAATTTATTGAGAGTCAGAAATTGATATGTTCACTTTCGCCACATACATGAAAGGAATTGTTCCTTATATGAAACAACAATTATATAATCCGGAATTTCCGTTTGTCATTCCCCCCGAAAGCTTTCATAAATATACGCCTCGTGAGTTTTTACAATACTGTCTGGGTGCTACCATGTATATGCCCGGTACCATGAACATTACCCCTAAAATCCTGTCAGGCGCTCTTCCCGGTCTGACAACGATAGTCCTTTGTTTTGAGGACGCTTGTCCCGAGGCAGAGGTACTGCAGGCGGAAGAAAACGTTTATCATCTGCTGAATACCATCAGTGAAGCTGTTGACAAAGGGGATTTTTCACCGGACAATGTCCCTCTGATTTTCGTCAGAGTTCGTGATATTGAGCAATTCAAACGCTTTTCGGCTAAACTTCGTAAAAACCAGCTACGGTATCTTTGCGGCATCAGTTTTCCGAAATTTAGCTCTGCCAACGGCCGTACCTATTTTTCATTTCTAAAAAAGCTGAACACTATGTATGGTGAGATCCTCTATGGAATGCCTATTATTGAGGATCCTGCCGTCGCCTATAAAGAAACCCGTATGAATGAGCTTTTGAAGATCAAAGATATTTTGAATGAATATCGTGATCTGGTATTGCAGGTACGAGTTGGCGGCACCGACTTTTCTTCTGTATTTGGCGTCAGAAGAGGTGTTGACTACTCCATATATGACATTACCGCTGTTAAAGACTGTCTTTCTGATATTATCAATGTTTTTTGCCGCAATAATGATTATATTGTTTCCGGACCTGTCTGGGAGTATTTCCGGACACCGAAAGAACTCATGTTCCAGGAGCTTCCAAAACATGGTTTTGAAGACTATCTTTTAAAAAGAATTCCTTTAGTCAACAATGAGATTGACGGTTTGCTGCGTGAGCTTATCCTTGACAAAGCCAACGGTTTTGTCGGAAAAACCGTTATTCATCCTTCTCATGTCAGATTTGTAAATGCGCTGATGGCAGTAACAAATGAAGAATACATGGACGCTGTCATGATTCTTGATAACCGGTCAGGCGGAGTCGTAAAAGGCATAAACAGCAATAAGATGAATGAAATAAAGCCACATACTAACTGGGCTGTTAAGATTCTCAACCGCGCCCGTGCCTTTGGTGTCATTGAAAATGAAGGCGCATATTTCAAGCTTTTTGCCAACTATTGAATGGATAGTATATCCTCAAGGACATGACACATACCGTCTGAAAAAAAGCCGCTCACAGGTATACTTCTCTTGCCGATACCCTTTGCCTCTGAAAAACTCTCCGGATACAATGCTATATCACTCAATGACAGCATTGACAGATCAAATACACTGTCACCGGAAGCTATCGCACAGCAGTTTTCCAATTGTAACCGCTGACATAATCGCTTAATTGCATTTCCTTTTGTCAGCTCGGACGGCAGCCCATACAACTTGCTGCCACTGTATAAGATACTGATGCCCTTCTCTGTATAGGTATTTTTCAGATACCGGAACAAAGAAGGGTCTTTTTCTGTTTTAGCAAACACCATATAGGGGCTCAGATCATGTAGATGTGAATTGCCGAGATGATTAAATAAATCTTGATATACACAGGATAATGAATCCGAAGATTTTGATACAATAGATAAGGATTCCGTTTCCCAGCTTTCGTCAGGTGTTCCGTGATCCAGTAAAACAGCACCGTTCTCTACAAGTGCATAATGAAGCGTCAGTTGCTCCAGTAAAGGCGCAATCCTTTCATACTGCTGCTGCGTTCTTGTCGTGACAGGAATCAGAAGGTTGTCCTTCTCTTGCGAGAAACGCTGTAAAAAGGTCAGCGTTCTGCGTGTCACATAGCTTTGTTCCCTTTCCAGATAATACTCCGCTGTCAGTTTTGGCTCCGGAATATCATGACGGAAGGAATATATCAGCGTATTGTCCAAGTCCGTAAACCAGATATTCATTACATCTCTCCTTTATGTATCTGCTAACCTGCGTATCAGACCACAGGCTTTGTAATATCGGAAAGGATAGACTTCCAGCTCGATTTGTTTCTCATGAGCAAGCTGATAGATATGTCCCAGATATTCTTCATCATACAGACTATGAACCAGTATTTTCCACGGAATCCTTCTGAGCAAAACTCTGGTTGCTTCTCCTAATCCCGGCTTTATCAGGTTAATATCTGAAATATCGTATGCTTTTGCAATTGCTTGTATTTCCTCCTGCGGCTTTTGATTACTTACAGGACAATCATCAAAATGATAATCACAGCCAAAACAATTTTCAACAGCCGTCAGAAAAACTTCCGTCAGGTCTTCCTGCTCGAATTCCTGATAATAGGCTGCTCCATGAAAATCTGCTTCGCCGATAATATCTTTCCTGAAAAACGTACGGCTGATCAAACCGGATACCGTAGCATTCAGACATGAACTTGGAATCAAAAAATCCCGATGCGTTCCGCATTTTCCTGAAACATAAGCAGGATCGGATAATACGGCTATCGTATCGTCAACCCCGGGATAATCAGTCATTGCTTCCTTTAATTGTTGCCGAATAGCCCCCTTGCCTGTCCAACCGTCTACAAACTGAATCGTTTCTTGTGAATGTCGCCGGAGAATATAATCCATGGCGTTGCGGTCAATTCCTCTGCCACGAATGATTGATATGGTATAATGCGGAATTTCTATACCATATCGTTTCCTAATATATCGCTTCAACAATACACCGACAGGTGTTCCTGCTCTGGCAAGAGACACTAAAACCGTACCATGCCCTTTTTCAGCTAATATGCTGTCACTTAACAACTCTATGGCTTTTGCAGTCGGTGCTGCATATCGTTCAAGTGCTTTCAAAAACGTCTGCTTGTATGCTTTGCTTGGCAGATGTTCCTTCGGCAGCATCTCTGAATAATGCACGCCTGACTGAATCATTCTTTCTCTATCACGGTTTTCCATAGGTTCTATCATTCCGCTGATATCTTTCAGCAATAATATAACATCTTCCTTTTGATAACTGCTCCGCATAATTATCCTCTTATCAAATATATTTTTTTACAATACTTTTGCAGCATATCACTCAACTGCTGCATTCCCCTGCATATCTGTTCAAGGTCGTTGCTGTCTGTAATCACCACTGCTGCATTGTAATAATCTAAATTATAAAGATAATTTTTTCTACCCATCTCATAAAAACTATAGATTGACCAGCCGTTTTTACAGGGGTATCCGGAATGAGTATTTATCCCGATCGGACTTCTTGTCGTTGAATGTGTCATCACTTTTTTACCATACAGCTTTTCAAATTCCTGACCGGCTACTATTGCCGGCATCATACATTCTTCTGTCCCTAAAAAAAGGATCCGACTGCTTTCTGACAGCTTTTCTTTTAATTGCATAGTAATTTCTTCACAGAAAAGCCTCATATCCTTTTTCAAACTTCTGATACTGCTGCCCTTTCTGAGATCTGGCAATCTATGCTTCAGTTGTATGGCTTCATACCTCCCCGAATGATCGCTGCAATACGGTTCCGGCATTGTTACCGACAAAAAAGCAACTTCTTTTTCAAAATTCCGGTCCGTTATCTTTACCAACGATACAAAATGAATATTTTGCATCTGCATCTCTTTTATCACTTCTTCAGTCATTCTGTTGATAACGGATCCCACAACAAACCTGACAGTTCTTAAAAAATCAAATTTCGTTCTCAGTTGTCTGATGATGTTGTGAATCGTTTTTCCCGTCGAAATTTCATCATCTATCAAAACAATCGTAGCAGTACTGTTTTGCGAAATAGCTGTACAATCAATCTGTTGATCGACTGCATGACTGTGTTCCTCCGAAAAACTGACTGTCTGATCAGATATCAGCTTTTCCCTGGTAGTATGAAGATAAATAACGTCTTCCGGAAACTGTAAAGCTGCAAGTGCACCGATTGCTGTGGCAGTTTCAGCAAATCCAATGATAATCTTGGCATCAGAAGCTTCCAGATATAGCTTTTCCCCCAGAGCAGCAGATAATTGATAAGTTTTAGCAGGCGAAACAGGAATATGCTTTCCCTGCAGTGGATTGACTAGCAAATAGCTCCTTTTGGGATTATTAATTCTTTTACCTAATTGAAGTACCTCTTTTTCAGAATAAGTAATCATTTTTTTCTCCTATACAATTATTCGGGATAACAAAAGCAGGCAAAATGGGTTTTGCCAAACTGAGAACAACCATTTATTACATTGCTGATGCCTTATTGGGTATTCACTCTATCTCCACCCCAAAGCTTTCACACAGTGTTTGCAACTTTCCATGATAACCGGAGCCCACCGCTTTCAGTTTCCATTCTCCGTTATGATAGTATATTTCTGCACAAACCAGTGTTTTTTCATATTGTAAATGCTGGAGATTCAAATGATAAAGTTCTTTACCTTCACAGATAATCTGCACTACAGGCTGTCTGATACTTTTGAAATTGTAACTCTCGTTATCCCCGTATGCAGAAAAACATACTGATATTTTGTGATATCTTTCGCTGACCTTATCCGGTGTAATATATACTGATGGTATTCCCGAAACAGTTTCTACCCGGACTGACCGGTCTTGCGATTGTTCATTGCCAAAGAAAACCAGATCATTATCTCCCAGCACCCTGCCGTTTTCATTCAGCAGAAAGGCATAGGCGTCAACCTCTACAGCATTGTCTTTACTTTCATAGCTCAGTCTTAATTCGATATTTTTTCGAGAGTATTCTCTAAGATTGACACGCTGACCCGGCAATAATTCTGTTCCGGACATAGGAATCGTATTCGATATACAGGTCGATTCTTTTTTCTCTTCCGTCTGCTTAGTCTCTGCATCATGCAAATCGACATCTTCTATCTCCGCCAACTGATCATTTGTAATATAACTGTATGTGGCAAGCCGATTAGCTTGCCGTGTGACTGCTTTTTCAAAATAATTGCGGACGTCTCTGCCGTTGGCAAAGCTGTCATCACGACTCTCATACATTTGTATAAAATCTTTGCCGGCTGCCTGCATCGCTTTTTTAGACAAACGATATCCCTGATCGGCACACATCTTCTGAAAAATATCCAGAAGTTCCTCCGGATGATAGTCTTCAAAATTTATATACTTATTGAATCTTGATTGTAATCCGGGGTTGGAGTTGATAAACTGCGACATTAATTCCGGATAACCTGCCACTATCACGATCATATCATCTCTGTGATCTTCCATACATTTCAGGAGTGTGTCAACAGCCTCCTGTCCGAAATCTTCTCCGTTCTGGCTTCTTGTCAGGGTATATGCCTCGTCTATGAATAAAATTCCACCCAACGCCTGCTTCACCAGTTTTTTGACTTTCATTGCCGTCTGACCAACATAACCGCCTACTAAGCCGGAACGATCTGTTTCTATCATGTGTCCCTTGGACAATACTCCCAAACGATAATAAATCTTAGCAATTAAACGGGCAACCGTCGTTTTTCCTGTACCCGGATTGCCATAAAAAACCATGTGAAGTGACATCGGCAGCGACTTCATGCCTCTTTGCTGTCTGATTTGCTGCAGCTTTAACATATTGATCATGGTATTGACGTCTTTTTTTACTTCTTTCAATCCTGTCAGGTGATTCAATGTTCCCAATAATTCTTCCAGCGTTTCCGTCACTTCTGTTGCTATGACAACATTATCATCTTCACCTTCTGCATCAACTGCATCATCTTCTTTCGGCTGCTGATGCCTTTCTTTCTTCTGGAAAATATCTGTAAATTTAATCTCAAGCGGTTGTATTTTGAATTTCAGATTCTGTACAATGATTTGCTGCATTTTTTTAAGAAATGTATCTGTAAAGCCTATCAGCTTTTCGGAAATTTCATCTAATGTATAGAATAATTCTGCCGTTACCTGAAACAAGACAAGATATAACATTTGCGATATTGGATTGTTGTAATCCGGATTATTTTTTTTCAGCTTATTATCTATCACAATAAAAATTGTCAGAAGTTCAATACAATTATTTTCAAGGTTATTCTTCATAGGATATCCTTCTGACAACTTTCTGAGCGATTCTGCAGTAACACCAAAATCAAAATTTCCTTTGACAAATTCAACGACTGCTTTTTCATCAATATCCGTATGATTAATCAGAAAGCCGAAAAAACCTTCAAACTCTGTCAGCAATGCCTGACGATATGTTCCGTAACTGCTTAATGGTGACATCTGAATCCGGTTTGCTTTGTCACATATTTCTTTCAGGCTGTTGTAATTTTCCTGTACGTTCTTGTCCATTCTATCAGCTCCTGATCTTTCTACCCATATCAAAAAAACATCAGCACAAAAACAGAGCAGAATTCATATTACTGAATATCCACTCTGTTTTTAGGTGCCGGTTTAATATTTATCTGAATCTATTGGCAATATCATGCACATTGCTGTCCTTTGTTGGCTGGCCGATTGCGTTGAATTTCCACTTACCATTGTAACGATACAATTCCCCGAATACCAATGCAGTCATACCCTCATAATTGTCATTCAGATCGTATTTGCACATCTCCTGCCCTTTATCATCACAAATTCTGATATAAGCATTTTGCAGCATACCAATATGCTGTCCACGATTAGCAGCCTGAAAGATGGTAACAACAAATACGATTTTGTCATATTCTGCCGGTACGTGTTCAAGATCAACAACTATCTGTTCATCATCACCATCACCTTCACCAGTCATGCTGTCTCCCATGTGTACAACAGTTCCGCTGATATGACTTAAATTTCCAAAATAAATCTTATCCTCGTCTGCTACCATTTTTCCATTTTGCAGCATGAATGCTGATGCATCACAATCAAAAGCCTGAGCTTCTTTATTAAACATAAATTCTTTTGTTTGCTGAACGGTGTCCCAGCCAAGCCCGACGATGACCTTTGTCAGATCTCCGCCATTCGACTTGTGAAGCTCAACCTTCTGTCCTTTTTGAAGACTGATTGCCATGATCTCACCTTCTTTTCCGGTTGTCGGAACCGTTAAACATTGATACCAAAATTTTTGCAGAGAGCATACAAGCCGCCCTGGAATCCGCTGCCGATTGCATTGAACTTCCATTCACCGTTCATGCGATAAAGCTCTCCGACAACTATTGCTGTTTCGATAGAATAATCTTCTCCAAGGTCATAACGAATCAATTCGGCTCCGGTTGTCTGATCTATTATATGAATGTATGAGTTGCTGACCTGACCGAAATTCTGACGGCGTTCTTCTGCGTCATGAATCGTAACCGTGAACGCAATTCTGGTGATATTCTGCGGTACTGCTGCCAGATCAACTTTGATAACTTCATCGTCACCGTCGCCGGCTCCGGTCGTATTGTCACCGGTATGTACAACAGCACCTGACGAATGCTGAAGATTATTATAGAAAATAAAATCTCCGTCATCAAATACTCTTCCGTTATCACCGCAAAGGAAAGCACAAGAATCCAGATCGAAATCTGCTGTACCGTCATACTTATTAGTGTCCCAACCAAGTCCTACAAGAATCTTGCTGAGTCCCGGATTGCTCTTTGTCAGATCTACTTTCTGTCCTTTTGATAAGCTTATTGCCATGATAATGACCTCCTGTTATAAATATTATTATTCGACAGAGCTTTTGCTCTGTGATTTACTTTTTGTTGCAGCTTTTGTAATGCCCTTTCGGATCAGGTCAATAGGAATAACCATAATCGAAAGTCCTATACAAATCAGCCAATGCAAAGGCTCAAGTGAATGAACCCCAAGAAACTCTCCGCCAAAAGTAACAAAAATAAACTGCATTGCAAAAATCAGCAGCATAATAATCAGAAAGCTCTTGTTGCGGTTAATATGTTTGAACACATTGAAATGTTCTGTACGAGCATTGAAGCCGTTCCATGTAATTGCCATCATAAAAGTGGCAAACAGCGCCGAACGAAGATAAACCGGAATGCCGTCCACTACCAGTTTTCCTGCTTCACCAAACAATCCGGAAATGGCAGGAATAAACAATATTCCAAGACAAATCAACGTGATATACAGCGCATTGATCAATATCTGCGTAAACATCTGCTTCGTTACGATACTTTCATTTCTCGGTACAGGCTTGTCCTTCATATATTCCTTCAGCGCAGGTTCACTGCCAAAGGCGATTGCGGCAAGCGTGTCCATTGCCAGATTGATCAGCAGAAGCTGAACCACTGTCAGAACAACATTTACGCCAAGCATCGGACCAAGGAAGCAGATCAATACTGCCGCTACGTTAACAGTCAATTGGAAGATCAGGAATTTTCTGATACTTTTGAACATTGTTCTGCCGTATAAGATAGCCTTTTCTATCGACAGGAAATTATCGTCCAGAATCGTAATGTCTCCCGCTTCTTTGGCAACCTCTG
Source organism: Acutalibacteraceae bacterium (assembly GCA_045221175.1). GTDB lineage: Bacteria > Bacillota > Clostridia > Oscillospirales > Acutalibacteraceae > UBA1213. The sequence goes on along the minus strand of JBGUWM010000194.1, from coordinate 6,237 downwards.
TACCGCTGCCCATCGCAAAGCCTACGTCAGCTTTCTTCAGCGCAGGCGAATCGTTGACACCGTCTCCCGTCATGCCAACTACATAATCCATTTCCTGAGCAATTCTGACCAAACGACTTTTATCTGTCGGCAACGCACGGGATACTACCCGCAGATGAGGCATGATCTGTTTCATCTCTTCATCTGTTTTTTCAGCAAGTTCTGCAGACGTCAGCGCAACATCTTTTGCCGACGTTAACAAACCGGCTTCTTTTGCAATCGCAACGGCAGTTTCTTTTCTGTCACCTGTGACCATGACCACCTGAATGCCTGCATTCTGTACCTCTTTGATTGCATCAACAGCTTCTTTTCGTACGTTATCCCTGATGCTGATAACGCATATCAGTGTGAGATCACCTTCGTCGCTGCTGCCTTCTCTTTTGGCAACCGCAAGCAGTCTCATCGAACGACCTGCCTGTCCGTCTATATATGAGGTCAGATAATTTTTCTCTGTCAGCAGCTTCGTCTGACCCTTTTCATCAATATAATGAGTACACCTCTCGATAATCTTCTCGGGAGCACCCTTAATATAGGTCATACTCTTACCATCACGGGTAACCGTTACACTCGAACACTTTTTATTCGAATCAAATGCATTGAATGACTTTACATCTTCCTTTGCCATCTGATTTGTCACATCAGATGAAACCAAAAAGGACATCAGTGCCCTGTCCGTACTGTTACCGCCGATAATGGCTCCTTCACTGGCTACTGCACTGTTATTGATACCGATACCGGTGATAACGTCCAGTGATAAACCGCTGTCCATCTCAGAAAGCCTGCTGTAAACTCTTACGTTTCCGGTGGCTAACTCGACAACAGATAGTTTTCCTTCGGTAATGGTTCCTGTTTTATCACTAAACAGCAAGCTCAGACTTCCTGCTGTTTCAAGACCGTTAATTTTTCGTACCAAAACATTATCTTTCGCCATTCGCATACTTTGAAAAGACAACAATATAGACGTCAGCATCGGCAGCCCTTCCGGAACAGCGCACACAATCACCGTTACAGCCACCGTTATGGCATCCATAATCAGTCTGATCCATCCCACAAAATCCTGCGGTAATGCTCCGGTAAATACTGCTTTCAATATAATACCGGCTATAATTGCTGCGGCACCGATATATCCGAAAGTCGAAATCTGCTTGGCAAGCTTTCCCAGCTTAACCTGAAGCGGCGTTTTTCTTGTTTCTTCCTGAACCTCTAATGCAAGCTGACCGAACAGCGTTGCATCTCCTACCTGATCAATACGAATATAAGCTTCTCCTGCACAGACTACTGTGCCACGATACACATAAAAACCGTTGAGCAGATCTTTGATATCAACAGCTTCACTATGAATATTGACAGTCTTTCTTGCTTCTTCGGTTTCTCCGTTCAGAGCAGACTGATCTACTTTTACTTCGCCCTCGACAACCGTACCATCTGCCGGAATCTTATCTCCAGCCTGAATAAAGACAATATCACCCACAACCACTTCACTGACATGCAGCTCTTTTAATACACCGCTGCGAAGTACTTTGGCAGTTTCCTTTGCTTCTTCTTCCTGACGAAGCGCAGATGCTTTGCCTTCCTGACGGTATTCACTGACAGACGCTACTCCGTTTGCAATTAGTATGGCAATTAAAATACCAACCGGCTCAAACCATTCTGCCTGGTGCATAAAAAAAAGCACAACCTGTACGATCAGCGCAACCAGAAGAATCATGATCATCGGGTCTGTAAAACCTTCCAGTATTTTCTTCCATAACGGATCCGGCGGAATCTGTGTTAATACATTACTGCCATTTTCCTCACGGCTTTTTTTCACTTGCTCTTCAGTTAAACCTGTTTGCTTCATGGTGATCTCCTTTATATAATCTTCAGGATCTTGTCAGAATAGCACCCCGACTGCATTTACGAATACTAAAAAAATTATACTAAGATTTCCAATTGATGTCAAGGCATAGTCGGTAAATCATAACAAATTTCAATAAAAAGTCTCCCGTTTTATATATATTAAGCTCAAATAATCGCTTTTTGTGATAATTCTTTCTTTTTCCCGCTGAGCTTATTTTGCCTAACTATGAAAAATTATACCAAACTTTTGTTATCAAATGCTTTCTTATATAAAAATTGCAGGAAACGGTTGACATCTTAATAAAGATATTGACAGATATCGTCAAAATAAGTATAATTTTAAGATAGAGTAGTCATGTAATATACTACTAATTGTATTATTTCAAAATATAACCTTCGCCTTTTTTCAGGAGGTCAAATGGATAAGCGTACAGTTATTTATTATTCTGATGAATTGAATGATGAGTTTTCCACGGCAAAAATTACACCAAGAAGAATTGACGAGACCTATGTCTACATACATCATTCTTTGTTCAAACGATTTACTCACTTTTTCTGGTATCGTATTATCGCTACCCCTATAGCTTTCCTTTATGTTAAACTTAAATTTCGGCAAAAAACTGTTGGGAAAAATCTCTTCAAAACCTGTAAAAAAACAGGCTATTTTATGTACGGCAATCATACACAAATAGTCGGAGACCCCTTTATTCCCAATGTTATTAACTTTCCTAAAAACGATTATATCATCGTCCACCCGAATAATGTTTCTATGCCCATTCTTGGAAAAATCACACCATCGCTGGGCGCCTTGCCAATTCCTGATGAAAAAGCCGCTTATCGGAATTTTAACGCTGCAATAGAAACTCATATTCAAAAAAAGCACGTGGTAGTTGTTTATCCGGAAGCACATATATGGCCTTACTATACAAAGATCCGCCCGTTTCCGGATACCTCCTTTACTTATCCTGCAAAACTGTGTTCTCCTGTCTTTTGCTTTACCAATACCTATCATAAGCGAAAGCACGGTAAAGAACCTCAAATCATCACTTATGTTGACGGTCCGTTTTATCCGGATCCTGAGCTTTCCCTCAAGCTCAGGCGAAAGGATCTTCGGGACCGTGTTTATCACGCTATGTGTGAAAGAGCTAAAGCCTCCGACCACGAACAGATTCGTTATATTAAAAAGGAAGAAAATAATGATTGACATACTTTTTTGTGGAAACGTCGGTGTTTTCGACGGTATGCTTACCTGTATCCTCTCGATTCTGAAACGTACCAAAACATCGGAACCCTTTACTTTTCATTTATTTACGATGGATGTTTCCCATCTGAATGCAAAATATACGCCGATCACTTCCGAACAAATTGTTTTTTTACAAGAGGTTGTATCGAAGTATCATCCGGATAACCGTGTGCGTTTGTACGACGTCGGTAACTTTTATATGAGTTATTTTTCCGGTTGCCCGAACGAAAACGCATATTGCTCACCCTATACACTGATTCGCCTTTTTGCCGATCTGTTTGAAGAAATTCCCGATAAGCTGTTGTATCTGGATTCCGATATCATGTTCAATCGTGATATCCGACTGCTGTGGGATATCAATCTGGATGGCTATGAATTTGCTGCTGCTCCCGATCATTACGGAAAATATCTGATTCAGCCTCATTACATTAATGCAGGTGTTCTCTTGTTTAATATGAAAATGAGCCGTGAAACCGGTTTGTTTGATAAAGCAAGAAAATGGATTCAGCGTAAAAAACTTCCCTTTGCCGATCAGAGTGCTATTATCCGATCTAAAACAAGGCGTAAAGTTCTTCCGCAGCGGTTTAATGATCAGAAGTTTTTACATAAACACACTGTGGTTCGTCATTTTTCCAAACGACTATTCTGGCTGCCATATCCCCATACTGATAACATTAAGCAATGGCATGTAGAAAAAGTTCATTCCGTTTTCAAATATCATCAGTTCGACGATATTCTGGAAGAATATCTCTCTTTGATGGAAAATTTTAAGACAAGGATCTGAGTTTATGAAACAGTTAATTCCTATTTTTTATGCCTGCGATGATAATTTTGTCAAGTACACCATCGTATCTCTGCATTCGATGATCAAAAATGCTTCTAAGGATTATCAGTATCAGGTCTATATCCTTCACACCGAAATTGCCGTAGAAACGCAAAATAAGGTTAAAGAACTCGAAAACGATACTTTTCGTATTGAGTTTGTGGATATGAGTGATTACCTCAGATCTGTTTCTGATAAACTGCCACTAAGAGACTACTATTCAAAGACAACGTACTACAGATTATTTATTGCGGAAATGTATCCTGAATACAATAAAGCTATTTATATCGACAGCGACACTATCGTTCAGGGCGATATCAGTCAATTCTACTTAACCGATATCAAGGATGCTTATGTCGGCGCCTGCCATGAGCAGGTCATGATTCAGGTGGATATTTTTGGTACCTATGTAGAAAAAGTTGTAGGCGTTTCAAGATATAACTTCTTTAATGCCGGCATTTTACTGATTAACTGCGAACAGTTCAGACTGAAATTTGTTCTCGATAAGTTTATTGATTATCTCCACTATTATAACTTTGTCGTTACACAGGACGAGGATTATCTGAATCTGATTTGTAAGGATCACGTTTACTGGATCGATCAGCGGTGGAATACCGAAGTTTTCTGCAACATTGAGTACCCTATCGAACAGGCAAAGATGCTTCATTATATTATGACAAGCAAACCTTGGCACTATGAAGATTGTAAGCATTCCGATATTTTCTGGAGCTATGCTAAGGAAACATCTGTTTATAATGAAATTCTTGATGTTCTTCACAATTACTCCGATGAGGAAAAAGAAAAAGATAATCTTGTTCAGGTGAATTTACAAAAACTCGCCGCAACCGAAATTGAAAGAGAAGATAATTTCCTGAACCGTATTAACCGTGACAAACGTGCTAAGGATCGTGTGGAAATCCTGCATAAGATAGAACAGTTTGAAAGGGAAGGCCGTTTTGATGAAGACGTAGAAGCTGACCCTCCCGGTCGTGTTCTGGAACCTGATGAAATTGAATACATTCAGAAAAGTATCACCGATAAACTCAAGGCTAAATTAGCTTTCATGATTGCTCATAAATTTGTCAATAGTCTGATCAAGGATAAAAAGTTCATTATCAAAGAAATGAAAGGTCTGGAAAACTTTACAAATCTTGACTGCGGTGCCGTTATTACCTGCAATCATTTCAACGCCTTTGACAGTTTTGCTATTCAGCTCACTTATGAAGCTTCCGGTCATAAGGACAGAAGCTTCTGGCGAGTTATCCGTGAGGGCAACTATACTTCTTTCCCCGGTTTTTATGGTTTTTTGATGAGGCACTGTAATACTCTTCCTTTGTCTTCTAACCGTAAAACAATGAAGAAATTTATCAGTGCGACTAACGAACTGATTCAAAGCGGAAACTTTGTTCTGTTCTATCCAGAACAAAGTATGTGGTGGAATTACCGTAAGCCCAAACCGCTGAAAAGCGGTGCGTTCATGTTCGCAGCAAAGAATCACGCTCCTGTACTTCCTTGCTTTATAACCATGAAAGACTCTGACGTAATGGGCGAAGACGGTTTCTATGTTCAGGAATATACCATTCATGTTGCTAAACCGATTTTTCCTGATCCTGAGTTGCCATATCGTAAACAAATAACCGATATGATGCAGAAAAACTATGATGTCTGGAAGGAAATATACGAGAAAGAGTATCATATTGCATTGTCTTATACCACGGAAAATCCTGATGCAATCAAAATGGGAACCGATGATAATTAACATCTGCCAGATAATATGATCCGTCGTTAGGGTAAATTAAATTAGTGATGATTTGAGGCTCTTTGTCAATAGCCGGAGTAACCCGAATAAAACAGTAAGGAAAAATGAAACAAGTGATGGCAATAAGCTGTCGCTTGTTTTTTCTTGTCGGGCAGTTCTTAAAAAACAATCCAAAACATTACTTCAGGTAAATCAGAAAGATATAATGTGTAAAAAGCGATGATCTTACATCCGTTTTTATGTTTCAGCAATAATCAAAAAAAGCTTTCCCGTATGGTTAACCTACCATTCGGGAAAGCTTTTTACTTTCAATCTTTTTTAACTCGGAGCAAAGCCCGATGTAAGCTCGCTTAACATCGGCTGCATTGATCCAACCTCACCGCAGCAGCTTTCGCTCCTCGGGGTTTCAGTGGGGGATTATAACCCCCACTGAAACCCCGAATGGCACCCGCCGCCTAAGAGGGTGCGGGTGTCCAGTGGACACCTCTGCGAAGCAGAAGCACCGGCGGAGTGCCTCCGGTGCGTGACCGCACT
>JBGUWM010000193.1:0-2239 GCA_045221175.1 Acutalibacteraceae bacterium | reverse complement strand
ATGCAGTGGTCGATTCCGTTTTTGCTGCGCTTGGAATTAAGGAGTAGCTGAAGAAAGGAAGATTTTTCATGGCTGATCTCTTTGATTATTTGGACTGGCGCGGAGATCTGAGTTTTATGAACAGCCCTGCCAATGAAGCGGATTACTACCTCATCTCCAAAATCGGGTGTCCGGATCTGACAGGCATAGTTCCTGAGGATGAACAGGAAGCAGATCTGGTTGAGGTCGTTGAAGCTTATCGTGCACATGTCGGAAACGACAGTGTCTCTCTTGGAATCGCGACATCTCCGTTAGTTCTCGATAGTTTTTATCGGCTGCCATCGGTTCCTCGCTTTCGTTCTCTGATGCTTTCTGGCTACAGAAGGGTTGATAATATTGACAATGCGGAACAGTTTTCGGCACTGACGGTCCAGATTCCTGACGGCACTCGATTTATTACATTCCGTGGTACTGATGACAATATCTTTGCCTGGAAAGAAAACTTCCGCATGTCCATCATCGATACGATCCCAGCGCAGGAAGACGCCCTGCGTTATCTTCGCTGGGCAATGGATGCTTATGATGGCAGCTTTATCGTGTGTGGGCACTCCAAAGGTGGGAATCTTGCCGTTTATGCTTCTTCGATGCTCCCGCAGGATCTCCAGGATCGGATCATCAGCGTTTACAGTTTTGACGGACCCGGTTTTCGGGAAGACTTTTTAAATCAGGAAGGATATCGCAGGCTTTTACCGAAACTTCATTCTCTGATCCCGCAGAACTCTATTGTCGGTTTGTTGCTCTCAACGGGCAAAGATCCTGAAATAGTCACTAGTACTTGCTTTGGCGCCAGAGCACATGATGGCTTTACATGGGAAGTACTCGGCACTGGCTTTGTGCGCTCGGAAGAACTGAGTTCAAGCAGTGCAATGTTTAAAAAAGCCATGAACGAGACGCTTGCAGGAATGAGTCTGGAGGAGCGGGAGACCTTCATCGAGGACTTCTTTCAGATCATGACATCTACCGGAGCTTTTACTCTTACAGATTTGACAGAGATCAAACTTCGCCACGCTTTGGAGATCGCTCAATCTCTAAGACAGGACAAAGAAGTGCAAAAGTTCGCGCTCACTTTGATCTCTAACTATTTTGCCGATTTTCGCAGCAAAAGAAAACGATGATGAATTCATGCATATGCATTACATTGATGTCCATACAAAGGAGTTCAGATAATGACGGCAGAAAGTCTTATCAATCTCATATTGCTGTTTTTCGCATACGCTTTTCTCGGTTGGTGTATTGAAGTCACTCTGAAGTATTTCCAGTTCCATCGGTTCATCAACCGCGGTTTCCTTACAGGACCGTGGTTGCCGATTTATGGCTCAGGTGCGGCCCTGATCACAATCGCGGTCAAAGGGCTTTCACCATTGGAATCCTCTGTCGGTACAACATTCATGGTTTCGTTTATTTTATGCGGCGTCGTTGAGTATATGACGAGCTTTGTTCTTGAGAAACGATTCCATGCCCGCTGGTGGGATTACAGTCAAAAGCCCATGAATCTGCACGGCCGTGTATGGATAGGGAATTTGATCCTCTTTGGCCTGGGCGGAGTCTTGATCGTAGAAATGATCAATCCTCTGCTGCTGCGTCTTTCTGGACACTTGAGCTTCATTCTGCGGGAGACCTTGGCTATTATTTTGTCTAGCATCTTTACGGCGGACTATGTGATGTCCCACTTCGTTCTGAAGCTGGTTAAGACCGGCGTCGAGAACAGCGAGGCGGACGACACAGAGGCGATCAACAAAGAGATTCGTCTGTTACTGAACGATCGCTCCTTCTTCCATCGCCGTTTTGCGGAAGCTTATCCGGAGGTCCTTTACCGGACAGAACGTATTGCCGCACGTGTGGAAGCAATCAAAGCTGAGACCGAGCGGCTTCGCCTGGAGGCTGAGCTACGCGTAGCCGAAGTAAAGCACGAGGTCGAAGTGAATCTTGAACCCACCGCTATGGTCAAAAACACAATCATCGAAAAGCAGGAAGCGCTGATTGATCTGCTGTACCAGGAGGACACCGCAAGCGACGAAATGAAAGCACTTAAGCACGAAGTAGAAGAGAAACAAGCTGTGCTGCAAAAGCGCAGAGACCTTCTGCCAAAGCTATAATTGTGCGAAAAGAATACGAGTTAACAAAATATGTAATGATTGTTCACACACTTTTAGCACTCTCCTCTTGACAGTGCTAAAAGCGGTGCTATAATGATAATCGA
>JBGUWM010000192.1:0-1783 GCA_045221175.1 Acutalibacteraceae bacterium | reverse complement strand
CTCCATAGCCGAAACAAAAGCCTGATAATCTTCATTTCCTTCTGCTATATCGTGCAGCCGCTTTTCCCACTGACCTGTCATTTCGGGACTTTTTAATTCCTCAACAGGCAAATGATCGATCAGAAACTTGCCCTTTTCCGTAGGTATAACGGATTTTTTATTTTTCGTCAGATAACCGTTATCAAAAAGTGCATTGATGATCCTTGCTCTTGTGGCAGGAGTGCCAAGACCTTTATTTTCTGCTTTCATCAAAGCTCTTGCTTCTTCGTCCTCAAGGTGCTTTCCTGCCGTTTCCATTGCAGTTATCAGATCTGCTTCTGTATATGGCTTCGGCAGCTCTGTAAAGCCCTGTTTCAGTTCATATCTGCCTGAATAGCTTTCTCCTTCTGAAACAGGCGGCAAACCTGTTTTTTCGGGAAGTGCATCGACCGCATACCAACCGTTATTTGTTATAACACTCCCTGTTGCCTTGAAGCTGTTGCCGTTTACATCGAGCATAACCGTTGTATCCTCAATTTCCGCTTTCGGATAAACTATACGGATAAGCGATTTCACAAGCAGATCGTAAAGCTGTCTTTCGTCCTCTGACGGTATTTCGGACAGACTTTTCGGAACATTCATTGTCGGAATGATAGCAGGATGACTGTCAACCTTGCTGTCATCAAAATGTCGTTTGCTGTATGGCTGCCATTCGTTTTCAGGGAGAGCATACTGACTGTATTCCGGCAGAAGAAAGAGCTTGCGGAGTGTCGCCGTAACTTCCGACTGCATAGCAACGGTCAGATGTTCCGATGATGTTCGGGGATAACTCATATACTTATGTTCGTATAAGTCCTGCATAACCTTTACGGTCTTTTTCAAATCCCAACCGAACATTTTTCCTGCTGTTGCCTGCAACTGTGTTGCGTTGAATAATAACGGCTGTCCGACTGTTCGTTTTTTGACGGTTTTTGCCGTTACAGTACCGCTACCCACACACTTTGACAATAACGACTTTGCTTCATTTTCATTAAAAAGCTGTCCCTTTTCGTATTCTGCCGTGAAGCTTCCGTCAGGTGCGGAAAACTCCGCAAGCAATCTCCAATAAGGTGTTTTCGTGTGTCCGTCAATTTGCTTCTGACGCTCCACCACCATTGCAAGTACAGGTGTCTGAACCCTGCCGACCGACAACATATCCTTCTGATTAGTACAGTATTTTCTTGTTGCCGCAACCGTCAGATTGATACCGCAGATCCAATCGGCAATAGCCCTTGCCCGTCCTGCCTGCTGTATGCTGATAACCTCACTGCTGTCTTTCAGGTGTGCAAATGCATACTGTATTTTCTGAGGTGTCAAGTCCTCTATCCAAACTCTTTTCCATTTCTTTGTGCAGTGCATTGCTTCATAGATATAGGCAAAAATCAGCTCACCCTCACGGTCAGGATCAGTGGCATTGATTATCAGGTCTGCTTTGTCAAAGAAACCTTTGACATAATCGAAACAGTTTTTAGTGTCTGTTTTGGCAGCAATCTGATAACTGTCAGTAATACAAGGGAAAACATCCAAATCCCAATTCTTATATTGATCTCCGTATGCTGTTCTGTCAGCTAAACCGCATAAATGCCCGACACCGTGACACAGTACGGCTTTTTCTCCGTTAAAAGTAAATTCATAGTGTCCTATTGTTGGCTCTTTCGGATGTGCAATTCTATTGCCTGCTTTGAGTGCAACGGCAATAGCTTTTGCTAAACTTGCTTTCTCAGCGTAGATGACTATCAAAATAAAGACCTCCTATCCGGGACTT
>JBGUWM010000191.1:0-2793 GCA_045221175.1 Acutalibacteraceae bacterium | reverse complement strand
ACCCTGCTCCCTCTCGAAGAAGAGGGGCTTCTCGCAGATGACGTGCAGGCCTGCCTCAAGGGCTGCCTTTGTCACTTCATAGTGCTGGAAGTTGGGGGTGGCTACATCTACGACCTCGATACCGTCCTCGCGCTTTGCCTCCTCTTCGAAGAGGGTCTTGTAATCAGGATAGCAGCGTGCGGGGTCCATGTTCAGTTCTCTGCCGAAGTCTACGCAGCGCTCCGGATCAATGTCAAATGCCGCAGCCACAAGCTGAAAATTGGTGTTGTCCATCAGTGCGCCGAGCCTGTGCTTGTAGCCAACCTGACTGGTACGTCCGCCGCCTACGATTCCCCAACGAAAAGGCCTTGCAATCTTCTTTTCTCCGTTGATCATCTCTTTGTCTCCTTTTTCTCCTTAAATATTCCTTTTCCGGATGTTTTGTCCCAGATGTTTTCAGGTGTTCTTTTTTAATCCTTCTTTCCTGAAGTTCTTTTTTCAGATATCCTTTTTCCTATTAGTTTTCCTGTGCATTACGATTACTCTTGTGTCTCTCAAGTGATACGCACTCTCTTACAAACACGCCTGAGGCTTCCGGTACCTGAATCCCCTGCTGTTCTTTGTTCTGTGTTTCCCTTGATGGTTATAGTATAGATTCGGATCCGGTCTCCTTCCATCCTTTTGCTTGCTCTAAAGTTCGCCAATATTGCTCTTCATCATTTACATGCCGCATTGGAAGGACTATAATAAAAAACAGGAGATTACCAAACACAAGTCAGGTATTGCCATGACGATATCTGTACACTGACAAAGCCTGCGCACTGAAGTACACCGGCATGGAGGATGAATATGAAACTGGATTTCAGGGTTTTGAAAGAACCGGGCGTGCTGGAAAAATCCTCCAGCTATCTCTTCACACCGCTTCCGACCGCAGAAAAGCTGTACTTTTATATCACGCAGATCGGGCACTACTACTGCACACATGCCTATTCGATCCGAAGGGATTATTTTTCTCCGGTCCTTATCCTCTGTGTCCGGGCAGGCTGCCTGCGTGTAGACTACAGAGGCGGCTCCTACCGGCTTCTGGCAGGGGACGCTATGCTTGTGGACTGCCGGGAGCCTCACTATTATTATTCCGACATGGACGGCCTGGAGTTTTACTACCTGCATTTCGAAGGATCCAATGCACATGAAATATGCCAGCATATCCTGGCTCATCAGGGACCGCTTGTAGAAAAGCAGCGCGCAGCCGCACTCGGAGAATTTTTAAAAAAGACTTTGCAGTTTTACGATGAGGGAAAGACGGAGACGGAGTTCGACGAATCACTCCGGGTATATGAAATATTCCGCTATCTCCACAGCGGAACAGGAACAGATGCAGCAGCTGCATCGTACATAGATGTGATCACAGGATATATCAATGACCATATCGATCAGCGCATCACGCTGGAAGAACTTGCGGATGCTGTGTCTCTGAGCAGCTTTCATTTTTCGCGCAGGTTCAAAAGGGACACGGGATACTCCCCTGTCGAATACGCAAACCGCAAGAAACTTGATTATGCAAAAACTCTTCTCATCCGCACTGAATGGTCCATAACTGAAATCGCTGAAAAAACAGGTTTTTCCTTTAAAGGGTTCATCAAGCTCTTTACCAACGCAGAAGGATGTTCACCCCGCACCTGGAGAAATCAGCATCGGGTAAGGACAGCTGATCCGGACGGACCTGTTCTTCCGTCTCAAAGCCAGGGCGTGGATACAACTCATCACTAAAACCATTCTTTTCCAGCCGAACAGAAAACAGCCGGTGCAAGCTCCTTCATCAGGAGCCGGTACCGGCTGTTCTGAGCTATATCACAATCTTCATTTGTCCCAAAAGTGTCCCAACTTTCCCGCCGAATCTCCCGGAAGTCCAGCAAATACAAGGATCTCAGGCAAAAGGGAATACCCTGCCGTGGCAAATAAAAAGCACTTTAATCATATTGGTTTTCCTTCCTGTAAAGGCACGGTTTGCCGCGTTTTGCCGCACTTTGCGCAGGGCTCTGTGCAGGCACATACTATCCAAAATTATAGGCCGAAATGGCAAATCGTGGCAAACGCCGGCAAATCGAGGACGTCAAACGTAGTAAAATCGTAGTAGAAATCGGGGTGTTTTACTACCGGTGCCCTTTCGTGACTTTAAGTGACCTGGAGTGTAGGGGGTTTGAGGCTGGTCAACATGCTGGAAGATGTCGCTCTGGCAAACTAAAGGTGGTTCTAAAAATCACCTTTCAATTATTCGCAATACATACATATTGTTCCATTTGATAACTTAAATCCGTTCTTTTCGTAAAACTTAGCCGCTGGTGCATACTCACTTGTATAAAGAACAATGCCTGCAAGTCCTTTTTCTTTACTGTAATCTTTAACCGCATTTAATAGTTGTTTACCTATTCCATGCCCTTGTCGTTCGGGAAGTACTGCCATCTCGTTAATGTAAATCTCTTCTTTGCTTCCGGAAATTTTACAAAGTGCGAATATACAACCTAACACTTCATCATTTTCTTCATAAACATATCCAACAAATCTTTTCTGTTCAAAAAAATCGCGAAGATATTCTGTTGCATTTTCTGCTGTCCAATCTATTCCCCAATGTTCCATGGGGAATGCTTTTGCATAAATCATGCCACATTGTGCTAAGTCAATGTTCTCCATAGCTCTAATCATTTTGCTGTCCCACCATCAAATCCCGATTGAACAAAATCGCTGCGCGATGGCCTGCCAGGGCTGTGGCGCAGTTTTACTTTATTGACAATTAAAAAGCAGTGGAAGTACTTT
>JBGUWM010000190.1:0-11118 GCA_045221175.1 Acutalibacteraceae bacterium | reverse complement strand
AGGCTGTCGCCTTGCAAGGACGACAACGAAGTATTGCGGAAAATAGACCGCAAAGATTGTCTATTTTTTATTTGAGTTTAGTATTATGTATTCTTTCTTTTCGTAATGCTCCGGAAAAACGGATCCCTATTAAGGCAATACCGCATATAACTTTACGATTCGGGCTGCAAAACACAAGGATTTTTCAAGCAAAGGGTTTTCTTTCATAACTTTGTTTCCTTTTAATGAATAAAGAATAGTGAATAATGAATAACGAATAATACACCAGAAACGCTCTAAGGGTTCATCTGATTATAAATTATTCACTATTCATTGAGCCTCACGTCAGTGAGGCGTTTCTGTCCTATGTGTATAAAAAAGATTTTTTTCAGCGGATTTGCGTCAGGGACTTGAACGCCCAAAACTATTTAGGTTCTTTTGCAGTTTTCAATGAAGCAATTAATATTCTTTTAATCTCCAAGCAATCGTTAATCAGCGATTGGGCGAGTTTTTTATCAAGGTAATCAGACAGCAACAAGAGCTTTAGCCAATATTCGGTTTCTGCGGTTTCTTTAAGCGCAATCTGCATTTTAGCAATAAAATCAGCCTGACTTACGCCGTAAGCAGCTTCATTTGCGTTTGCTCCGATGGAAGTACCGCTTCTTATGATTTGTTTTGAAATAATGCTTTCCTTTTTCTCTTTGGAAAGGTATTGATAAAGCTTTACGATACGGGCGGCAAAATGCAGAGATTTTTCAAGCAGCGGATTTTCTTTCATAACTTTGTTTCCTTTTAATGAATAAAGAATAGTGAATAATGAAGAATGAATAATACACCAGAAACGCTCTAAGGGTTCATCTGATTATAAATTATTCACTATTCATTATTCACTATTCATTGAGCCTCACGTCAGTGAGGCGTTTCTGTCCTATCCGTACAAAAAAGATTTTTTTCGGAGGAAATGCGTCAGGGACTTGAACTCCCGAAAGGATTCGACATAGTCACTATCTTGGTCAGTCAGTGACTATGTGTGTCTATGTGTGTCCATGAAATGGTTTGCGATAGTTTTAAGCAGTTACATATTTTTGCTTTTGACTCTTGGGATTATCAGGTATTGTCATTTTTAATTTACCTTCGGCAATTAGCGGCTTTAGATAGTGCTTTGAAAAATATGAAAGATTTTTATAATCCAGATAATCACAGATTTCCTTTCTTGTTTTCGGCTCTGTACAGTATTCAAGAATTTGGTCGGTTATGTACCACCGATACCGTTCGCAAACGCGCTTACGCTTTTGAGCCAGCTCTTCGGCTTGCGCTTTTCCAAAGCAACCTTAAAATCACATTTCATAACAGGATACATCCATTCATTATTTTAACGCAGCCGCGTTAATTTTTTTGGTTCAGAATCGTGATTTTTCCTCTTCTGAGGCGAACAATATTTTGCTTTTCCATGTTCTTTAGTGTTCCGGAAACTACCTCAAGGGAGGAATTGATTTGATTGGCAAGCTGTTCAAGTGTGACGGATATCTCAGGTTTTTCCCCTGCTCTGCCCGCTGACAAATCGCCGCGCATATCTTCCTCTGTGACTGTTCTCTGTTAGTTACAGACAAGTCGGAGGCTTTTTTATTTCAGTTTCAGTCCGTCTTTGAATGCGTCACCGACTCTGCCGCCGACCTTATAATAACCGTGGGTGTACGGGTCAAAGACGATCGCTTCAAGGGAGTCAACGTCCACCTTGCCGTCTTTTATATTTGCTTCCTCAACAGAGGTGCGCAGTACCTTTCCGATAACGCCCAATCCGGTGTCTCCGTCCTGATACTCCATAAACTCGCATTCCATAGCAACGGGCAGTTCATTGATAACAGGTGCATCCACCAGCGCGGATTTTTCATAGGTCATACCGGATTTAGCAAATTTTTCCGGCTCCTTGCTGCCGTGGACAACGCCGAACCAGTCCGCCTCGGTTACGTGTTTCGCGTCTGCGATATGGACGACAAAGCCCTTGCGCGCCTTTATGTTCTGAACAGTGGTGTGTGTTTCAGTCAGGTTAAGCGCAACGATATCACGGCTGACCATGGTGCCCCATGCGGCGTTCATCACATTGACAGTTCCGTCTTCATTGAAGGTGGCGATCAGCAGTACCGGCATCGGAAAGATGGCTTCGGTCGTTTTGATTTGTTTTTTCATGGAAAACTCCTCCTAATTCTTTATTGTTTCAGTATGGGATTAACGTCTTTTTCGCGGAAATTTTATTTGGTTACTGAATCAGTTCGATGCCCATTTGCCGTAAACCTTCCTCAAATTCATCCCTGTCCAGCTCACCGCTGTCAAAAAGATTTTGAAGATTGGCGCCTATTGAAACGCTCTTTGGCATACCACTGTTTGTCGCACGGAACAAATCGTCGGGTTTCCAACCGCAATTCTGCCAAAGGTGGCTGCGATTGTTTAAGCTGGTGAAAAGCTCGATAAATTGTTCAAGTTGCTTTTCGGTCAGCGTGACTCCCAACTCTTCTTCCATAAATTTCAGCGTATAATCTAAATCATCAGCTACACTATTATAAAAATGGTTTCCGATTTGAAGATTCATGCGAATATAATCCATCAGCTTTTTTAGTGCAGTTTCCTTAAACAGTTGCCGCAGGGTTTCTTTCTTCGATTCGCTTTTGTAATAATCAATCTCAAACTGTTCAAGATGCGTGTAAAACACAAAATCTGACAGGCGTTTGCCTTTAACCGGGTTGTCTTCGATATCACGGATCTCAGCAGTTTTGCCGCCGTGCATTTTTAATACACCGTCTGATTTCAAATCGCTCAAAAATTCTGCCATTTTCTTACCTTCCTCTGAAAGATAGAAGCGGTCGACATGAAACTCGAACAGTTCATCTTTACTGCCAGGAAGCCAAAGCGGTTTGTCAACAGCTACGTCTGACAAACGGTATATTTGTTCATATTTTCCGTATCCTAAACCGATCAGGTCATTGTTGACAACGAGACGCATATCGGGTTTTCCGGCAGGTTCGTCGGTAAAAACCTCGTTAAGCTCCAATACCGAAAACGGTAGGTCAGGCTCTCTTTGAACGATACCGGAAAAGGCAATGAAATCCTTTTTGCGTATTTTGTTTCCTTCGTAATGCTTGAAAACATCCCACGCCTCCCGTACCTCCAGTATACCATACAGATTGGCGAAGCAGAGAAAATAGTTGCGCAGTAAATCAATTTTGGCTTTTGACAGACCAAGCTCAGCGTATTTTCTTTCCAAGGTTTTGGGCGATAAAGGCTTCATTGGTAATCCTCCTCGTATATTTTTTGGTGATTTATTCTGTTTTCATTTTAACATATCAGTTGTGCTTTCGCAAGGTGAATTTGGCTTGTATGGTTGATAAATGTTTTGAGGAATAGGCTGGTTTAATCCGAAAAAGGCTGAACCAATGATAGTTGATAGCGATTTCTATGCCATACTGCTGCGATACGAGCTTCATGAAAGTATGGAGAACCTAACAGAAGTTCTATATCTTCGCATATATGAGGAACGTAACCGTGTTTAAACTACATCCTCGCACGAATCTGTGCGAGATTTTTGTTGCATTATATGTTATCATTTTCTTGCGAAAGGAGCTTTTGGTGTCATAAAGCAAGATCGGGATTTTCGTCGCTTTTTTGTGCGAAGTAAAGACAAAACCGAAACACAGTTTTTCCTGCTTGCATTTGCTTTCAACATCAAGAAACTCTGGAACAGAACACTTGACGAACGTTTAGGCATAGATTTGTTCAAAAAGGAGGCTGCATAAATCCGCTGAATCTTTCAACATTATGCAAAAAGAGGATGGAAAACTCCACCCTCAGGTTTGTTGCGCTTTGTTGCAAGCTTAATATTCAATAATACATTCAAGACCAAAGGCTGCCGCAAAATCTTTCGATTTGCGACAGCCTCAACTATTTTTGAATTAACATCGAAGCCGGTCCAAAACAAAAAGGGTTTTGAGCCGGCTCTAAAATTTTACTGTCAATTGTAAGATTGCAAAAAGTCCTCACACGCGATACGCGCCGACGACAAAGCGCCCGTCTTCCGAATGGTAACTACAGGTCGAAAGCATCATGATCTGCGATTTCTTTACAGGTCGATCGCCTGTATCCATGACGGAAGCCTCTTTGATATCCTTTACGAACGCCGTATACTCTTCATCGTTGAGTTTACCTGCTCTTTCATTGTATTTGAACTCGTTCTCGCCGCCGATGGTGGTTTGAAACGCGGCAAAAACACGATAAACACGGTCTTCGTTCGCAGTGTCAAAATGGATGTACGGGTGTTGCTCAGCCCATTCTTTATCTGCGTAAAAATCAAGGGTGCCGAACATCGTACCGTTGTTCATATTATGGGCATAGATGACAAACGCGTCTGAGTTTTCGTCCGCGCCGGCGCCGATGAAAGGCGTCCCGGAAAAGGAATAGTTCTTATCATAATCGCGGTGAAGATAAAACTCGGGATCGTCGTCGCTTGATTTTACAACAGGATAATCTATGACCATATCTTTGATTTTCAGCCAGCCCCTGAAATCGTCGTTGATTCTCACGATATCGACAAAACCCGAACGGTTTTCCTCTGCGGGTGAACTTGATTTGGTTTCTGCTTCAGGCGGTTGCGATGAGTCGCTTTTTCCTTCACCATCCTGTTCGACGATTTGCCTCAGCTCCTCAAAACGCTGTTGCTCCTGCTTTTGGGGGATGTAAATGATCATACCCTGATATAGAGAGAATACCAGCACCGCGACACAAATGACCGCAAGTATAATAAGTATTATTTTTTTTGCTTTGTTTTCTTTCATAAACAAAACCCCTGTATAAGGACCGGCGGTGATTATACCGTCGGCCCTTTGTTGTGAATACGTCGTATGAAGATGAACAAAAAAGCTATCAGGCAAATTACTGCCACAATAACGTTTGCGATAATGTTTGCAATGTTGAATATGCCTGTCGGAATGATAGTGTTACGATCATTTGTTACGTCAAGCGTTGCGTCATCACTAAGCCGGAAGGTCTTGGTATTGCCCTCAGTCGCGTCAGCATCATCAAGCTTCATGCTCACAGAATAATCCAGATTGTTTTCTCGTATCGTAATATCCTTTTTCACCGGCAGAATGATCTTTACGACGTCGCCGTGCTTTAGGGTGAACGTTGACTGGTTGTGAAGCGGTGCAGCTTGCTGGACGCCGTTTTTAGTCCAGGCGTATTCATCGGTAACATTCGCGCCCTCAACAGTCAGCGTAAATACAAATTCTTTTGTCTTGTCGCCTAAGGAGCCGGTAACGGTTTTTGTTATCGTCAATTCCGCGGGAATGGCATCGTAATCGCGCTGATTATCCACTTCGATTCTATAGCTGGAAGTTGAAATGTCCGCGGCAGACTGCATAAAGTCACTCGGAGCGTTGTGCGGAGCTGATGCGTACTTACTGAACCAAAAATAGAAAGGCGGGGGATTCTCCGGGAGGACATACCCGGGAGGCGCGGTGGTTTCCATGATACAATAGGCAGTGTCCATCAGATATACTCTTGTATCGTCGTCGTAAGTATCGTTCACTTTTATTGTAATTTTTCCGTCAGGGTCCGTTGTGTATGTTTTGGTGGTCGGATACCATTCTTCGTTAACGGCATCCCAGGTATATACGGTGAAGACAGCATTGGGCAGCGGTCTTCCGTCTTCCTGGTCAGTTTTTATGAGCCAGAATTCCTCAAATGTTGATTCACCGAACGTTTCGAAGTCATCAGCCTCGATATGAGTGTTGTCATCTCCGGACTCGTCTCCGTGTCCTTCCAGCATTGCTGAGTTGGAAAGCGTAATTCCGCCATTCATAGTACTGTTGATTTGATAACTGTAAGTCAGACGCAGATGCGTGCTGTCGGGGATCTGCATTTCGATGAACGCCTGCTTTACGTCCGGATCAGCGGAATCGGTTTCGGTATGTGCAGTCCATTGTATATTATTCAGCACGGACCAGACGCCGTTTTCCTCTTTTTCTAGTTGAACAGAACTCAAGCTGAGGATAGCCTCTCCGGTACCCGTTCCCTGCCTTGCCGTATACGTAAGCACATCCGTAAGCGACAGCCATTCGGGATCGTCCGTTCCGCCGACGCCTGTGAGAAGGTTTTCGGCAGACGGGTTGATATCTACCGTATAGTTGATCATATGCAGGTTTTTGTTCCAGCTGCCGGTCTTGTCAACGATTTTTTCCTTTTTGGTCGCGTCAATATTGATCTGATTGTCTGCCTCGCCATAATCACCGCCGATTGTCTCAACACTTACTGTGTTGTTGAGTTCAAGATGAACCGTACCGTTTTGAGGCCACACATCCTCAGCGAGCTGACAGTAATAGATCACATAGAAAGTATTGTTGAATAAATCGGAGCTCGGGGAGTTTGCTGTCAGCGTAATGTCAACCACTTGTCTGCCTTCAGCGGAGGTTGAGAGCTGTCCGGACGCCAATGTTTTGCTGAGCCAGAGATTGCCGATTTCTCCGGAAATCT
Organism: Acutalibacteraceae bacterium; assembly: GCA_045221175.1. Taxonomy (GTDB): domain Bacteria; phylum Bacillota; class Clostridia; order Oscillospirales; family Acutalibacteraceae; genus UBA1213. Next base: position 4,620 of record JBGUWM010000190.1, on the reverse strand, counting down.
GACCGTTAGCATCAATTGTCAATAAGTTATACGGGTAGTCATTCATCCCGTAATTATACGCGGTCAAATCAGCCGGGATCACTTTGACGCCAATCAGTTCAACCCCTTCCGGAAGCGTGTCGACGACGCGATACTGCTGCAGACCCGGAGTTGGTGTGATCTGCGCGATCCAGACGAAAGACTTGTCTTCGTCTTCATAATCAAGCGAGATAGAATAGGGCTTCTCTGAAAAACTCGTTGTCCAGTCGTTGATCTTTTGCACATTCAGCTTTTTAACGTTCGGGCTGATATTGTTGATGACCGGCAGTGTCTTTTGTCCATCCGAAATCGTATTGACGAACGACTCCGAAACTTTGCCGCTCATATCCCCGGTGGTCTGGTACTGCCATGTGATATCTTCAACCGTTCCGTCATCGTCATCAAAAAGATATCCGCTGCCCGCTGTGCCGACGGTAAATGTATATCCGGTGATATTGCCTCCGGTATACACAGGCGTGACAGACACATTCGGACCCCAGGCTGTTTGAAGCGCAGAAACAAGCGCGTTATACTGATCCTGAGTCATATAATGCCCATCAGGGCTCAGCGTGTCAGAGAATGTTGTGCCGGACTGAATGCCGCCCACGGGGATCTGAACGCTGATCGTCCAGTTCATTCCGTGCAGATCGTTTCCGAGGCTCTGTTCTCCGTCTGCCGTTTTTTCAATATCGCCGCCCGTAACAACAACGTCGTAGGATGCGGTATCACCGTCGAATTCCGCGTCATTATGCACGATCGCGGTCTCGCCGTACTCGACGTCGGGAAGGGTATAATAGGTAATGTGGTAGGTGTTGTTGTTTGGCGTGCTTCCGTCCGCCGGAAGGAAGCGTACGCCTTTGATCTCGTTATCATCATTGTAAACGAACTCGTAATCTACGCCGGGCGTTGCATCGGCCCATCCTTTCTGAACGAAGACGCCGTTGGTTCCGTTGATCGTTTCATTCCGCGCATCCGCAAAGCTGTTGTCATAAATGACTTTTCCGGCAATATCGCCTCCGCGGTCGTTGACGGAAATATGCCACTGGATATATTCGCCGAAAGGAATACCGTCTTTTCCGACCTTTTTGGGCTGCTGATTGTAAATGAAATAATCCGCGTGATCCGATGTTGTTTCATTGTCGTCGGTCGAGATGGCTTCAAGCGTGTTGTATGCCGAAACAGCCGCGTTTTCATCCGTTAAACCGGTCACACCGTATTCATATACAAGAGTATAATACTCGTTGTCATCGAGCTGGGGCAGGTTGAGTGATATCTCATATATGTTCTGCGAAGTAGCGTCGATATGTCCCTGTGTGGGGATAACGGAGGTTTCGATGGTTCCGTCCGCATTGTGTTTTACGACCGAGATTTCTGTCGGCGGGCTTACCGTTCCGCCGCCCGAATACGTAAAGGTATCCGTAACGTCTATTTCGGACGGCGTACCGTGAACAGAACTGACCGTGACCTCATAGCGAAGCTTGCCGTCAGCAGTGTAAGAACCTGTCTTCTGCGTCGTGATATCATAATTCTCATTGATATCCTCCGGCGGAATATGCAGCGTCTGGGTGTCGGTAAAGGCAACATCCAGTCCATCGTGGGTGGCGTCGCCGCTCGATCTGATCCAACACCTGCAGCTCAGAATGTTGTTGATATATTCGCTTCCGCTTTCAATGGCGTCCTGAACAAAATCATCATCGTAAACGATTTCTACTCTGTAATGACCGCCGCCGGTAGGTACGAAATCGTATGTGAACGCCAGCTCAAGCTCCGGGTACCTGTCGATCAGGTACGCATAGAACGGACCATCGATGACAAGTTCCTCAGGGATGACCACTTCTTCCGGAAAATCATACACGAACTTATATCCGGCGCTTGTTACTGCGTCGATGCACGCTGTATCGATCTCGAAATGGAACTCAAGTGTCATCTGATAAAGATTATCTTCGATCTTTGTCGTTCCTGCCGCGGCAATATTTGTTATGTAGCTGTCGATAGGCATATCTCCGGTCGGAGCCGATCTCAGCTGACCGGACGGCGCTTTGCGCGCCTTCTTTTTGGCTTTTTTCGGTTCGCCGGCAAAGCTTGAGGAAGCCGAGGTATCGTTTGAACTGTTAGAATGATCATCGTCGGCGGCAGAAACAACAGGAGTAAGGTATCCGGCAAAGCTTCCCGTCATAAGAATCACGGCAAGGATGAACGTTACCGCTCTGTTGATATTACGCTTTGCGGTGTGTAAAACAGTCTTGATAAAGGAGGATAAGTGCAGTAATACAGCATATATCATTTTTTGTAATTTATACATACGCAAGTCCTCCTTTTTTTGATTTGTTATGTATATGTTATGATACTAATTATCTTCTTTGTTTTTCTTGTTTATCATTTTCCGTGTGTCGATCAGATAAACAATCGACAGCGTGAGCAATCCGGCAGACGCGATCATTGCAAACAGGAAGGATAGTTCCATTCTGGCGTCGTCACCGGTCTTGGGATTTCTGTTTATGTCGAGAGGCGAATCGCCTTTATAACTTGAGTCCGTTGGATTGGTAGTCGGTTCATCGCCGCCCTTTTCGGTGTTGACAAAGATGAGGCGGCTGTACTTTTCCTCACCCTTTGAGGCGATCATATTCGCTTCGAGCGTGCCGTCACGGTCGGTCACATAAATCTTGATGTTGTAAATCGTGTCGTCAAAAATGATATCTCTGTCATCGGGGACGGTTTTTACCGTATAGTCAAAAACGCCCGGCTCGACAAAATCTATATCAAACCTTCCGATCTCTCCGTCTTTCAGAGTCAGCTCTGTTTTTTGGGGGATCGGACAGTTAACGTTCGGTATTATTTTTACTGTGCCGCCAAGGGTGACCTCAACTTCTATTTTATACTTAACGGGCTGATAATCATAGGCGTAAGCGGTAAACCCGAATAAGCCCGGCACAAGTAATATCAAAATGCAAAATGTAAGTATTTTCTTCATTTTTATCACCGGTTCTGTGGTGTTAATACTCCGAAAACGATCATTCTCTCGTTGCTTTCGGCAGATTGGCAGGTTGAAAGCGCTATCAGCTTTAAGCCTGCGCCGACCCCGCTCGGGTCGTATATCAAAGCGTGATCGTTCAGATATTCAAGCAGCGCTTGATTGTTGCTTTCGGGAGGGTCAAAAATGACCTTCTCCGTTGCCTGCGCCTTACACACGGCAAAAATCCCGATACTGTATTCGTCGCCGTTTGTTACAGTCAGCAAGCCTGTTCTGTGTGCGTCAAAAAATGCTTTATCTTTATACTCGTCGAGCGAACCGAACATCGCGCCGTATTCCATATGGTGGCCGTAAATCAGCGAGTACGGGTCGCTGAACGTTTTATCGTTCCTGCTGTCAAGGAAGATACTGCCCGACAGCGAGAACTCGCCGTTAGGGGCTTTGTTCAGATATTCCGTGTTGTTCTCTCCCTGCATAACAGGGTAATCTATCCTTGTATCGTCGACCGTGAGCCACGCAACCGCGTTTTCTGACAGCTCACGCAGTTTTTCCGTATTGCCGGACTCAGGCTTGTATTTCATAATTCCCGAGTCGTTTGCGCCGACGTAGACAATATAAGCGTCGATCATAGCGTACAGGCAGATAAGGAACAGGATCAGTGAGATGATCGCTACTATAAAGTTTATACTTTTGTGGGCAAATATAATGCTTTTGCGTATCATTATCTCACCTGGTAGATAGTCTGTCAGGCAGCGGAAATAATCCAAACGATTATTGATCTGAGCGGACTATTCCCGCTGCACTGTTTAAACTACGGATTCGCACTAAAAAGGGGGGTTATTCATTCGAAATAACGCATTCTTCCCCTTTATCCGATTTAATGAATCAATCAATCATCAACTGAATTATCAATAGCTGCGTCTTTTTCTTCTGCTGATGATGAAGATGATGATCGCGCCGAATACGCAGATACCGATCGCGAACGGAGCAATCGTCATGATGATGCCGGTCGGGATGATACCGTTACGGGTATTGGTGAAGGCAACGCTGTGGTCGCTGTCCGTGAGCGTGACCGCACCCGAGCTGTTGCCGGAAACCGCTGTGCCGTTGTCGAGGCTGTGAGTAGCAGTGTAGTCCTCGGCGTTCTCGGAAACCGTGCAGACAGCGCCTGCGTTGAGACCGATGATCTTAACGGTGCTGCCGTCTGTGAGAGAATACTCACCGGTAGCTGTTCCGTTGGCGCCGACAGTGATAGAGGTGGGGTTACCCTCTACATCGTGTGCGATGATGGGATATGTACCCGGGTTAGCGCCGGTGATGGTGAGTGTGAAATTGAACCTTTTGTTCTTGTCAGCCTGATTACCCGAGATGGTTTTGCTGAATTCAAAGTCGTACTGAGTAAGTCTGTTGGTATAACCCGAGCTTTTAACACCGGGATCCTCTACATATTCGCCGTTTGTGCCAATGTCTGTTGCAGCATCACGAAGAACATAGCTGTTAACGCTGAGCACATTGTTATCGTCCGCAACTACAAAAACATCCAGATAATGCTCATGTACGGTAAGGAAGCAAGCAACCGAAAACAAGAGATAGACCGCCAGCACTACACTATTCCGAACCAAAGACCAAAA
>JBGUWM010000189.1:0-19018 GCA_045221175.1 Acutalibacteraceae bacterium | reverse complement strand
TTTTTGACGAGAAATAGCGTATAATAATAGTAAGAAACAGTACCACCGAAGGAGGTAATTGGATATGCCTACTATCAAAGACGCATTAGATATTATCGGTAAGTTGACTGTCGCAGAGCAGGAAAGCCTTAAAACAATGCTTTTAAGTCCTGCCTTTGTAAAGTCTTTGAATATTGAAGATTTCGTAGCAAAGGAACGCTTTGCAAATGGTCGTGTATGCCCTCTTTGTGGCTGTATCCATGTGGTTCGCAATGGTCATCGTAAAGATGGCACACAGCGATATGTATGTAAGGATTGTGGCAAGTCCTTCGTGATTGCTACGAACTCCATTGTGTCTGGTACAAGAAAAGACTTGTCCGTGTGGGAGCAGTACATTGATTGTATGATGAATGGCTTATCCATTCGTAAGACTGCTGTTGCTTGTGGGATTCACAGAAACACCGCATTCCTTTGGAGACACAAGATTTTGGATGCACTTCAGAATATGGCAGACGATGTTACCCTTGACGGCATTATTGAGGCTGACGAAACTTTTTTCGCCATCTCGTACAAGGGCAATCATAGCAAGAGTAAGACATTTGCTATGCCACGCAAGGCTCATAAGCGTGGTCATTCTACACATATCAGAGGCTTGTCCCAAGAAAAGGTATGTGTTCCTTGTGCGGTTAATAGGAATGGCTTGTCTATCTCCAAGATTACGAATACTGGTAGAGTTTCTACAAGAGATTTACATCATATTTATGATGGTAGGATTAAGACCAATTCCACTCTTGTTACGGACAAGATGAACTCCTATGTGAGATTTACAAATGCCAATGGCATTGACCTTGTGCAGTTAAAGACTGGCAAAGCCAAGAAAGGCATTTATAATATCCAACATATCAATAGCTACCATAGCCAGCTAAAGAGGTTTATGCGTGGCTTTAACGGTGTTTCTACCAAGTATCTGAACAACTATCTTGTGTGGAATAACCTTGTAAATTACGCCAAAGAAAGCGACATGGAGAAAAGGAACATCTTCTTAACTTTCGTTTTGGCAACATTGAAAACTGCTAAATGCAGAGATTTATCAAACAGACCAGCAGTTCCTCTGGTCGCCTAATTAGAATTTGTGGAGATGATAAGATGGTCAATATAACAGATGTAAAACAGATTCTTCAATTTGCAATAGATGCGGAGATTAAAGTCTTTCTTGATGGTGGCTGGGGTGTAGATGCTCTTCTTGGATATCAGTCAAGAGCCCATAATGATATTGACATTTTTGTAGAAAAGAACGATTATCAGAACTTTATAGAAATAATGAAAGCTAATGGCTTTTATGAGATTAAGATGGAATATACAACATTGAACCATACTGTATGGGAAGATTTGAAAAACAGAATTATTGATTTGCATTGTTTTGAATATACGGACGAAGGTGAAATTCTTTATGATGGGGATTGTTTTCCGGTAGAAACTTTTTCGGGTAAAGGAAGAATTGAGGAAATAGAGGTTTCCTGTATTGAACCATATAGTCAAGTAATGTTCCATCTGGGATACGAGTTTGATGAAAATGATGCACATGATGTGAAGTTATTGTGTGAGACACTTCATATCGAAATTCCAAATGAGTATAGATAACTGCAAATAACAGTTTGTAGGGGAGTTCTGATACTCCCCTATAAAAATGGCTATTTATCAACTGTTTGTTGTGACATAGCCAATGATATTTTTGACTGTCTTCTGTTTGAATCCACTTTTCGGTTGAAAACTTCCTGTCTGTAAAAGGAAAAGAACAACCCGATAAAACAACATATGTTATTATTAGTAATAAGCATATTATTTTTTTCATCCAAAACATCTCCTCATAATTAACTACAATTTCCAATTACTTATTTTGATTCGGCTTCAAATTTATCTTTTACAAACTTTAAAAAGGTTTCTCTACCTTCTTTAACTCTTTCAGCGTTTTTTTCTCTTGATATAAATTCACTGCCGGGCGTCCATGTATCGAGAATACTTTTAAGTTTCTTTAATCCTTCCTCCGTATTGCCATCGCCTAAGTTTTCTAAAAACTCAGTCATAGCAAATATTATTAAACGTAATCCTGTACCTATTGTATCAACATTAGAATCAATATGCAAGGGATTCGGCATTACGATGTCACAGTTCTTTGCTGACGGAGAACTGGTTGAGGTAAATAATAAAACAAGAGATCTACTTGATTGTTGGTCAGCATTATCGGAAGAACAGAGGGATGCAGCCCTCGTTCTCCTTAAAAAGATGAATCAAAAATAAACTCGTTTGCAATATATTATAGCATACTATAACCAACTTTGGCTATATTTTTGATACAATTATTTCATATTATATTACCAAACTTTTTAGTACAATATAACTAAGGATGGTGATAGTGATATGGACGTAAACGAGAGATTGCGGAAGATGTTAGACGAACGCGGTTTGACAACCTACAAGATGGCAGAATTATCAGGCTTATCACACACTACCTTAGCCAATGTTTTCAAAAGAAACACTGTACCCTCAATCAACACCTTGCAAGCGATCTGCAAAGGATTTGGGATAACGCTCTCTCAATTTTTCGCCGAGGGCGATATGGTAGAAATGACACCGGAGTTAAAGGAGCTGTTCGACGGTTGGGTAAATCTCAATCCCGAACAAAAAGCTGCCGTTCAGCAAATGATTAACGCTATGAACAACAGCAAATGAATGATGTATGCCGTCCTGTTGGGCGGCGTTTTTATTTGTAATTGTATCTCCAATTATCATACTTTTCTTTACTGATTTCTCCGTTTGAATAGCGATCATATTCTCTTTGCCATTCATTGATCGCTTTCTTGAGCCTGTCGGAAGTACAATCATCAAGCGTGAAGCGGAAGCTGTATAAATCCTCCAAGATAAACAAGGTGTGCATTACTCCGATAACATTATCGAGATCGGGGACGGATAGAGCGTTGGGAGATACTTCAAGTACATCTGCGATTTTACGCAACAAATCAGCCTTTGGCGTTCTTGTTCCGCTTTCATATTGCGCGATGCGAATATCCGCGCTGTTCTCCGGCAAGCCTGCCGCTTTACCCAAGTGTTTCATCGTCATATTCCTCTTTTTACGAATAAATCTAATTCTTTTGCCTATCATTCTAACGGCTCCTTTCATATTTATGTATCAGATACCGCCCACTCGGACGGTATCTTTTGTTTTAGTATGCCGGAGCGCCGTAGCCCTTTATCTCATAATAACCGATAGGATATGAGTTTTCCTGACAGGCGTCGCTTGAATTGCCTTCGATGGTGTAAACTCTACCGCCTTCGACTTTCTCGACGATTCCTGTGTGATCGCCGCCTCCGTCAAGACCGTCATATGCCCAATCGAAGAATATTATCATTCCTGCCTGCGGTTCTTCGTCCTTGTCAAGCCACTGACCTTTCGCCTTGAACCAATCAGCGCCGTCATCGACGACGGAATACTTCGGAATGATACCGGCCTCGATATAGCCACACTCATTGGCGCACCAACTGACGAAACAGCAGCACCACTCGACACGGGAGCTAAAGCCGTACCAAGACCAATAAGGCTGTCCGCCGACATTGCCGAGCTGTTCCTGCGCTACCTTGACAATATCGCTGTTCGCGCCGCCTGATATACCGTGCAGCACATCAAGCCAAAGGACATTGTTCTTGTCCTCCAACAGCGCACGGCACATTTTCTTTTGTTCGGCAGTAAACGATTTCTTATCCATCATCGTGTCAAGGTCGAGGTGCGAGGTCGTGATATACAAGTAGGTTTTAGTGACGTTCTTTTCTTTCTTGACCTTCTTGCCTTTTTCCGTGACCTCGACAAGCTCCTTCTCGGTTTTCTTCTCTGTACGGGATTCAACAGAGTTCATTTCCCAAAACAGTTTGCGGAGATCTTCTTTCTTGCCTTCGTCCATCGTAGCAACCTCAACAGGTTCGTCGGGATTGGCAGGATTGGTGTCTGCCATATTCTTCCAGACTGCATAGACGGCGATGACCTCTTTCCAAGCCGCGCGCGTACCTGACGTTTCGAGCTTGTCATAGGTGTGACTACTTTTTATATCTTCAATCTTCTGCGTGTATTCGGCGTTGATTTCCTCAACAGCCGTCCGCATTGTGATACCTGTGCCTGAATCCTCGCCGGACGCGAACACGCCGAAAACGGAACAGAGGATCAATGCTATCAGGCAGATTACAATGATGATAACAACAGCTACCCAACCGCCTGCGGCAATAGCGGATGCCAATGCCTTGATAGCGGCTATAATCGCCTTGATGATTTTGATAAGGAGCTGAACGGCAGCCTTTGCCGCCTTAACCGCAGCTTTAGCGGCCGCTTTCGCCGCCTGAGCTGCTTTCTGTGCCGCCTTTGCCGTAGCCTTCGCCGTTTTTTGCGCAGCCTTCGCCGCGTGTTTTGAGGTTTTGATAGCCGCTTTTGACGTTTTCTCGGCGGTTTTAATGGAAGTCTTGGCGGTCTTGACCGTTCCTTTCTGAGCCGTCTTGATGGTCGCTTTTCCTGCGGATCGGGCTGATTGCTTGATTGATTTTGAAGCAGATTGTTCTACCGTGCGAATACTTCTCCGCCCCGCGCTGTTTGCAGCCCTGGCGGATTTTTCAGCGGACTTTTTCGCCATATCCTTAGACGCTTGCTGTGCAGTATTCTCAACTCTGTTTTTTACTCTGTCCTCAATCTTGCGCTCAACCTTGTCCTTGACCTTATCAGCGCCTTTCCTGACCGCTTTTTTGGTCTGGTGGGCAGCTTCTTCTACGGTGCGTTTGGTGCCGGATTCCATTCTGTCGGATGCGTACTCGGCGGCGTTATGCTCCTCGGCTTCAACAGAATGCTCGGCTGAATCCTTCGTCTGGATATAAGCCGACTTCATACGGGCAGAGGCGACCTTTGCTCTGTCAAGCGTTTTGATCGTGCCTTTGAACGTATCTCTTGTTTTAATATCAGGCATTCAATCGCCTACTTCCTTTTCGCTACAACTACAAGTCTGCCGTTATCGTGGGTATATTCACAGGTAGCAAGCGTGAGGAGTTTGTCGCCGTACTTTGCGGAAACGCCTGTTTCATAGAAAGACAATGCCTTGCACTTTGCAACAAAGGTGGAAAAGTGGTCGGGATCATAGGAATTGACAAACTCATAAAACTTAAATGAGTTCTTATCGTCCTGATCGACAGGGATGGCAAAGACAGCGAGAATATCATAGTCGGCTTTTCTGTCAAGCGTATCAAAGCTGATTGTCTTATGGGACGACCAAAAGTCCTTGCTTCTGAACAGCTCCAGATTAGCGAACATTGAGCCGTCGTTCATATGGTGAGCATAGACGATAACATTGTCCGAAGGCGTTTTGACATCGCAATTCGCCTGAACATAAGGGCAGCCGTAAACTGACTGATTTTTATAGAAATCGTGGTCAAGATAGTAGTCGGGATTGCTCTTTGTCTGCATAACAGGATAGTTGATATTGGTATCGTTTATCTTTATCCATCCTACCATATCGGGATTTGCGCTCGCGTTCATCGTTGTCGTGTAGTTCTGATAGTTTCCGCCTGCGCTGCCTGTGCCGCTGTTGCCGCCGACGGTGTTATCCGTATAAGGATTGACAGCCGCTTCTGTCGCTGAAACGGCTGTGCTGTCCTCCGTAGCCGCGACTTCTGCGGCTACGGTTTCATAGGTTTTCTTATTATCTTCGGATTCCATCTTGTTCTTGATATGAAAATAGGTGCTAACGCCGCAAACGGCGACAAGCAGTACAATCATACCAATCAAAAGTTTCTTGCTCATAGGGCTGTATCCTTTCTTTTAGGCTACCGAAGATTCACCGGGCTTGGTGGTCATCAAACGGTAGAGCTTGGTATCTGTGGGGAATTTGTTTGCAAACGGAACAAGCGCGCTGCCGACCTTAATCAAGCCGTGTCCAGCTTCGGAGTTCGTGATATAGGAAAGCTGTAACTCGGAAATATTCAGCAAGTGCGCAAGCTCATCTCTGTCAGTCGATGCCTGATTGAGCATTACGATAAACTCAGAGTTTGCAAGCATAGTACGGGCAGTATGGCTCTGTAACAGATCTTCGACGTTCTGCGTGATTCCCGTCGCAACCGCGCCGTACTTGCGGACGCGCTTCCAGAGGGTGAACAAGAAATTTGCGGAGTATTCGTGTTGGAACAGCAGATAGATCTCGTCGATAAAGATATAGGTTTCCTTGCCCTTTGCTCTGTTCTCGGTAATGCGGTTGAGGATACTGTCCATAACGACCAACATACCGAACGACATCAGGTGCTTGCCGAGGTCGAGAATATCGTAACAAATCAGGCTGTTTTCGGTATCAACATTTGTTTCCTTTGCAAAGGTGTTCATTGAGCCTTCGATATACAACTCAATATCGAGCGCAATATCGTGAGCCTCCGGCTCAGGCTGTCTTAACAGTTCCTCACGGAAATCCTTTAAGGTCGGCACCTTGCCCGTGTAGTTGTTTTGCAGATAGCTCCGATAAACATTAGCAGTACAACGGTCGATGATAGACTTCTCTTTCGCGCCGATGGGAACAAACTGCTCGCACAGCGACATAAGGAATTCCGATTTGAGGGTGATCGGGTTTCCGTCCTCACCGTAGTCCTTCGACATATCCATAGCGTTGATATGGTTGTCAGAGGTTGCCGAAAGATTGATGACTTCGCCGCCCAACGCGCGGACAAGCGCGCCGTATTCTCTCTCAGGATCAATGATGATAATATCCGCATTGGTCGCAAGCCGCAGATTGGTAATATCGCTCTTGGCAAAGAACGATTTACCGCCGCCCGAAACGCCGAGAACAAAAGCGTTGCCGTTAAGGAGCTGCTTACGGTTAGCGATAATCATATTTTTCGATACAACATTCTGACCGTAGTAAATGCCCTTTTCGTGGAATACTTCTTCCGCACGGAACGGCATCAGAACAGAAAGAGATTCGGTTGTGAGGGTACGCAAGGAATCAATCTTGCGAACGCCGAACGGGAGCGCGGTGTTCAGACCGTCCATCTGCTGATACTTCAAAACTGCAAACTGACAAAGGTGCTTTCTCGCTGTCGTGAGAAGTTCGTCGGTATCGTTGTCGAGCTGCTCTTTGGTGTCTGCCGTGTGTACCAATGTCAGAACAGCGAACATCATACGCTGATCGCGCGTTGTCAAATCGTCGAGAAACTCCTTCATCTCGGTTCTCTGCTGTTCCATATCATAAGGAATGGTAGCCGAGAAATTGTTGTTGGAGTTCTGCCTGCGCTGCCAATTCGTTATATTGGTTTCGACACCGAGTAAACGGCTCTCGGCTTCACGGACAGCTTCATCCGTTGGAACAGGGATAACGTCAATCGACATCATCATATTGCGGTTAAGCTCCGTGATCTCGGAAATCATACTGTCCTTGATATAAGAAGCGTAATCGCGCAGGAACATCACTCTGCCGTATCTGTCGCCGATTTTGAAATAGTCCTTTTTGAATTCCATTGTATCGGGGCAGATATAGTCCTTGAAGCTGTGTCCCTTCTTGCGGTTTTCTTTGATATTGAAATGGAACGCGCTTTCTTCGCCGACGCGGTAAAAGTCGTGAATAACGCGCAGGCGCTCCGTCGCGTCAAGCTCTACACATTGACTGCCGAGCTTTTTCAGAATAGTTCTGAAATCATTACAAATGCGAGTAAAGTAGTTGCGCGCGTCCTCGATATTCTTCTTGCAGACAGATACCGTAATATATTTGTCCTGTACCATAGAATTTGAGCTTGTCGCCTTCTCAAGCAGCATTTCGTTGTATTCCTTACGGTAAACATCAAGCTCATCGCCCCTGAGAGGGATAAGGATAGACCGTTCAAAATCCACACGATTCAGTCTGCGGTTGTTGATAGTGACCTTTGTTGTCGCGCCGCTGTCAAAGCTGTTGAGCAGTTCGGAGTATGCAAGAAACATCTCCTTCTTATCCTCGTTGCTTGCAACGGCATAGTTAATATCGGTAAATTTGAAGGTTTTTGTAAACTTGTCCTTACCGACGCGGAAAATACCATCGTCATAAATGGCAGTAATCGGAATAACATCCTGAACACCTTTCGGCACAACAAATCTTTCCTTGTCCTGCCTGAAGATGTTGCGAAGCGTTTTAATCATCGGCTTTTTTCCTCCTTTTGCTTTTTCTCAATGCTTGGCTTCATAATTTCATAGTAGGTGTTGGTAGAATGAAATGTCAGTTTCTTCGGAATTAAAAACTCCGACTTAAACCAAGCAATTACGAATTGTTCAGCGGTCATACCGTTGTACTTCACAAAGCCCAGCGCAGCAAACGGAGCTGCAGCGAGAATACAGATCCAAGAAGTCGTTTCCGTTCCCAACATAGGCTTCAAAAGGAAGAAACCAGCTACCGCTACCGCAAGCGCGCAGGCAGAAAAAATGATCTGTCGAAGTGACAGACCAAAAAATACCGCTTCCGTGTACTCACGGATTTCTCTGTTTATTTTTACTTCCATTAAGCATTTCTCCTTTATTAAAGTCCCATCATCTCACGGATGATTCTGTCGGACATTTTAACCGTACCGACCAATACAAGCATATTAAATAACAGCTCGCCGATATATGCCCATACCATTGTTACGGCAGAAGCGTCCTCTGCCACAACAGGCGGCGATGAAACAAACAGCGAAAAGATAATGCAAGCCAGTACGATAACAGCGCCCTCTAAGCAAACGGCGCAATAGCTTTTCAAAAAGCTCTTGCCGACATTCTGCGTAGGCTCGCCTGCAAAGGTAGATAACGGAATCGGCGCAATCGCCGTGTACATATACAGCTTGAAAAATCTGCCGTACACGCTCATTATCATAATGAACGACATTACCGTGATGAACAGTCCGCCGATCAGCGTGACCGCCCATAACGGTATGCTCTCCCAAAAACCGCAGTTCTCAATCGCCGTTACCATCTTGTCAGGCAACACCGTATCGGTAGCCGATGCAACTCCTGATGAAGTCATAATCTGAGCGATAACGCTCTGGACGATTCCAAACAGAGTTGTCATCAGCTCCATTCCGCTTGTAATTAGAGCTTTCGCCAAAACAAAGCGGACAAATAGCTTTACAGCGTGTTCGGGCTTTTTTACCTCTGCAAAACTGCCACAGGTTTTTACAACACCGATGACAAAGAACAGTACAAGCAATCCTGTTCCGATTGCCTGCATAGCGGTATTGACATTTGAGATAGCAGTCCAAATTCCGCCGCCCTTGAAGTTTTTTGGATCGGTCAGTATAAGCGACCATAGTTCGGTAACTTTCGCGTTCCAAGTGTCGAGCGCGTTTTGCAAATTGCCAACAACCCAATTATCGGACATTAAAGCACCTCCTTAATAGTTTGAGGTATGGCCGCAAAAGCAGCCACACCTCTTGTCTGTTTAAGAGCCGATAATGAGATTGAGGATTTCCTTTGCAAAGGTGATGATTACGCCGCCTGCAAGGGTTAAAAAGCCGTTAGCTCTCTGCGACGGATCGTGTGATTTAAGCGAAAGACCGATCTGTACGATACCAAAGCCGGTCAGGATCAGACCAATCGCGCGGATAAGTCCAAAGATAAAGGTGGAAAGGTTGTTGATTGCGGAAAGTGCATCATTACCAGCCGCAAACGCGGTTACGGAAAAGCAGCACACGGCAAGCATTACGGCGATTACAACAGCGCAGTAAACACGAAAGCCTGTTTTGACCTTGCCCTTCATCGGCAGACGGTTAGAATTCTTTTTAGAAAATCTCATTGTTAATTACTCCTGTTCTTTTAATAATTCTTCTTCAAGCTCCTCGCTTGATTTGAGTTCATAGCTTGTTTCAAATGATTCTGATTTTTCAAGCCAAGATACATCAAAGCTCTCAAGCTGAATAGATGCGACATCATCTTTAACCTCGCCGTGACGGTAGAATCCTCCGCTGCCGTCGGCTGTCAGGTCAACATTGGGATGCTTCAATATATCGTATTTCAAGTCCTTTACAGGACGTTCACCTCTGATAAAGAGGATTGCATAGTCGTTATCAAGCAGTCTGACTTCATCGGGCGTCATCAGCTCTCTGCCGACAATCTGATAATTCGTTGAATAGTTACCGCTGTGTCCGGTACTCTTGCCGTAAGTGTTCGTGTCGATAGTTTCCTTACCAAGCAGCTCCGAAACATACTTATGCGTACTCTGTTCGTTGCCGCCGAGATACAAAAACTCATCGCAGTTACCGACAATACTTTCCCATTGCTTTTCAAACAACGCCTTGAGCTGTGCCAAGTTCTGCAAAATGATACTGACCGATACGCCGCGCGAGCGCATTGTCGCAAGGTCTTTATCAAAATCATCGGGCAGCGAAACATTTGCAAATTCGTCCATCAGAAAATGGACGGGTACGGGCAAGGCTCCTTTATAAACAAAGTCCGCGTCGTGGAAAAGCTGTTGAAACAACTGCGTATAGAGAATGGATACCAAGAAATTGAAACTTGAATCGTTGTCGGGAATAAGCGCAAATAAAGCAGTCTTTTTCTTGCCTAACAGCGATAAATCCATTTCATCTGTCGCAGTCAGCGCGGCGACGCTGTCAAGGTTGAATTTTTCAAGCCTTGCTATCAGCGTTATCTGTATAGATTTCAGCGTTTTAGCCGAGCCTGAGTGATAACCTTTGTAATACTTAACCGCGATGTGTTCGGGATTGCGACATTCAAGCCGATGGAATAGAATATCCAGCGGCGTGTCATCGTTGCTGTCCTCATCCTCAATCGCTCCTGCTCTGAGCATTTCCATCACCATCGGGAAGTTTTGCTCCTCAACAGGCGCTTCGTGATGAAGATAACACATCAAGGCGGTCAACAGCATTGAAGCGGATGTGTCCCAAAAGGGATCGTTGCTCTGCGAGCCTTTCGGCGTAGTGGCTTTGAAAAGATTAGTGACCAGCTTTTGAATATCGTTATCGTTCTGGATATACACGAACGGATTGTAGCAATGACTGCGCTCCATATTGAGCAAGTCAAGCACTCGGATTTCATAGCCCTCTGCTTCAAGCAAATTGCCTGTATCTCTCAGAATTTCTCCTTTAGGATCGAGGATAACAAAGGACGTATTGCATTGCATTAGGTTAGGCTTGCAGTAAAACCGCGTTTTGCCTGCGCCGGAGCCGCCGCATACAAGTGTGTTAAGATTACGTCTGTGCTTCTTGGCGTTTAGTCCGATCCGAACATTCTGCGTCATCAGCTTATTCTTGAAGTCGTTTCGCTGACGGTACTTCTTGTTGATCTTCTCGGCTTCGCCCCATTTAGCGGAGCCGTGTTCTTCGCCGCGGCGATAGTTCCTCCGTGTTGAAAGATAGATACCGATACCCACAAAATAGACGGCAAGAAAAATGAGGACAGTTTTTAGGCTGTCCTCACACAACTTGATATTCAACGGATTCTCAAAGGCTTTCGATAAAGAGGATAACATCTCTACAAGTCCGCCCTTTGCGAAAGGCGCGACACACAGCGCAATCCAAACAACAGGGACGATACCTATTACCGATAAAATCAGAACGGTCTTTTTATCGTTACCTCGCATCATCTACGCTCTTTTCAACTACCTTGAGCTTTTTCTGCGGCGCGTGACCGACCTTTACAATCAGATCGTCCACCGCGTCGGTGGTGATGCCGTTCTCTATCAGCTCCGTTTTCAGCGTATTCAGAGAACGAATGATGATACTATGCTCGTCATCGTCGAGGTAGAGATGATAATGAGGCTCTTTCACGGAAAGCACCTCCGATTATCTCTCACGGTCTTTTGTGCGCTCCTGCTTCTGACGATAAAGCTCATCGGAAACGCGGGTAGCAATCTCGCCCAAAGCGGAACGCATCTGTGACAATTCGGAACGGACAGCTTTCGCGTCCATATCCTTCCAGTCGGCGGGAATACGGTTGACCGCAAAGCTCTTGGTTTCAACACCGAGCTTCTTGCATACCATATAACCGACGCAGACAGCCTTGAATCCCATATCTCTGCGACTGTAGCTGTCGCTCTGAATGGAAAGCTGAGCAAACGCAAGCTCCTGTGCAATGTTTTGTACCAGCTTAACGCTGTCATCAAAGCCGCGCTGGATATAGAGGGTTTGATCCTCGTTCTTGTAGAACGCGCCCATGCCCGGCTGCGGCATTTCGTCGATCAACTCAACATTGACGGGCGAGGTATCAACCATCACGGCGATAATATCATCCGTGTCACGGTTGAGTGTAGGCGCAGGCTGCTTTTTGCCGTTGGTCTGCGACACATCAAACATTTTCTTCACATTATAGGAGATACCCTGTGAGCCGTCGCTTTTGGTGTACTCCACAGGCTCCAGAATGGAAATGCTCTTTGCGCCTTTCTTCACGCGGACATTGTCCTCGCCCCAGCCTGCAAAATCCTTGAGCCGTGTTGCTTCGGGAAGCTGGCTGTAAATTAGCAGGGCGTTAGCGGACGAATACTTGTCCATACGCGCCTGCACATCGAGGAACGCCTTGAGCTTGTCAGGATTCTCGGAAATCTCCTCGGCTGTGCTGTCAATCAACTGATAAACAGATTCTTTTTCGAGCTGTTTTTTCTCCGCCCATTCCTGCGGACTGAGCTGCTCGCGCCGGGTGTTCTGCTGACGATTATTTCTTTTGGCAATAAAATCCTTTGTCATAAGGAATTATCTCTCCTTTGTTTTTTTCTTTTTCGGTTTAGGCTGTTTATGCTTAGTCTGACCGTTTTTTGTCGGAGTTTTTTTCTCCGCTTTCTTTTCGGGAACCTTGCGATCTGCTCCTTTGCTCTTGTCCGACTGAGCCTTTATACGTTCAAGTTCCTCCCGAACGGAAGGCTTATCAGGCTGTTTTGCTTTACCCTTATCAGAGCGCGTTGATTTCCGATCTGAGGAACGCCTTGACGGAGGGCTTTTGTCCGTTTTGGCTGCATTGGGGTTTGAATGGCTGCGTGTTTCCTTGTTCTTTTTCCCAACGGTTTCTTCAACGATAAGCTGTCCCTTTGTCTTGACGGGGCGTTCGATCTCGGCTTCTTTTCTGTCGGCTATATCCTTCTCTGCCTCAGATACAATAGATGCCTTATCCACCTTACCAAGCTCAAAGCGGTCAACGATACGCTGGATTTTGGATGCGTCCTCGGCACGGGCGATAATATCCACAGGGGAATTATCGGACTTGCTGTTCCTATCCCTGAGAACATTGTAAAGAACGCCGTACCGTTTAGCCTGCTGCACAAACTTTTTCAAATCCTTCTGCGGAATGGAAAAAACCTTTAGCTCCTTGCCGGACTTGATCATATTGGTAAGTCGAGCCTTGCCTTTGGTTTTGTGTTCCTGCTTCAAGACAGAAATGAGTAACAGCGCGATTTCTTTTGCCGCCGAGCCGGACAGCTTCGCCGCGACCTCAAAGCCTTCAAGCGAAAGTCTGACAACCTGTTCGGCAGCATCACCGCCATTGGTCATAACTGCGCGCCTCCTTTCCTTGTGTTTTTTCTTCCTCTGCAATGACTTGTTCGAGATTGTGCTTTATCTCGCCCGATCTCTCAAGAATATCATCGCAAAGGCGAAGTTCCTTGCGGAATTTCCATAATTTATCAGTAAGAGAAGAAATCTTTGCCTTGATTTCGGGACGTTCAGCTTCAAAAGCCTTCATCCTCCGTTGCCTATAAAGCTGCGCTCTATCCTCGGTCAAGGTTTTTATTTCGTTCTCGACTGAACCTTTATATATAACAAGCTGCTCAACAGATTGAATGTTCTCTCTGCCAAGCAGCGTTGTTTCTGCGGTCAGCTTATCCAGCTTCATCAAATCTTCTCGCAGTAGATAATGAAGCCGAGCCGTATTCTGTTTTATCTTGTATTTCGGTAAATAACCGAGGCGGTAACAGTAGTATAGATACATACCGTATAAACCGCCGCGCTTTTTGATTCTATCCTCCCGTGTAGCCAAGTGATACTGACGAATGACGACCGTCTGCGGATGAAACGGTTTCAAGTCAAGACGGCTGCTGTTTTCAAGAAGTCTTTGACGGATAGCGGCGTTGGAATAGTTCTCGCCGAGATTGATAAGTCGGATAGGCTTCTTTCTGCCGACTGGCGTGACCGTCCAATACTTGCGGCTTTCGCTGAGCTGATACTGATAGCCGAGCTTTTGGAGATTCTTTTCAAACTCCTTCAAGCTGCCGCTATGCTCAATCGCCGTGTCAATCGCTTCACGCAATAAAGAATAGCGCGTAGGCATACCGGCTCTTTCAAGTTGCGTTTGATGATACTCTGTTATGACCTTTCTTCTCGGATTCGGGTTGTAGTATAGTCCGTGTTCCTTACAAAGCTCATCCGCAATATGGCGAAACTTAAACCAAGCCTTTTCTGAGTTCTGCAATCGTTTTCCATCAACACAGGAAATACTGTTGATCACAAAGTGGCAATGAAGGTGCTGTGTATTTAGGTGAGTGGTGACAACTACTTGAAAACGCTCTCCCCAAACTCTCTGTGCAAATTCCATACCAATCGCCTGTGCCTGTTCGGGCGTTATATTCTGCTCCTTGAAGCTGAGATAACCGTGATAGGCTTGTATGCCGTCCGTCTTTCCAAATCTTTTCTTTACCTCAACAAACTGCTCACGGGCAATCGACGGATTACAGTTGATGCCTTGAACAAAAAACTGCTGCTCGGTTTTCTCCTCATTCTCGGCATAGGTCAGCACATCGGCAAGTGCCTTATACTGTTCGTCGGAGAATTTCGGATTGTAGGTCTTATTTGGATTGGCGGCATAGTCGATGACTTTTTTTAGGTTGTACTTTACAGCCCAAAGTTTACTTGTTGCCAAACAGATCACTCTTTTCTGGACATAGAAATTCTTTCTCAACCGCAAGCTGAAACTGATTCCACTTCTGGATTTCATTTTGCAGTAACGGTGTGTCAATATAGCCTAACGAATAGGCTTTTGTCAAAAGCCGATCAAGGTTATTGCCGAGTAAAATAAGCTGGCGTAAAAATTCCGCGACCTTCTCATCGGGCTTTTGCTTCGGCACAAAGCCGTTAATCAGAAACCGTGTCAGCGCCGCTTCGCTCAGACAAGTCATTCTCGCTTTTCGTTTCAGCTCGGCGTCCTCGTCCGGCGTGAGCCAATACTGTTTTTTTACAGTTCGTCGCATTGTGTATCACCTTCTTTTATACGGGGTATTAGGGGGAGCGTCCCCTAACAAGCCTTTACTGTTTTTTGCTTGGTAGGAGTAAAAACAGTCTGCTTGTTTAGATGTGACATAGGTTTTCTCCCTCGATAGTTTTTCTTGATTTATCGTTCGTCTGAACGCTCCTTCGGTTTGATTTGATGGACTTTTATCTCACCGTTTTGACGGTAAAATCTTTCGGGATATTTGAATTTTTCGGCGTATTTCTTAGCCAAATCCTTCGGCAAACTCTGGTATTTGTCAGAGTCAACAGGCGATTTTACGATAAAGAAATCGCCGACAATTATATCGGAAATCTCCTTTTCGGAAGATACTAAAACACATTTTTCTACCTTCCAACCATCAGCTCCGCCGTGTTCCTCCGACATATACTTATCGAGATTGACACGCTGATCGGTTCCGTCAAGGCACGAACCGAAGATAGATAAGCCGAGATGTTTGCTCCAATAAGCCTTGTTGTCGCTGCTCACTACATACGTTCTCGACTGCTCTGAATACTCTTTTTTGAAACTGTCGGCTGTAAAAGTGATATGAGCTGTAAGATGTTTTCGGACGCTCTCAGCCTCCATAAAAATCCGTTTCAGCTCTGCGTAAGACGGTATTTCTGTTTCAGCCTTTTCAGCGTAGATTGCTCTGTTTGGCGGCAATCCGTTGAGCTTTCCTTCCTCGTTTACGATAATGGCGACTTCATCATCGAACGGCATATATTCCTCGATATAGCCGCCGACAAGCTCCTGCATCGCATCAAGAGTATCAGGAATCTCGACCATTCTCGGTGCTTTGCCGGGCTGAATCAAAAGCACGGATAGCTTTTCTGTCGCGGTCATATCCTTGCACATCGAGCTGTCAAAGTCGATTTTCTGAAAGCCGATATTGTCACAGAAATAGAATCCTTTTTTGTCACCGTCCGTTATTTCTACGACATCGGAAACAGAAAGTGATCTCCCTGTGTAGCCTTCGGGATGGTCGGTGTTAAACATACGGTACACAGCTTCAAGATTATTGCAGTCAACATCGCCGCTGAAAATCTTATCATATATACCGCTGTTCAGCGTATCTTCTCCCGTCAATTCTTTGATTTCATCAAGCCCGAAAAAGCAAATCCGCTTTCTGTCCCTTGATGTGTCAATCTGATAAATGTTGATATTCATTCGCGTTCACCTCTGTTTATTGGTGGTTTGTTTCGTTGGATCTTCCTCTCCAAACAAAGAAAGTCGTTGAAATCCTTACCGCGCGGCGGTGGAAAATCAACGACGTTATACTTTCCTTGCAACAATACTTTTATTGCTTCGGCAGCCAATACACCTGTTCGGTCATTATCAAAATGGGTAATGATTTTGGTTGTATCGGGGTTATCTTCAAGATACTTTTGAAGCGCAACAGGAACCTTGCTCTCATAAATATTTTTTGCAGGCGAATACACTCCGGCAAGAGAAACAAGGTTTGTTTTCGTGTAGTCATAACCTCTCATTTTGAGCAAAGTCGCGTAAGACAAAAGGTCAATCGGGCACTCAAAGATGTGGACGGTTTTGCTTTGTCCATCAGCTATTTTGAATGAAAAATGCTTGTCGCTGCCAGTGCAATCGCCTAATATTCTCTTATCATTTGCCGCGCGGAATGAAGCGTATCTCGGTTTATTATCCTTATCTAAACCGACAAATACAACATTATGGTACGGTAAACTTTCAAAGATTAAGCCGTGATTGATACAACTTTTTATAATGCTTTTATCAATCCCTCTACCGCAAAGGTACGAAGTTATAGCGGTAGTAGTTGCGCTTTTCGGCGGTAACAGCAAAACTTTCGGCGCAGGATTTGTGGGCTTCACATAGGTAGGCGGCGTCGCCGCGCACCTACCTATGATTGTTTCAACCGCCTTGATAAAGGGCATATTTTCTACTTTGACAAGGTAATCGAGGGCTGTGTAGCCCCCGATTCCTCTCGACCACCACATCCATTTTCCGTTGGAAATTTTAAGGCTGTCGTGGCTTTTTGTCGTGTAGGTGTCCGCCGAAAACTTAACAAGCTCCTGTGGTTCGTAGTTCTGCAAATAGGTCAGCAAATCCATTTTTCTCGCTTCAAGAATATCGTCTGAGCTGACATAAGGCATACACACTACCTCCTAACGACAGTCGCGGTCACGGTTTTTCGTTGGCTGTTCGCCCTCATCAGGCTCACCGCCAACAATTTCATTTTCGCGCTTATCTACATTCAGCAGGGCGTTAAGCTCATTCAAGCGAGCCATTTTCTGTTTCAATTCTTCCTCTTGGGCAAAGGGCTTTTCTACCTCAACCTTTGCTGTTTCAAGCTGTGTTTTGGTGTTTTCAAGGTCAGCCTTCGCCTGATTCAGACGGGTTTCAAGATTGTCTATGGCGTTATCAATTCGAGTAATATTACCGTAAACATCTGTGCCGAGGGAAACAGAATGAGTAAAATGCCCTTTAAGTTTTACCTCATATTCGCGCGTAAAGGTGTCGAACGCAAGCTCCATTTTGAAGCCGCGATACTCTCCGAGAGGTGTAGGCTCCGGTGTGGTTTTTGCCTTGCAGGATTCGATAAGCACCTGTCCTGCTTCTGCTTTTTCGGTAAAGTTAAATCCGTTGATAACCATACCGACAAACTTTCCTGCTACCTCTTTTGGATGGACTTTTGCCGTTTCAAGGTCTTTTGTCAGACCTTCGACGCTCGCCGTCAGACGCGCGATTTCCTGCGGATAGTATTTAAGAATTCTATCCTCCAGCGCGTACTTTTCAGAGAGATAGTTGGATTTATAAAGTTTGAGTTTTTGGACTTGAATATCCAAATCCATCTTCTCTTTGATATGGGGATTGCCCGTAGCAAGCATTTTAATCTCGGCATACGATAACGCTGTTTCGTCTATATCCTCGGCAGAACGGACAGGAGATTTCGATGTCATAATTTGTGACGCGAATTTCTGCTTACCCTCAACAAGCTGATAAAGGTAGCTGTCAAAGGTCTGCTCCGTAACATATCGGTAGATATGAACGTCGCTGTTTTCATTACCCTGACGGATAATTCTGCCTGACCGCTGCTCCAGATCAGAAGGTCGCCAAGGGCAATCTATATCGTGCAAGGCTATCAGTTTATTCTGAACATTCGTGCCTGCTCCCATCTTCTGAGTAGAACCAAGCAGCACTCTGACCTCGCCGCGCCGCACCTTTTTGAAAAGCTCCTGCTTCTGTACCTCAGTGTTCGCTTCGTGTATGAAGCGGATCTCGCTCTCCGGTACGCCGCGCTCAATGAGCTTTCTGCGAATATCGGTATAGACAGAAAATTCCGCATCCGGCTTCGGCGTTGAGAGGTCGCAGAACACAAGCTGTGCTGACTTCTTATCTGCGTTATCCTGCCATATTTGGAAGATATTATCCACACAGGCGTTGACCTTGCTGCCATCAAAATCAGGCAACATCGGATTGAGCATACGCTGGTCGAGCGCGAGCTTGCGTCCGTCGTTGGTGATTTTCAGCATATTATCGACGCTCGCGTCCACCATTCCGTTGCGTATCTTTTCGGCTCGTTTTCCAAGCTCCTCAACCATATCCTTTTGGAAATCGGACGGCTTGACAGCTACATTGTGATAGTGCGCTTCGGGCGTAGGGAGATTGAGCATATCGGCTGTCTGAATATCGGCAACCTCTTTGAACATCGCCATCAGCTCAGGAAGATTATAAAACTTTGCAAATCTCGTCTTTGCACGATAGCCTGTTCCTTCGGGGTCGAGTTTGTCAAGATACTTTTTGTGGATTTTCTAAATTAAATGATTTGTCCGTAAAGAAATCGCCCAAAAC
>JBGUWM010000188.1:0-4008 GCA_045221175.1 Acutalibacteraceae bacterium | reverse complement strand
TCACATTAACGGCGGGTTCAGAGTTTTGCAGAGAGTCTGGTACGCGGACTGAGCTTTTTGGTTGTAGAAATCAAGGGAGCGTTAGCGGACGTCCCTGCGAATCGTCCAGTGCGGTCACGCACCGGAAGCACCGACCGATCCGACAAGCAGCACAGGGAGATAATCTATTTTCCGCCGGAAAACGGGCTGCCCCATGCGGCTGTCCGGTAAAACTGAATGTCATGCTGCGATTCCATGCTTCGACGGAAATATACATTGACAAATATGTGCAAATACGATATAATCTATTTGTGCTTTGTAAAAAATATTGTATTTTTTGCTTTAAGGCTTAATGATATTATTTAAGGAGGAAAACAAACCTATGAAACAGTATCCCGCAAAAAGCATTTTCAACATTGCGCTGGCCGGTCACAGCGGCTCGGGCAAGACTTCTCTTGCTGAAGCGATGCTCTTTCTCGGAGGCAATTCCGAAAGACTCGGCAAGGTAAGCGACGGCAATACCATTTTCGACTTCGATCCCGAAGAAATCAAGCGTAAAACTTCGGTTCAGGCAGGCGTTGCTCCTGTTGAATGGAAGGGCAAGAAAATCAATATCATAGATGCTCCCGGTCTTTTTGACTTTGAAGGCGGTCTGTATGAAGCTGTAAGAGCTGCCGATTCTGTTCTGATCACTGTTTCAGGTAAGGACGGCGTTTGCGTCGGTACGGAAAAGGCTGCAAAAGCCGCAGATAAACGCTCTCTGACAAAGATTTTCTTTGTAAACGGTCTTTGCGACGAAAGCGCAAGATTCTACCGTGTATTCGAAAACCTGAAGGCTTCCTTTGGTCCTTCGGTTTGTCCTGTTGTTGTTCCCTATATTGTAGACGGTCAGGCTGACTGCTACGTCAACCTGCTGGAATATAAAGCCTATAAGTATGTTGACGGCAAAGTGACCACCGTTCCGATCCCCGACATGGGCGACAGACTGGAGGGTCTGAGAACCGCTATCAACGAGGCTGTTGCAGAAACCAGTGACGAAATGTTCGAAAAATACTTCTCCGGAGAGGAATTCACTCCCGAAGAAATCATCGTCGGCGTCAGCAAGGGCGTCAAAAACGGTACGATCAGCCCCGTATTCTGCGGCGACGCTTTGTTGACCTACGGTGTTGAGCAGTTGCTCAACGGTCTGATCTGGCTTGCGCCTACCGCCGAGGATAAAGCAGCAGAACTGGCGCTGGATACGGAAGGCAGTCCGGTTGAACTGAACGTAAATGAAGACGCACTTTCTGCGGCAATCGTCTTCAAGACCATTGCCGACCCGTTTGTAGGAAAACTGTCTTACTTTAAGGTTATTTCCGGAAAAGTATCTGCCGATACGCCTCTGGTTAATATGAGAACCGGCAATAACGAAAGAATCTCAAAGGTCATGACGATCCGGGGCAAAAAACTGGAGGACGCTCCATATATCGGTGCCGGTGACATCGGCGCTGTTGCCAAGCTTTCCGGTACCAATACAGGCGATACGCTTTGCGCTCCTGCCCGTAAGGTGATTCTGGACGGCATTGATTATCCCGCTCCTTCGCTGACGATGGCGATTGCGCCAAAAACCAAGGGTGACGAAGAAAAAGTAGCCCTTGGCGTACAAAAACTCTGCGAAGAGGATCCGACCATCAAGTTCGAAACCAATCACGAAACTCATCAGATGATCATCAGCGGTATGGGCGAACAGCACCTTGACGTCATCGTTTCCAAACTGAAATCCAAATACGGCACAGACGTTGTTCTCTCCAAGCCGAAGGTTGCTTATCGTGAAACGATCCGCAAGTCGGTGAAGGTTCAGGGCAGATATAAAAAGCAGACAGGCGGTCACGGACAGTTCGGTGACGTATGGATCGAGTTCTCGCCCTGTGACAGCGACGATATGATCTTTGAAGAAAAAGTTGTCGGCGGCGCAGTACCAAAGGGCTTCTTCCCTGCCGTTGAAAAAGGTCTGCGTGACAGCATCTCCAAAGGACCGCTGGCAGGATATCCTGTTGTCGGTCTGAAGGCGACACTCTACGACGGCTCCTATCACCCGGTAGATTCTTCCGAAATGTCCTTTAAGACAGCCGCTTCTCTGGCGTATAAGGCAGGTATGCCGGACGCATCTCCTGTTCTGCTGGAGCCTGTGGGATTGCTGAAGGCAACTGTTCCGGACGCTAACATGGGCGATATTATGGGCGAAATTACAAAAAGAAGAGGTCGTGTACTGGGCATGAATCCTTCGGAAGACCGTATGCAAACCATCGAGGCAGAGGTTCCGCAGGCTGAAATGAGTGACTTCTCAACCTTTATCCGCCAGTGTACACAGGGCAGAGGTTTCTTTACCTTTGCGTTTGAGCGCTACGAAGAGGCACCGGCTGTCGTATCTCAGAAGGTTATCGCAGAAGCTGCACAAAACAAGTAATCTCCATCTCACACATCATAATTCAGGCATATTATCCTTGATAAACAGGGATTATATGCCTGTTTTTTGTTTTGTTTGATGAATTTATTGCTTTCCTTAAATTTTTTCAATGTTATTTACATACATTATTTACATTATCTTAACAACAAATTTTCGGAATATATCTTGATTACAAACTAATAATTTGCTAATATATGGTAGAAAATAAGTTAACAAGAAAGGTGATGACAAATGGGAAGAATCGCTAATAAAGATGCCAAAAGCTCTTTTGAAGATTCCTTCAAAAGAGCCACCAGCCCGATGATGACACTCTTACTTCTGAACGAAAAACCAATGTACGTCTACAATTTATCGCAGGAATTGGAAAAACGAAGCAACAGTACCTATAAAATGAATTTTCTCTATCCTGTTTTGTATCGACTGCAAGAACAAGGCTATGTTACTGAGTTTTCGCAGGAAATCACCGAGAGTCATCGCACAAGAAATTATTACACCATAACGGAAACCGGCAAAGAATACCTGAAATTTATGCTGCTCCGCTATCGGGAGCTTCTTGCGGCAGTAGACGTCATTATAGAAAACGGACTGTCTCCGGATGAAAAAGAAAATGAATAAACTTTGCGTTTTTTTCATGAGGCACAGGATCACGACGAGCAAGCGCTGGCAGAGTTTTCTGTCAACGCTTGTTTTTTTTGTCGCAATATTACTATTTGTATTTTCTACAGATAGTATAACACAAGGCAATAAAAAAAGAAGCTTCTTCTGAAGCTTCTTTTCAAAAGTGACCCGAACGGGAATCGAACCCGTGTTTCCGCCGTGAAAGGGCGGTGTCTTAGCCGCTTGACCATCGGGCCGGATCATGAATAGTGAGGTGAATAGCGAACAGCCGTTAATCCCGGCATTCAGCTATTCAAACCAATATTCACTAAAAGAGTAGCGGCAGTGGGATTTGAACCTACGACACTCCGGGTATGAACCGAATGCTCTAGCCAACTGAGCTATGCCGCCATATCAAGCTGAACTACCGAAGTAATCAGCTTGTTTATTATAGCGTATTTCATTCTGTTTGTCAAGGGATTTTTTCTTTTTTTGAATTTTTATTTTATACAGTCGGTATACTTTTTACCCTCATTACAATTTGTAAAATCGGTTGCTTTGTGCGAATATGCGTCATTACTAATCGTAGAATTATCAAAAAAAATATGTATTTCATTGCCAAAACAAGTTTTCAACATCTTCATGTTGAAAATGTTGAAAACTTATCAACGCTCATGTTGAAGCATATATATTGTTTTTTTAGAAAAATCAGTCGATAAAACTACCATATATAGGGTGTCAAAAAATGTCAAGCGCTATTTTCCTGTAATATATTTTTGTTTATTACGATTTGTAATACAAGTTTTGAACTTATTCAACATCGCCATGTTGAAAACTCAGTTTTCAACTTTACAATTTGTATAACCAATCACCGATGTCCCCCCGGGTCTCGCCTGCCGGGTGCGGCAGCGTGACGCTGCACCCGTGTCCGCCTTTGGGGTAGTTTTCTGCCTGCGATAGTCACATTAACGGCGGGTTCAGAGTTT
>JBGUWM010000187.1:0-12668 GCA_045221175.1 Acutalibacteraceae bacterium | reverse complement strand
CCCGAGGAGCTAAAGCTCCTGCGGTGAGGTTGGATCAATGCAGCCGATGTTAAGCGAGCTTACATCGGGCTTTGCTCCGAGTTAAAGTTCATAATGAGTCATCAATGAAGTACTTTCCTGTTTCTGCGTTCAATAACTCATAGCTTCGCTGCCAATTCTCAAAAAACCGCAAAGCATTCCTTTGATTTTTGCCTTGTTCTGTGATACATTCCGCTCAACTCTGTCTCAGGCTTCTTCTCAAATTGATTGAAGGCTTCTTATCGACTATCAGTATCGGAATGGATTCCCTTGTCTATTATTTCATACTATTTATATATGATTTATCAAAATAGTATTGATTTTTGTATCCGACTGCTGTATAATAGTTCACAGAAAACAGGTCATATCCATCCTGTTGTGTTGCAGATAAAAGAAAAGAGGTAAAAAAATGTCCAAACATATTTATGCTGACCATGCCGCCACGACAAAACTTTCTGCCGCTGCTCTTAACGCCATGATGCCCTATCTTACAGACTGTTACGGTAATCCTTCCAGTCTGTACCGTGCGGGAAGTGAAGCTCAGAAGGCTGTCGATCAGGCTCGTATGACAATGGCGGAATGTCTGAACGCCCCTCGTCCGGCAGATATATTTTTTGTTTCAGGCGGAAGTGAAGCGGACAACTGGGCTATTCGGGGCGCTGCTGCCATTGGCAGTAAAAAAGGAAAGAAACATATCGTTTCTTCCGCTTTCGAACATCATGCCGTCCTCCACACGCTGGACGATCTGAAAAAACAGGGGTTTGAAATCACTCTTCTGGAAGTACATGAAAACGGTCTGATTCGTCCTGATGAGCTGAAAGCTGCCCTTCGTGATGATACTGCTCTGGTCACACTGATGTTTGCCAATAATGAGATCGGCACCGTTCAGCCCATTCGTGAATTGTGCGCTGTCGCACACGAAAAAGGCGTACTGTTTCATACCGACGCCGTTCAGGCTGTGGGCACTCTCCCTGTTGACGTGCAGGAACTGGGGGTGGATATGCTGTCTTTGTCTTCTCATAAGTTCCACGGTCCCAAAGGCGTGGGCGCATTGTATGTCCGCAAAGGACTCAATCTGCCGAATCTGATTACAGGCGGCGCTCAGGAAAGAGGCAAGCGTGCCGGTACCGAAAACGTTCCCGGTATTGTGGGTATGGCAACAGCTCTGAAAGAAGCGGTTGACGGCATTCCCGAAAGAATTCCCCGTCTGACAAAGATGCGTGACCGGCTGATTGACGGTCTGCTCACGATTGAACGCTCCCGCATTAACGGCGACAGACTGCACCGCTTGCCCGGAAACGTCAATATGTGCTTTGAGGGGATTGAAGGTGAATCGTTGCTGCTGATGCTCGATCTCAACGGTGTAAGTGCCTCCTCCGGCTCTGCGTGCACCTCCGGTTCGCTTGATCCCAGTCATGTTCTGCTGGCACTGGGGCTTCCACACGAAATTGCTCACGGCTCTTTGCGTCTCACGCTCGGTGACGACAATACCGAAGAGGATATAGACTATATTCTGTCCGTTATTCCACAGATTATCAACAGGCTGAGAGATATGTCTCCCTTATGGGAAAGAATTGTCCGTAATGCAGGAAACTAATCATCAGAAAGGGTGTTTTTTATGGCATACAGTGAAAAAGTAATGGATCATTTCGCTAATCCGAGAAACGTCGGAGAAATGACTGACGCTGACGGAATCGGCGAAGTCGGCAACTCCCGCTGCGGAGATATTATGAAAATGTATATTAAAGTGAAGGACGATATTATTACCGATGTCAGCTTCAAAACCTTCGGGTGCGGCGCTGCCATTGCTACCAGTTCCATGGCTACCGAGCTGGTCAAAGGGAAACCGATCAAAGAAGCACTGCTGCTTACCAACAAAGCCGTTATGGAAGCGCTGGACGGTCTGCCGCCTGTCAAAGTTCATTGTTCCGTGCTTGCCGAACAAGCGATTAAAGCAGCTTTATCGGATTATTACACCCGTCAGGGCATTGATCCCGAACCGATTGTCGGAAAGCTCAATGAAGTGGAATGTCATCTTGAATAATTCACAGATACAAAACAAAACTACTATAAACCGTTGACAATGCTTTTCACTTAGCATTCTGATGTTTTTTTGAGCGTTATTTCTTTCCTTGCAGTATTATCTGCCATGTACGGCAAAGAGTTGTGATTGATTGCCAAGTATTGCTCCATTCGTCGCAGTAATATCTTTCATGCAAGGCAAGGCGTTATGTTTTAAGTACGGCAAGGTGACTTTCCATGTCCGGATTCAGCAATACCTCTTTCATGCCGACTCAGTACTCAAAACAATATGAAAAATGATTCTTCAGGGAGATTGCGGAAACTCCAGCGAAAAAACAATTTCTGCACGTCCCGTCTTCTGTCAGACTGTGCAAGAGGTACTTATCACAAAACTTGCAGTGCAAATTTGCTCCCCGATATTGCCGTTTCGTTTAAAATAAAATGTATAAAGGAAGCTCCGGTCAGGTGTTTTTACCCGACCGGAGCTTTTTTGCACGAAACTTTTTTCGCAGCCTGTTATCCAATGCTTTTGGGGAATCATTTGTCAGAAATATATGTAATGAACACTCTTACCCGTATCTTTGATCTCAAACATTTTGAAAGGCATTTGCTGCGGAAATGTTTATTCCTCACTTTTGTGCAGATCCTTTTGTCTTAACCCTTTCCTAAAAAACCTTCGCTCCAACAAGCTCGCTTGATAGAAACGAAGGCGCCGTCCACAGACGTTTGTTATATCAGCGTTTTTCAGAAAATTCATTTGCCATCTGCATTGCTGTCTTACCTCTTTTATCAGCTTCACTGAAACATCGGATTGACAAACAGCATACATACTTTAATCCGAACGCTGCCCTATTCTCATTGCTTCTGAGAGTCTTTTTTTTGCTTGAAAATCCCCTTGTTATTATTGTAAAAAAACATCAGCACTGCCATTGATACAATGATAACATATCCGATAATACTGTAAACGTCCGGAATCTCTCCGAGAAAAAGAAAACCAAGCAGTGTAGCAAAGATAATCTGTGAGTAGTCATAGACCGATATCTCTCTGGCGGGCGCATGAAAATATGCCGCTGTGATGGAAAATTGTCCCCCTGTGGCAGCCAGTCCCGCTCCTAACAGCATCAGCAGTTGCTGCCACTCCATGGGGTGAAAATCAAAAATCAGAAACGGAAGCATCGACAGACACGAAAACGCTGAAAAGAAAAATACGATCAGCGAACCGTTTTCATGTCTGTTCCCCAGTATGCGGACCATTGTGTACGCAAAACCCGCACACATTCCTCCCAACAGTCCGATGGCTGACGGCAGCAGGTCTATATTCTGAAACGACGGCTTGATAATGAACAGCGTTCCGATAAACGCCGTAAAAACCGCCGCCCCCTGCAATAATGTCAGCTTTTCCTTTAGCAGGATCAGCGAAAATACGATGACGAAAAACGGCGACATCTTGTTCAGCATGGACGCATCTGACAGTGGGATTTTTCCCAGTGCGTAAAAATTGCAGACAATTCCGATGGTTCCCACAGATGCCCTCAGCAACAGGTATTTCAGATTTCCCTTTTGCCACCGAAAGCCGCTTTTGTTCCTGAACAGTATCACTGCCGCAAAAAATACCGCTACCAGATTGCGGAAAAAACTTTTCTGAAATGCCGGAAGATCTCCTGACGCCCTGACAAAAAGATTCATTACGGCAAAACAAAAGGCGGATATGATAATATAGATAATGCCTTTATATTTACTTGCCACCTTTGCCATTTTGTGACCTCCCTCTGTCAGTGCATTTTATCAGAACAAATATGAAATATTGGTATCTTCAGATAGATTTTCCAGTGAATATAATAGCAGCACCGCCTCTGCATTGTTCTCTTTTGCCAATGCCGAAATATCTTTCTTATAGTATCTCAGGTCCGCCATGATAATATGCCTGTAATGCTGTGACAAAAACGGCACCAGCGTATGTGCATAAGAATCTTTTACCACGATCAGCGTCCTGTCCTCGGCTGCATCATTAGTGACCGTTACAAGGCTGTGGTTGCCGTCCAGATATACCGGATATTTATCGTCGTTTGAGAGCTGTTCCCTGAAGAAGTAACTGTCCCCTGTCTTTGTATCCTGACCGTCTTTGATCGTGATATGTACGCTGTTCTCGGGCTGCCGTTTGTTTTGCCAGAGTTCCATCTCATCAGGCGACACACTCCACAACGCCGCCTTGGCGTATGAGGTACCGTAAAATCCGGTGACGGTTTCTTTTGAAAACTGCGATTCTTCCAGCGGCGTATATCCCAGCATTTTTGCCAGACAACAATAACATTCATACGCTCCCTGTGAATTCCAGTGATGATCTGTTTTGTAATAGAGCTGTTCACTTTTTGCCTTTGACCGGAAGTGCTCCATCACGTCGACAAAACGCACACTCTGCCCCAGACTGCTGCGAAAGCTTTCTATCAACTTGTCGTCACGGTATTCTTCGTGTATCAGGGGCAGCTTGCTGCTGTTGATATAACCCGAAGAGGGAATGACCGTCATGACAACCGGTATATTCACGCTGTCGGCAAATTCCGTAATAAAGCCGGCATTCTTCGTCAGATTATCGTTCGGCTTGGTCGGCTTCGGAAACAGATACCCTTCTTTGCCCAGATAAATGCCCTTAGAACCGTTTCTGCCGGTTATCAGCTCATAATCGGCGCCCAGTCCTACAAAAAACGATCTGCCGGGTGTGTGGTCGGACAGGTATGTATCCAGATTTTTCTGGAATTCTCCGTTGAACAGTGTTTCTCCGTTAAGCTCCGGAAAATCTGCCAGGACTCTTTTTTCCTGCGCAGAATAATGCTCCTTCGGCAGAACGATCCACAACACTCCCATTGCAAAGATGAATGCCGTGAACAAAAAGGTCG
The DNA here is from genome assembly GCA_045221175.1 of Acutalibacteraceae bacterium. Lineage (GTDB taxonomy): Bacteria > Bacillota > Clostridia > Oscillospirales > Acutalibacteraceae > UBA1213. The sequence continues at coordinate 7,734 of JBGUWM010000187.1, read as the reverse complement.
GCAGATATCTAACTATGTTTTTAATTTTCATGCTGCCTCCCCCTCTCAGAACTTGAAGTATAAAAACGGATTGTAACTGCTGCCGGCAAGCGTTGCCGTGCACAACAGCAGTGACAGCACACATCCCGCATTGTCAAGCGCATACTGTACAGGCTTGCTGCTGATTTTATGATACAGAAAACTGAACAGTGGCGTTGATACCAACGCAGCCGCAATCAGCAAAGGCAGATATGACAGGATTGCCGCCGTGATATCCATGCTTGCTCCAAAGCCTGCCGAGCCGAACAGCCTGCCGATGAATTCTCCCATTCTGCCCATGTCTTCAAAATAGAACAGTACCCAGCCCAGTACAATGAACAGCAGCGCATAAAGATGTCTGACGATTGCCGGTGCTTTTTTCAGCAGCTTGAGTAAAAATGACTTCTCTAAAATCAGCAATATGCCAAAATAGACGCCCCACAAAATAAAGTTCCAGCTTGCGCCATGCCACAATCCCGTTAAAAACCATACCACGCTCATATTGATGATCTGTCGGGCAAGTCCTTTGCGGTTTCCTCCCAGCGGGATATAGACATATTCTCTGAACCACGTTCCCAGTGAAATATGCCAGCGCCGCCAGAATTCTGTGATACTTTCCGATATATACGGATAGTCAAAGTTCTTGATGAACTCAAAGCCGAACATCTTGCCCAGTCCGATTGCCATGTCGGAATAGCCGCTGAAATCAAAATATATCTGGAAGGTGTAAGCAATGATGCCTGCCCATGCGCCGACGGCGCCGCCTTCGTCGCCGCCGCTGCGCAGAATGTCCCACAGGTTGCCCATCGCATTCGCTACCAGTACCTTTTTGGCAAGTCCGATCAGAAACAGCTTGACGCCCTGCGTAAACTGCTCAAGACTCTCTCGGCGGTTGACAAGCTGCTCGGCTACGTCTGAATACCGCACTATCGGGCCGGCAATAAGCTGCGGAAACAGCGATACATAAGTACCGAATGTGATGATATTTTTCTGTACCTTTACGGTATTTCTGTATACATCAATTGTATACGACATCGTCTGGAATGTATAGAACGATATGCCGATGGGCAGCGATACCTCCAGTATCGGTATATTCAGGAAGGGCAGTACAAACTGCAGCGTTTCTCCGATAAATCCGATATATTTGAAAAAGCCCAGCAACCCTAAATTCAGTATGATCGAAATAATGAAAATCGCCTTGGACAGCTTTTTCTTTTTGCGGTGTATCCCAATGAGAATCGCCGCAATATAGTTGATCAGCACCGATACCATCATCAGCAGTACCAGCCTCGGCTCGCCCCATGAATAAAATACTAGATCGACGACAAAAAGCGTCAGATTACGAAAACGCCGTGGTGTAATATAATACAGCACCAGTACTACAGGTAAAAATGCAAATAAAAATATAAAGCTGGAAAATACCAAACGAACACCCCTCTGTCAACAGAATGAAAATCCGTTCTGCATAATGCGAACGGATTTTGTGTCGGCTATGATTCTGATTAAGATGCTTTTACGCATTCCTTGAAAATCTTTTTGATGGCGTCTGCATCGTTGGAGATGACCAGCGATACATACAGACCGTCTGTATCAACGGTCGCTTTTTCAATCATGGCAGCCTGCTCAGGTGTGTAATTCTTGATGACGTTATAGGTTGACTGCCAGTTCGCCTGCAGCTTCTCTTGTATGAAGTCTACATCCTCAGCCGTTTTTGCTTTGATATAGATAATCCTGTCCTGCGTTACACCGTCGTCACAGAACATTCCGGCAAAATCACTCATCTTGGTTTCGTCTATGCCTAAGGTTCTCTGCAGTCTTGCCGCAGTATAATCGGCTGTTGTGGTCGGCATTTTAATCTCTGCCTTCACTCTTTCCAATCCTTTTTGCAGGTCAAGCTCCTGCACTGCCGTACTTTCTGATGCGGTGGACTGTACGTCACCGGATGCACCTCCGTTGCTGCCTCCGTTATTGCCGCAGGCGCAAAGTGTCGCTGCCAACAGCGCACAGGTTATGATTGCCAATACTTTTTTCATCGTAAAGTCGTCCTTTCTGTTTTGATTTCGATATGATTTATTCTACATGAGTTTTCAGATAGCTGACCCACGCTTCACAGCCTGCATCAGAAAAATGCAGTCCCATCGCCTGAGGGTCGCCGCAGTATTCCGGAATCAGGCTGCCGCTGCCGTCCTCCACAGCAGACGCCACGTCAAGATAGATATAGCCTCTCTCCTGACAGATTGGCTGCAGCTTACTGTCAAACTCCGCTATCGTACGGTTGTTCAGATCCGTTAACTGGGAACCTGTCAGCATCGGTGTAACCGACTGAATATATATGACTGCGTTCGGACAGCTCTGGCTGATCTGCGCTGTCAGCGTCTTCATTCCCTCGATGGCTCCGTCTACGCCATACAGACCGATATCGTTCATGCCCAGCATGACCAGTATCTTCTTCGGCTGCAGTGCGCTCAGTCCCCCGACTACCGTAACAGTTTCTCCGTTCAGCACCGGATGTACGTTTCCTTCTTCATACAAGCCCATCTGGGCATTGTTGTACCCTAAGCTGCCGGCACACAAAAACGTGGCATTCCCGACAGATCCGTTATCCGCATAATACGACAGCTTCAGAGTGACGCTGTCACCCACAAACACTGCATCGTCAAACCAACTTGCTTCTACCGCTTCGCCGCTGATGACAGGCTTCGGTTTCGGTTTTTCGCTGCTCTGCTGCTCCTCACTGCTCTCTTCAGCAGACTCTGCACTGCTCTTGGAAGACTCTTCACGGCTTTCTTCAGCACTCTCTTCTCTGCTGCTCTCGTCTGCTTCAGTACTCTTTTCTTCTTCACTGCTCTCTTCTGCGGAAGCTGCTTCTTTTTTGCTTTCTTCTTTTTTGCTTTCTTCTTTTTTGCTTTCTTCCTTCTTACTTTCTTGTTTCTTGCTCTCTTCGGTTTTGCCCGCTTCTTTTTTGCTGCTCTCTTTCTTCTCCGGTGATTCTTTCACCGGTACCGCTGCTTTTTGGCTGCTTTCCTGCGATGCTGTTGTTGCACTGCTGTCAGCCGCCTGACTGTCCTTCTTTTGACCGCCGCAGCCTGCGATCGTCAGCAGCAATGCACCTGTCAGCAGTAATGTTGCTATCCTTTTCATCATCTTTTTGCTCCTTTAGCATTACTGAACATGATGCTTCAGATAATCAACCCATACTTCACAGCCTGCATCGGAAAAATGAAGTCCCATTGCTTCGGGGTCACCGCAATATTCCGGAACCAGGTTGCCGTTTCCGTCATCAAAGGCAGATGCAACATTCAGCCATCTGCAGCCTTTTTCTTCGGCAATCACCTTTGCTTTTTCATTAAACTGCGCTATGGTTGTATTGTTCAGGTCTGTCAGCTGCATATTCTCCAGCATGGGCGTCACCGACTGTACGTAAATGACCGTATCCGGACAGCTTTCTTTCAGCTTATCCAGCACTGTTACCATCGCATCTGCCGCACCGTCTACTCCGTACAGTCCGATGTCATTCATGCCCAGCATAACAAACAGCTTCTTGGGGGCAATTATTTTTGAACCGTCAAAAATCGTGTATTTCACTCCCTCGTAATCAGGGTGTACGTTTCCTTCGCTGTCAATGTCCATCAGGCAGTTGTTATATCCCAGACTACCGGCACATAAAAATTTGGCGTCGCCCAGTGATCCGTTATCCGCATAATAGGATAGCTTTAGCGTAACGCTGTCACCGATAAATTCGGCATCGTCAAACCACGCTGTGTCTACCGCTTCGCCTGTGGGCTGCGCTGATGATTCTTCACTGCTTTCTGCGGCACTCTCTGCCGTGCTTTCGTCTGCGGCACTCTCCACAACAGATTCTGTCTGTGACGCCGCCTGGCTTTCCGGTGCCTTTGATGAAGAACAGCCTACAAACATTGCCGCCGCTGCTACTACCGCTGCCAGTATACATACCTTCATTTTCATAGCTTTCACTCTCCGTTTTATTCCTTTTCGTATTGATTTGCTTCTTTTTTTCTTCGTCCGACAAAACATCGGGCATACCCCTATATTGTAACCTTCATTGCGGATTCTGTCAATAAAAAAACATGATTTTCAGCCTCTTTTCCGAAAACTTACTCCGCTTGCAATTCCTTTTGCCCGCCTTTCCATATAAAAACAGAGCCGTACATTCTTACTGTACCGCTCTGCTTTTGTTCTTTTTAACAGTTTAACAGTTCTTCCGGTTCACCCGGCTGATTGTTGCCAATGCTCTTTGGCTTTTTTCATACGATACATCTGTTTATCGGATCATATTGCTGTCCTCTGGGTTTATGAAAGCGGCTTCTGATCATTCAAATGATCAGATTGCAATCTCCGAAACTGAAAAAGCGATATTTCTCCTGTACGGCAGTTTTGTACGCATTCATAACGTGGTCAAAGCCGGCAAACGCCGAAACCAACATGATCAGCGTACTTTCCGGCAGATGAAAATTCGTGATCAGTCCGTCCAACACTTTGAACTCGAACCCCGGATAGATAAAGATATCTGTCCAGCCCTCCGAAGCTTTGATACACCCTTCTTTGGCTGCCACTGTTTCCAGTGTGCGGCAGCTTGTCGTACCCACTGATATGACCCTGCCGCCGTTTTTCTTTGTACGATTGATCAGGTCTGCCGTTTCCTGCGGCAGTTCATAATGCTCAGAGTGCATCTTGTGATTCGTCACATCGTCCACCTTGACCGGACGGAAGGTTCCCAGGCCCACATGAAGCGTGACAAAACCTATGTTCACGCCCTTGTCCTGTACCTTTTGCAGCAATTCCTTCGTAAAATGAAGTCCTGCCGTAGGCGCTGCCGCAGAACCTAACTCCCGGCTGTATACCGTCTGATACCGCTCTTTATCCTGAAGCTTTTCATGAATATACGGCGGCAGCGGCATCTGTCCCAGCTTGTCAAGGTTTTCATAAAAGCTTCCCTGACATTCAAAGTCCACAATACGGTTGCCCTCTTCTGTTACGTCGGTGACCGTGCAGTGCATTAACCCTTCTCCAAAAGTAAATCCTGTGCCGGGTTTTGCTTTCTTTCCCGGTTTTGTCAGCGTTTCCCACCGCTTCTCTCCCAAATTCTTCAGCAGTAAAAACTCTACTACCGCTCCCGTTTCGTCCTTTGTTCCGAATATCCTCGCAGGCAATACCCGTGAATCGTTCAGGATTAGACAATCCCCTTCTTTCAGATAGTCTGTAATATCATAAAAATGCCTGTGCTGCAGTTCTCCCGTTTTTCTGTCCATCACCAGCATTCTTGAGCTGTCACGAGGCTCTATGGGAGTCTGTGCAATCAGTTCTTCCGGCAGATCATAGTAAAAATCGCTTGTTTTCATGCTTCTCAGTCCTTTGTTTTTCAATCACGCTATCCATTATACAATACCGATTTGAAAAATACAAGCTTATTTCCGTGTTCCTGCTCAATGTGTTCCTGCTCAGTGCCTACACCCTCAGCATTCGCTCTGCCTGCATACATTATCTCGATGAATGCAAATGTTCTTCTCTTGCTCTCACGGAAATCATTCCAGTAGAGGGCAGTCATATGATGCAATTTTTGCCCAAAACCGCTGATAAAGCCGCTGATTACATTAACGAACAAAAGCTCTCAGAAAAATGAACAACAGGTACACGTCTGTCTGATTTTATCAATGGCTTTCCGTGTCCTGCTCGCTTGACAACAAGCGGCACAAAAACTCCGCATGAGTCTTTGTGCCGCTTTGCCTCTTTATTCTTTTGGGGTTATCAGTCTGCCGTCGGAGATTTCGATCATACGGCTGCACTGCGACGCTATTGTCGGGTCGTGCGTTATGATGATGATCGTTCTGCCCTCACTGTTCAGTTCCTTGAAAAGCTCCATGATTTCCTGCGAGGTTTTGGTATCCAGCGCACCTGTCGGTTCGTCCGCTAAAATAAACGATGGCTCATTCACGATTGCCCTTGCGATGGCAACCCTCTGTTTCTGTCCGCCGGACAGCTTATTCACAGGCTTTTTGGCAAGCTCGGAAATGCCGGCTTTCTCCAGTGCTTTCAGGGCAAGTGCATTGATTTTGCCTGTTTTCTTTCCGGAAAAATACAAGGGGATTTTGACGTTTTCCAGCGCTGTGTAATTTTCGATCAGTGCAAAGTCCTGCATAACGATCCCCATTTTGCTGTTGCGAATCTTTGCCAGCGCTTTGTCAGACTGCTGATGGACGTCTATCTCGTCGATTTTATATTCTCCCTTTTCAAAGGTATCTATACAGCCGATGATATGCAGCAGAGTCGATTTGCCGGCGCCTGACTTGCCGATGATTGCCGTCAGCTCGCCGTCCTCTATCTTCAGCGAAATATCCTTCAGCGCCGTGAATGCATTCGCTTTTTTGTAATTGTAGGTTTTCGTCAGGTTTTTAATCTCAATCATAACCGTTTATACCTCCTTTATCGTAGCAACAGGCGAGGTTCTGCCAACCATAACAGCCGGCAGAATGAAGGATACCGCCAGCATGAATAATACAATCGCTGCTGAAATGATCGGGTTATTGACGTTTATGTTCTGCTCAAATGCCTGTGCGTAGCTCGTGTGGGAGAAGATCAGCAGCGCCGCTGCTCCGAGAACTGCCGCTCCGAGCAGAATAAACAACGAGTATGTCAGAGTGATTTTCAGACAATCCTTCCAGCGGCAGCCGCACAGATAATAGATTCCGAAATTTCTCATCTGCCGTTTGGTATGCATGGCAGCAGAACAGATCAGCTCGGTGAGAACGATCAGAAAAACGCCTGCGATGACGGGCAGCAGCTTGATATACTGCTCGTACAGATATGAATCTGAGCTGCTTTTGAAATCCTTCATCGAAAGAACTGTGCCGCCCAGACCTGCCAGCAGCTCTTTATTCGCCTGACGTTCACTTTCTGTCGGTTCGGTATTGTAAGTGATAAAAGCTGTGCTCAGCTCCGGATTAAGCACTTTTTGCAGCTCGGGGTCTGCTGCCGAAGACACGATAAAGCTCGCAGCCTCGTTGCCAAAAGCTCCGGCAGAATACATATTCCGGACATCTTTTGTCATCTTTTTGCCGTTGCTTCCATTGGTAATGCCTGTCATACTCATAACAGGAAAGTTCTTGCCGTGTTTGATGGTACCGACAATGAGAAGCTCGCCCATGTCTTTTTCGGTGATATCGTTTCCGCTCTCATTGGGCATCCCGATTCTGAAGGGAATAACATCGCCAACCTTCAGGTTTGTTTCACTTTCAAGCAACGCTACCGCTTCGATCTGTCCCCTGCTGTTTCTTTGTGAAGCGCCCCATCTGCCTTTGCTGAGGGGCAGATTGAATTTTTTATAAACACTGTCATCAAATGTATACAGCACTCGGTAAGAGGTGCCTTTACTGTCTTTTTCAACTGTCAACAGCTCGGAATCCGACATCATCGTGCGTGCGCCGGACATTGTGACCTTTACATCTCCCTGAAGCGCCGCATAGCCTTCTGTCAGCCGCCGGCGGTATTCCTCTTTCATAACCGCCTTTGGTGTATAAACAAAGCCTTCATGCTGCATCAGCTCTGCATAAGGTTCATAATAGACCATTCTGCTGTTGGCTACGGCAATCATCAGATTGCCTACAAACAGTATGGCTGCAAGCTCTGCCATGATGAGGAGATTGAACCACGGTTTTTCTGCCAAGGAATAAAACCCGAACTTAAAATATTTCAATTAAA
>JBGUWM010000186.1:0-1869 GCA_045221175.1 Acutalibacteraceae bacterium | reverse complement strand
TAGTCAAATTCAACGGTAGAAATGATAATCGGCTCAGCCTTTCTCGCCATAGAACTCCTTTCCTCGCCGTAGTAAATACAGCGAATTATTTTGATGAATTTATTAAAGTTGTAGGTGGTTTTGAAACAAAACCGATTCATATTTGACATCAATCCTTTCAAAATGTTTTGTTTAGTAGCTTTGTGAGATACCCTGCTCGCGCTCGTAGTCCTCACGGGTGCAGTAGGTGCGGAATGCTTCGTTGGAAATCTTCCGCCCGAGGATTTTTTCGAGACGAAGTTTTTCCACTGTGTTCATTTCTTTGACGTAATGCGGTTGATAATAGTAGTCCACAGGCACGGATGAAAGAATATCCCCGAGGAGATTAAATAGTCCGTCGGTGCTTGTCATGGTGAAACTGTCGTCGTGGTACGGCGTTACATAGTCGCAGTAGGTGTCGAGCATTTCACCGTCACAGCCGCCCATGGCGAAGTAAAGTTCCAGATTGTTTTTTAGAAAACGCTCGTCGAAAAGTTTATTGTCGCGGACTTTGTAGCCCTCGGGCGTGGTGAAGGTGATATATTTATACTTGTCCTCCCACTGCACCTTGTAGCCGTGTTCGCGCATATACTCGATGAATTCTTCCTTTGATGCTGACCAGCCAATGGCGTAGGAAGCGGTTTCAATCAGGTCACGTTTCCATCTTACATTGCGCGGATTCTTGGTTTTGGTCTCGGTAACACTCAAGCCATACTCGCGGCAGAGCTGATTGGAATACTCCTTTGCCTGCAGCATTTCGTTGCGGCTCTGGTGAAATTTCCTGCCGTTTTCAAAGCTGACGCTGTTCATAATCAGGTGGTTATGGATAGCATGGGTGTTCGTGTGCGTGGCAACAAGCACTTGAAATCCGGGAAAGTACCCGGCAAACTTCAATCCAATTTCGTGCGCGGTCTCGGGAGTGAGGTTATCGTCAGGTGAGAACGACTGCACGATATGATAGTAACTCCTGCCGTCCTCTTTGTGAAACCGCTTCTTAACAAACCTGAATTCATCGAGAGCGCTCTCGGGTGAACAGTTGACACCGCTGATTAATTTGCTCTCCGTCGCCTCACGGCGAGTCACATAATCAAAAATATTATTCATCGGACTTCCTGCGTTAACGAATTTAACGACTGCCAAAGCCTTGCCACCTCCTCTCTCGTTTCTCTCAAATCGACTTCGTAACAGTAACCGGAGTTGACCGCTCTTGTCAGCTGGTTGAGGTTGTTTCCGATTTTTCTCAGCTCATTAGCGGCTTCATCGACACCTTTGGCGACGATAATCTTCTTGCCAAGCGCGCAGTCGCGCAGATACATACTCGGCGTTCGGTAGGAAGAGTATGCCTTTTCTTCGATGATTTTTCTCTGCTCCGGCGTGACTCTCGTTGAAATAATTTCGGTTTTCGTTTGTGTTTTCATAAAAACTACCTCCAAAGATTTTAATAAAGGGGTGTGGGCCTTGCCCGCATCTGCCTTTGCGGTCGCCCGAAAGAGGGCGGTCGTAATACAAAGGCGAAACTGGCAATAAAGCAGGGTTTTCATCCCTCTCATGCAACAACAGGGACGACAGGAACGGCAGGGACGGCAGTTTTAACACCGTTAATTTTGCTGTCATTAACGTCACTGCCGTCACTTTCGGAATCATAACGGATATTGAGGAAACGCTTTCCGTTGCTTCTGCCTGAGACAAAACAAATGCCGCTGTCCTCCAATTCGTAGCGGTATTTGTTCATCATCTTTTTGAGCACGCTCGGCGTGATACTCTTATACTAATCCCTAATTAAAAGTAGACACAATCCATTTTCTGCAAGTAATGGATTTAATTGTATCAGCAGACAAAGAACAAATGGAT
>JBGUWM010000185.1:0-9033 GCA_045221175.1 Acutalibacteraceae bacterium | reverse complement strand
GGCATCTCAGATTCAACAGGTTCAGTTTCTTGTACTGGTTCATCTACTGCCGGTTGATCCTGGCTTTCGACAGGATCTTCTTCGACGGGCTGATCCACGGGCTGATCTTCTGCGGCTTCAACAGGATAACTGCCGTTTACCAGAAACAGGCTCATCATACCGATAGCGGTCATTCCCTGATCCTTGGGGAGGAAATTGATCTCCTTAATGTCCTCATCCAGCAGGAATTTGTCATCCAGGTCTTTGGCGGAAACATAGCCGTTCACTACGTTTCCATCCTTGTCCAGGAACCAGACCATGATTGTTTCATGCTCGGTGAACTTCGTTGCTAGGAGCAGGAAAACGTCATTAACCGTAGAGAAAACCAGCGCATCTGCATTCAGCAAAGGGCTGCTGAACACGTCGGCTTTCCGCACAGTTGCCACATAGATGTGACCATAGGCGTCAATCGCCGCCTGTAAGGGGTGACGATCATCCAGGACAGGTTCAGAAATCTCCTGCTCGGTTTCATTCGCCGAATCGTTATCCGGTTCGACCGGAAGGGGCTCATCCTCCATGGTATTGTCAGGATCAGCTTCTTCCGAAGCTTCCTGCGCCAAAGCCTCTTCCATTTTCTTCGGTTCATCCTCGACCGGATCAGTGCTTTCCATAGGGTAAGAAGCATCATCCTCAGTGACTTCTTCAACTTCTTCAGGTTCCTGCACAGGTAGGGGTTCCACAGCGTCAGGAATCACTTCGACACTGATGCTTTCATCAGGGATCACCGTCTCTTCCGCCATTGCGCTCATGGGCAGACAAGCCAGCACCATGAGCAAGGACAGAAAGAAGGCGGTGAAACGCTTAAATGTGCATCTCACTTGCATTCACAAACCTCCTATTTTATTCTTGAACAGCCATCACGATGAGCCGCCCGTTGGCTCCGCCATAGCTGCGATCACAGGTGATCAGGGTCAGGATATTGTCCTCTGCTGTCACCTGCACACCGGTATCAACCATGGATTTTTCGATTGCGCGATTGACGAAACGCAGAAAGCTTTCATTATTGGAGAATGAAGCTGTTGCGGCGTCCCAATCGCTGACGTTCATGTTTAGCACCGCAAAGACGCGGTAAGTGCGTTCTCCATACAGGCTGCTTACTCGGATCAGGCTATGGGCCGCGCAGTAGGAGTCATCCTTGTAATCCATAAGGGTGCTGAACATAGCATCACTGTGACTGATATGATGGCCGTAGATCGCTATGTTCTTGCTGGGCGTCTGATAATCTGAGCTTGTCAGAGAAAACAGGCAGCCCAGCTTGCTTTCTTTTCCGTTGAAAAGATGGTGAAGGTAATACTCGGTGTTGTTTGAGCGTACAACCGGATAATTGATCTTTGTACCGGGAATCGTCAGCCAGGCCTCGAAATCCCTGTTTTGAGTAAGGCACGCTTCCAGATCAATATCGGATTGGGTAGGCACAGCAGTCGGAGTAAACGGCTTTTTTGAAGGAACTGCGGTCACAATCGCAGTAGGAACCGCAGTCACGTTAGCTGTTGGCAGAAAAGGGATTTCTGTATCATCCGGTGCTTCTGAATATTCCGGTATTACAGACGGCATTGACGAGGCTTGAGCTTTGGCGGGTGTTTTCACCATCTCCGTCTGGTCACTTTCCTGCGATTCTGTTTCTGATACGTTATTCGATATGAGCTGTGTTTCCAAACCAGGTGGCTCATCTGTTGGCGTTTTCGTCTGCATCGGGATCGGCAACATCGGAGCAGGACTTGCTTCCGGCGGCATGAATTGCATCGCCAGATCCTCGTATTCTTCTTCATCCGTATGGTAGGAGGAAACCTGATTCACAACGGGATATATGAAGAGAAGCAGACCAACCAGGAACAATAAAGCAGCCAGCTCTATGTCCTGCTTTTTTGATTTCTTTTGCACTTCATCTCTCCAATCAAAAAGCACACATCACATCGACGTGCGCCTATCGTTGCTGCTCCTGCTGACGTTTTTTCAGCCAGTTATCCAGCAGCTTGATGATGACTTTTTCCATCTGCTTGGCGGTGTAGCTGCGGGGAAAATATTTTTTCAGCGTGTCATGGCTCAGGGTAACAGAATTGTACAGGGGCTTCTTTTCCTCTGACATGATGCTGAGCACGCTTTCCTCCGTCAGCTTTCCTTCCTTACTTTCCTGCTTGATCCGCTGAGCCTGCGAAAGGGATGGTGTTTGCTGGGTGGTTTCCAGCGCAGAGCGTACCCAACCCTGTTCCTCTGGATTCAGATAAGAAAGCTCCACTGCTGGCGTAAAAGCCAGTTCACCGTTATCCACCTTTTCCAGAAGCGGTTGCTCCAGGCTATTCAAGCGGATATAGCGCTGTACCTGATTTCGACTTGTGCCAGCTTCCTGTGCTACAAGTGCCCGTGCAGTCTGTTCATCCAACTTCTGCCCAACTTGGGCAGAAGTTAAATCGCGCCGTTTTCCCTGGTGTTTCAGGGCCTCCAGCTTCATCTGATAAGCCTTCGCCCTTTCACTTGGCAGGATGTTTTCCCGCTGAAGATTGCTATCCACCATTACAATGGTTGCTTCATCATCGTCCAGTTCGCGTACTATGGAAGGGATTTCATCCAAACCGGCCAATTCACATGCCCGTTTTCGGCGGTGCCCAGAGATGATCTCATAAGCGCCATCTTCCAGTGGACGGACAATGATCGGCACCAGCACGCCATACTCCTGGATGCTCTCTACTGTTTCCTTCATCCGGTCGTCATCCACCACACGAAAGGGATGATCCTTGAAGGGAACCAGTAAAGACAGGAGCAAAGGCTGAATCTGCTCCCTGCCGTCAATTTGGGCTTTGCTTGCTACGCCCATTATCAATCCTCCTCTCGATTGATTGTCATGCTGCCGCCCGTCAAAAGGGATAAAGAAAAGCACCAGCTTTTTGCTGATGCTCTCGATCCACTTTTACATGATACATTTTACCACTGATACCAGGTGGCCTCAAGGTGTCTTTAGGGTGTCTTTTCAGTGTGGTTTGGGTGTCTTTAGAGTGTCTTTTTTTGAAAATGTACAGCGAACTCACGTTAAGTAACAGATCGAAGTAAATCACGCTGCAACTGTATATTAGCCACCTATTATTTTTCTTCAATCTTCCACTTCTCGATCCATCTCTTCCCGTGCTTCTTTTACCCAACTACGATATTCCTTGTCTGTGAGGATATAGTATTTGTCTAAAACCCAAAGTTTGAATCTAACCCAGTGTTCATTGCATTTTGTAACCTTGATGGAATCCCAATCAACAGATCGACAAAACGCTTCATATTCTTTCTGATTCTTTTCTCTGATCCATTGCATAAACTCTTCTTCAAAGTTGTCAGGGGTGAAAATGGGTTTTGGAGGAGGCACCGTTTCTTCTAAAGCGATTCTCATTTTTTCCTCCAAATAACGTTTATCCTTTCGTCTCATGTTATTCAACCGCCTTTCTTTCTGCTCTATAATCAAATAGTGCAGTTAAAAGCGATTTGGCACATTCTGGTCAAGATTATTTATCTGCTTATCTTATATTTGCTACTACCTGATTACTTTTTACTCAATACTCAACAACATGAAGATTTAGTTTAGTTGGCGTAACCATACTCCTGAGTAATAAAAAGAATTTATCTCTCTGCTCGGAGATAATAAGAACTGGGATGGTACACCATTCTTTATTATGGAGGTAGATGAACTAGGGAAGAAACCCAAAACCTAAAAAATAGACGATCATACTGTTTTGGGGTTCCCAAACTCAGGGATCGTCTATTCGCACTATTGCCGTTGGACGTGAGTATTCAGAGATTGCTTTTCTTAATCCTTTCAAGTACTGGAAGGATCATGGTAAGGTCGTCTTCTGAATATCGCTCAAGTTTATCAATGGCTTTTTGCAATAGAATTGAGCGGGATTCAGTCTCTTCTATTTCGCTAAAAAAAGTTTTGGGGCTCACATCAAGATATTCAATCATATATAGTAGCTCTGGAACAGAAGGGTTAACTCGTCCAGATGTAATATGTGTTATATAAGAGTTACTGTGCCCAAGGGCTTTGCTCATGGTTACTTCTGAAACACCTTTGGCTAATCTCAGTTCTGTGATTCTCCTTCTAATAAAGTCCATATCCATATCCTCACCCCCTTTTCCACCTTCACATTTTAACTAATCAAGGAAAAATATATTTGTCTCTAAGCAAGGGTTATTCTTGTAAAAACGCCTCGAAAGACATATAATAATAGAAACAGTTGCTGTAAGCACTTTTCCTGTGAAAAAACTTGCTTTTTGAGTAATGGAGAGGGTGGTACATGTGGGAAAGGTAAGACTGTCTCCTCAAGACCGGGCGATACTGGAAAAGCTGTTCAATGATCCGGAAACCAATTTTACTGAACAGCAGCTGGAAGCTATGCTTGATGAAGAAATGGAAAAACCTGTCGAAGAAATCGACATGAAATTAGTTGATGACTTGTTGGCATGCCTTGATCCGCGCGAAGTAACAGAAGAAGAAATCAATAGAGGCCTAGCGAAGCTCCAGGAAGCATTTAGAAGGCTGGAGAACAATGAGTAAATCGCATAAAGCGCTCTGCTTGTTCTGCTTGTCCCTTTTTTTGATTTGGGCTTTGATTCCAGCACAAGCAGAGTCATCGGGAACTGGCTTGCATATATACTTTCTGGATGTAGGTCAAGGCGATGCTGCTGTCATATTATGCGATGGCGAAGCAATGATAATTGATGGAGGAGAGTCAAAACATTCAAGTTTCATTTACTCTTTTCTTTGGAATACGTTGGAGCTTAAGGAAGTCAAAATAATGATTGCAAGCCATCCCCACGCAGATCATGTGGGGGGACTGGCAGCTGCGCTTAATGCTTGCCCGGTTGGTGTTCTTTATACGCCGGTGACAGAATACGAAACTAAAACTTGGCAGTCTGTAATCAAATACGCCGAAGCCCAAGGAACACCGATCTTAATTCCTGAACCTGGTGAGCAACTTGCTCTTGGTGGTGCAACAGTAGATATTCTTGGACCCATTTGGTACAGCAACAACATGAACGACCTGTCGCTCATCGTCAAGATCACATATGGTAGCACATCTTTTCTTTTTACAGGCGACGCAGAATGGGACGAGGAACACGATTTGATAGAGGCTGGAATTGACTTATCAGCTGATGTACTCAAGGTAGCGCATCATGGCAGCGATACCAGCACAAGCTATGTATTTCTTCGTGAGGTTGCTCCTACATATGCGGTCATAAGTGTTTCCAAGGAAAGTCAATATGGTCATCCTCATTCGGAAACGCTTAACCGTCTGGAGGATGCAGGAGTTATTGTCTATCGTACAGACATCCAGGGAACTATCGAATGTATCTCGGATGGAGAAACGATTTCCTTTTTACAATGATCTGATTTCCGGGGTGGAGATCCCTCCACCCCGGTTCCATTAGTAAAATAGAGTATTAGCGCAGCAAAGATCATTACATTTTCCTGCTTAGCACATATCAGCATGGTGATACCATTAATAATGTGGAGTTTTCGGTTGGTTTATATATCACCATGATCAAGGATACATTGGAATTTGGCCAAAGCGCTGGCTATCTTTTTTTTCGTCCATCGCTGTTCCAGGTGGGTTGTTTTACAAATCTCTGTTATCTTTTTTCCTTTCATATAATGGTCGATAAGCAGGGAAGAATACTCTGGGGGGAGTTTGTTCAGTAGAAGATATGCTTGTCCTTCCATTAAAACATTTTCAGCACTTTGCCTACTAATCTCTGCTTCCATATCTGCAATCATTGCCACCGTATCCGCCATAACGCCCACATTGGGCGTGTGAGAAACAACCTCTTTGTCTGTTGGAACGGAGAGGCTTGTCAAGCGATCTCGTAGGTTTTCGACTTGCCTTTTTTTTAGTGAAAGCCGCTCTTCCGCTTTTCTAATGGATGTAAGATATTCACGTGCGTCAGTCATTGCTATCAAAAACCTCCTCGTCCAATTTTTCTAAGATAGAACAACCATTCTCTAGACCACTGAGAACCGAAAACCAATCACTGATAAAGAAATTTCTGATTATTCCCATTGCATTTTCTATCTCTTTGCGCTCACTTTTTTCGTTGCTGTATCGCAACTTTTTTCCCAGTCGCCGGTAATCTTCTGCTGCCTGGCGGATAATACCAATGGCTAGTTCATCGTATGGGTCTGGTTCATGATGTGATTGAGATTCAGCATGAAACGTTCTCATTTAGGCACCTCCATGCTGTTATTGGCTTGTGCATGCTCATACCAGCAGTGTCTGATTGTGATAAAGCGTGCTACTTTTCTCATGGCATTCTTTTGATTTGGCGAGCTTTTTTTACTCTTTCCAGATGCATTGCAATGCTTTTTCTGCCGTTTCTTCAAACGTTCCTCATACTCAATATGGGCAAAAGCAGCCCCAGCTGTCGGATCTGCATATCCTTCACTGTTCCTGTATTTCATGTTTTCCTCCGATTATCTCCGTAAATATTCAAAATCCCGACGAACCGCCGCGCCATAGTAGCTGTCGCAAGTCGCCGGGGCATTAAACAGGGTTGCAACCAGGTACTGTTTGATATTTCGGATGTCGCTGCCGCATTTATGCACGCATTCCAGGACATATTCGATGGTCTGATAAGTGATCTGGCTGTAACGCTGATGAACCAGGTCTGCCGGGTACTTCTTACCCGAAATCGTGAAATACTCACACTTGGTGGACATGACCTCAACCATGATTGAAACGATATTGTCAATTTCGTCTCTGTTTTCATTCTCAATCAGATCCCAGTAATCAATCTGATCCTTGATCTTCTTCACCAGCCCATCGAAAGAAAGCCGCCGACGCATACCGGGAATGGAAGTCGGTTCGCTCAGAAACTTCTGCTGCTCTGTCAGCGAATCAGCTTCCCTCCGCAGGGGAGAAACGGTGGTGGGTTCCTCAAGTATCGGGTCATCAACGATAAACCCGTCGTTCATCCAGGTGGTTTGTGCCGCGGGCTCTGTTGCCTCCGGGATTGATGGATGGATATTTGATTGATTAGGATTTGATGCATCAGTATTTTTTTCTTTTTTCTTTTTTGGATACGTATTTGATATATCTTTATTTAATTGCATGCGATTTTCCGACGTAGGCTTTTCCAACGTAGGAAAACCCAACATAGGGTTTTCCAATGTTGGATTTTCCAATATAGGTTTTTCCAATATAGGATTACCGCATACAGGCTCCACATTCTCAGAAACATCTGCCAAAGCCGACACTGGTGCTTGCGAGGGAGACGATGGTTCAGCCGCCTTTTCTTCATTCTGGGGAAATTCATAGATCGTGTATTCCGTATCACCAAGCTGTCCAGCTTCATTACGCAGGCGAGCCCGGGTAACATACCCGTTCTCCTCCAACTCCTGAATCGCCGCCCGGATTGCGCTGACCCCTTCTTTGCTGATGTATGCCAAACCGGCCAGGGTATAATCCCATTCCGCTGGAAGAGAGATCATCACAGACAGCAGCCCCTTGGCCTTTAGGCTAAGACGCTTGTCCCGCAGATGGTAATTTGCCATTACGGTATAGTTGCTGTTTTTCTCAACGCGCATAACTGCCATTTTCTTTTCCTCCTGTTCAGTCCAAAAACAGAAAAAGGGCGACCAGAATGATTAACGTTCTGATCGCCCTCTGACGCTGTGAAGGTCATCACAGCAGGCTATGAAATTGTGATTAAAAAAGTGACGTCCCTTCGATGATTTGGGGCGTCACTTACTGCGGTTATTTGCCGCTAAAAACGGGAAACTTTTTTGTCATTGGTTTTACATGGGCCCTCCTTACCCTCATTTCTGCTTCCTTCATTTCGGTGGAAAAGGAACTGAATTCAGCAGCCCGAATTGCTCAAAACCCTTGTGCCATAAGGGTTTCCCGTTTTGTCATTATTATACCCTAATGGCATTCGCACATTTCCCTGCTGATTGATATGGGCTTCACCGCCCTGGCAATCGCTGACCGGGTGGGGCATGAGAGTATCGACATCACCTACCGCTACGCCCATCTGTTTCCTACAAGGCAGACGGAGATGGCGGACAAACTGGACTTTGAAAGGATGGGAACGTAACCATGTCACTGAAAAACCGAGACAACAAAAATCGCTGGAGGAACAAGACCGTGGCCTTCCGGGTGTCCCCGGAGGAAGATGAACAGATCGAGGCCGCTGTGCGGCTCTCCGGCCTGACAAAGCAGGACTACATCACAAGACGCCTCCTGTGCCGGGAAGTAGTGGTACAGGGTAATCCCAAGGTCTACAAGGCCCTGCGTGACCAGCTTGCCGCCGTTCTGGACGAACTGCGGCGGGCCGAGGATGGGGCTGGCGTGGATGATGAACTGCTGGACACCATTCAGATGATCGCCGCCATCATGGGCGGCATGAAGGAGGATTGATAGATTTGGATTCCAAGGAAACGAAAAGGACTGTCCCGGTTCCGTCTGTTGGCGCAGACGGGGAACAGCCCATTTCACAAACACCTACCGCAAGTATAACAGAGGAAACGACAGAAAACAATCCCCCTGAAAAAAATTATGCGGAACTGCTGCGCAAAATGCAGCGCATGAACGACCCGGCGTATCTCCCCACGATTTCCATGAACGAGTTGTACGAGAACGTCTATCAGAGCAGACCGCCCGTCATTGACGGTCTGCTCTATCCGGGGACGTACCTCTTTGCGGGAGCACCCAAGGTGGGCAAGTCGTTCCTGATGGCCCAGCTTGCCTACCACGTCAGCATGGGCCTCCCCCTGTGGGACTATCCCGTTCACAAGGGGACTGTCCTCTATCTGGCGCTGGAGGACGATCACCGTCGCTTGCAGGAGCGGCTTTACCGGATGTTCGGCATGGACGGCACCAACGGCCTTCTCTTTTCCATCTGTGCCAAACAGGTCGGCGCTGGGCTGGAGGAACAGCTAAAGCGATTTGTGCAGGAACACCCTGACACCAAACTGATTATCATTGACACCCTACAGAAAATCCGGGAGGCTGGCGGGGATAA
>JBGUWM010000184.1:0-8258 GCA_045221175.1 Acutalibacteraceae bacterium | reverse complement strand
ATGTTCCGGTAACGATCTTTACATAGTCGCTTAATATGCTTCAAAAACGAAATCGACAGTGGAGGCACTCCGCCGGTGCTTCTGCTTCGCAGAGGGGTCCACCGGACGCCCGCACCCTCTAAGGCGGCGGGTGCCATTCGGACTTTCAGTGGGGGTTATCATTCCCCACTGAAAGTCCGAGGAGCTAAAGCTCCTGCGGTGAGGTTGGATCAATGCAGCCGATGTTAAGCGAGCTTACATTGGGCTTTGCTCCGAGTTAAATTGCTGACAAAGGCTGACGAACCTATCACCGATTCGTCAGCCTTTGTTGTTTTGGAGCAATATGCTGTGACAGGCGGTTTGTCAGACTCTACGGATCAACTGTTCTGATTTTGATGGTATATGTATCGTCAGAAGGGGAGAGGGTGTGTTGAAAAAGATATGCAAAGCTGTATAAAGGACGCAAGGGCAGGAAAAAAAGCTGTTGTTTTGTGCTTTGAAAGTGTGCTGAGGGAGATCACAGAAAACGTCCGATCTGACAATCCGCAGGAGTGTCAGGTCGGGCGTTTGATACAAAGGGATCACAAAACAATAAATCCGAAAGAGGCAAGACAGCACTAACAATCAATCAGAATTTTGTGGTAGCGGTTGTGACAACACTTTTGCCGGCATAGATGTTGCAGTTGGTACCGGTTTTCAGCAGGAGAGTAGCGTTTTGTGCGCCGACAATAACAGGCTTGTTCAGTGCCAGTCCGACAATGGCGGCGTGGGAATTGATACCGTCCACCTCGGTGATGATACCGGCTGCTTTTTTCATAATCGGCAGCAGGTCATTGTTGGTTTCGTGAATGACCAGTATTTCGCCTTCATTAAACCCTTCCAGAGCTTCCTCGTCAGAATGGGCGACGAAAAGATGTCCGTGAGAGGAGAGATCGTTAACAATCGTGTTGCCGCTGCAGAGAATATTGCCGACAAGATGAACTTTCATCAGGTTGGTTGTGCCGGAAACACCAAGGGGAACACCGGCAGTGAGTACCACAAGGTCGCCGTTGCTGAGCAGTCCTTTTTGCTGAGCGACATTGATAACGTGATCAATCAGTTCATCAGTATTGTTTTTTTCCTCCACCATAATCGGAACAACACCCCAGGACATATTGGTCTGCCGCCATACACGTTCGCTGGGGGTTCCGCTGATGATAGGGCAGGAAGGACGGTACTTTGAGAGCATACGGGAAGTTTTGCCGGATTTTGAAACAGTGATAATAGCCGAAGCGCCGAGGTCGTGAGCAGTGGTGCAGGCAGCGTGAGAAATGGCAGAGGTGACGTCAGGGCGTTCGTGCATATCCAGCTTGTTAAAGCGGTCAATATAATTGATGTGTGCTTCGGTAATTTCTGCGATGTTAGCCATGGTTTTTACAGCCTCAACCGGAAATGCGCCGGCGGCAGTTTCACCGGAGAGCATAATGACGCTGGTGCCGTCATAAATGGCATTGGCAACATCGGTGGTTTCGGCTCTTGTGGGTCGTGGATTCTTGATCATGGAGTCCAGCATCTGAGTGGCTGTGATAACAGGCTTGTCGGAATTGCGGGTTTTGCGGATAATTCTTTTCTGAATAATGGGAACCTCTGCAATCGGAATTTCAACGCCGAGATCGCCTCTTGCCACCATGACGCCGTCGGCAACACGCAGGATTTCATCAATGTTGTCAACGCCGTCTTTGTTTTCGATCTTTGCAATAATGCGGATATCACTTCCGCCGAAGGAGTCCAGCATGGCTTTCATCTCGTTAATGTCATTGGCGTTTCTGGTAAAAGAGGCGGCGACAAAGTCAATGCCCTGTTCCACACCGAATTGGAGATCAGCTTTATCCTGTTCGCTCATGAACGGCAGCGACAGAAAAACGCCGGGGACATTAATGCCCTTGTGCGATGACACCGGACCTCCGTTCAGTACAATACATTCAATATCCGTATCGGTTTTGTGCAGAACCTTCAGTTCGATCAGACCGTCATCAATCAGGATCCTTGTTCCGATTTCCACGTCTTTAGGCAGCCCTTTGAATGTAATGGAACAGCCATCGCTGCTGCCATCACATTCTGTAGTAGTGAGTGTGAAGTGGTCGCCTGCCTGCAGCAGAACCTTTTCCGGAAAGTTTCCTGTGCGGATTTCGGGACCCTTGGTATCCAGCAGAATTGCCACAGGCTTGTCAAGCTTCTGTCGAAGCTCTTTAACGGCGTCCATTTTTTTCTTATGTTCTTCATAGGTGCCATGGGACATATTGATTCTGGCGACGTCCATTCCGTTTTTGATGAGTTCACATAAAACGGCTTTATCTTCGGTTGCAGGTCCGAGTGTACAGATGATTTTTGTTTTTCTCATATCATTAAAACTCCTTCGATCATGTTTAGTGTATTGTACTACAAAAACCGGAAAATGACAAGCACCTGTATGGCGCCGGATGAGAACCGCTTTTTTGACCGGAGAAAAAATAAATCACCGAAACATACAGGTACAGCATACAACCGTAAGATCAGGCACAGAGAAAAAAAGTGAATTTGTGAAAAAAATGCATGGCAAAATGTGCGGAATTCTATCTGTCGAACGAAATAATTTGTGCAAGTTGCTAAAATAAAAGTCTGTCAGAAATTGCCAAATGAGCGGTTGACGAATTGTGTAAAATGTTTAATGAATAGATATATATTCGTTATAATGCAATAATCAGGGAGAAGAATATTGTTATTCATTCCAAAAAATTAAAAAATTCTTAAAAAATTAACACCAAGAAGCAAAAAGATTTTCGAAAAAGTGAATCGTAATTGCTTTACAAAATCATGAATAAAATGTTACAATAATGTAAAGAAAAGGTCTCGGCATAGGCAGATGGGTGTTTTTAATGGAGTGAGGCACACACTGCAGAAGGGATATGCTGCGGCATTTTACAGGTAAAAAACAGTTTTTATTAGAGATTTAAGGAGAGTGATATTAGTGAACAATACAACTAACAGAAGTCGTTTTCGTATCGGCAGCAAAATAGTCGGCGTAATGCTGTCTGCTGCGCTCCTGGCAACCAGCTTCACAGGTCTTGGCAGTGCTCTGGTATCAACCGTGGTGGCGCCTGAGGTTAGTGCTGCAGGAGATTACGGACTTCCGGCCAGTATCAGTGACGGCAATATCCTTCACTGCTTCGACTGGAAGCTCAGCGACGTTACCGCTGCCCTGCCCGAGATCGCCGAAGCAGGCTTTGGCAGCGTACAGGTTTCCCCTGTACAGCCTCACGACGCTTCCGGTACATGGTACTGGCTTTATCAGCCCCTCGGCTTTTCTATCGGAAATGACAACGGCTCTGCGCAGGATTTGAAAAATCTGTGCAGCGAGGCGGAAAAATACGGCATCAAGGTCATTGTCGACGTTGTTGCCAATCACCTTGCGGGATATGCAAGAGGTGAGAGAAAAAGTACGATTCAGAGTGACCTCAATCAGGATCAGTATTTCCACAACACACAGTATAACACGGACGATAAAAATGTAGACTGGGGCAACCGCTGGCAGGTTACGCACTGCAACATCGGTATGCCTGACCTGAATTCGGAACATTCTTATGTACAGCAGGTTGTTGCCAACTATATCAATGACCTGAAAAACTGCGGTGTTGACGGCATTCGCTGGGACGCTGCCAAGCATATCGGTCTTCCTTCCGAGAGCTGTAATTTCTGGCCGGCAGTTACGGCGTCCGGTCTGTATAACTATGGTGAGATCCTTGACGGACCCATCAATTCCGGCGGAGACGCTCTGATGGTAGAATATACCAAGTATATCAACGTAACGGACGATAACTACTGCGGTGAGATCACCGGCTCTATCAGAGACGGCTCTGTTACCACTAACACAGGCAAGTGGGCTAACCGCGGCGTTAATCCGAAGAATCTTGTCTATTGGGCTGAAAGCCATGACACTTACTGCAACAACGGCTGGACAAACGGTCTGAGCGAGGACATTATGGACAGATCCTATGCGGTTCTTGCGGCAAGAGCCAATTCTCAGTCGCTGTATCTTTCAAGACCCTTTGCAAAAGAGCATGAAAGCATCAAGTATGGCGTCAAGGGCTCCACACACTTTACATCCAAGCAGGTAGCCGAAGTCAACAAGTTCAAGAATGCCATGGTTGGCAAGGGCGAATATCTGACAACCGGTGACAACTGCTACGTTATCTGCCGAGGCGGCGGCGCAGTTGTCGTCAATGCAGGCGGCGGCGGAAAACAGGTTACCGTTCCCAACGGCGGCGGCATCGTTCCTGCCGGTACTTATACCGACAAGGTAGGCGGCGGCACATGGACGGTTACTTCCTCCACAATGACCGGTACCATCGGCAGCACAGGTATTGCCGTATTCTATAACGGCGGCTCAACACCTTCTCCCGACGGCAGCGTATCGGTATCTCCTACAAGCGGCAGCTTTACGGATTCCATGAGCGTTACTCTGACAGCTTCCAACGTCACAAACGCTTCTTACACCACCTCCGAGGGTGATTCCGGTTCCTTCAGCGGCAGCAAGACAATCACTGTCGGCAGCAAAACTGCTGTTGGCGGTACGGTGACTGTTACAGTAACCGGCACCAAGAAGGACGGCACTTCCACAACTGCCAAGGGAACTTACACCAAGAAGGATCACAATGCGGCAGTACGCATCTATTTTGATAACGCTTCCTACAACTGGAGCAATGTCTATGCTTATGTATATACCGGTGACGGAGAATCTGCCAAGTCGATGGCGGCATGGCCCGGCAAGACAATGACAAAGGATTCTGCCACAGGCTATTATGTACTTGACGTAACCGGCTTTGAAAACGGAAGAGCAATCTTCAATGACGGCACAGGCTCTGCAACCAACCGCTATCCTGCAGATATGGAGCCGGGACTGTCCATTGGCGGCACTTCCATGATTTTCGGTGCAAGTCACAGTTGGAAACCCTATCCTGATCCTGTTCCGGATCCCAAAGTACCGACTGTCACTGCCGATAAGGCAAGCGGCACATCTTTCTCAACAGAAACAATGAACGTTACCCTGACGCTCAGCAATGCAGCCAGCGGTACATACGCCGTTGACAACGGACCTGTCAAGAGCTTCACCGGCTCCAAATCCGTTACCATCGGCGAAGGTAAAATCGGTGATTCTACGGTTACGGTTGTGACAACCGCAACCGGTACAGACGGAACAAAGAAAACATATACCTTTACTTATCAGAAGAAATATACCGTAAAGACAACAGCTTCTTCTGCAAAACCTGCTTCCAGCAAGTATGCAACCAATCCGGGCGGCAACGTGGGCACTAATAAGACAATCAAGAGCGCCAAGGATTTCACATCCGAGACGCTGATCGCCAAGGGCGTTGCCAATGACGACCCTGCGGCTTTCAGAGGTACACATGAAGCCCCCAAATTTGATATGTATGCCCTTTATGCTGCATGGGACAGCGAAAATATGTATATCGGTATCCAGTACACCAACGTTATCGACGTTGTTGACCCTGCACAGGAAGCACCCCAGACAGGCAGAGGCAAGCCTAACGGCGCAGACGCCGACATTCCGCAGATGCTTCTGTTCGATCTGAAGTCCGGCAATTATACGGACGGTTCCACCAATAGTGCCGCACAGAGTACCGTATGGAATACCAACATTACATTCGGCGGCAACACTAAGGTAGATAAGGTTATCATGTATTCCCCGAAAGAGGGAATCAACAATTACTCAGTATTCCCTGTAACAAACGGCAAGATCGACTATGATAACGCAGTTTCTCCCGGCTATCAGAAGCCCCTTCCCGGTGCTTCCATAACATGGGAGGACGGTTTCTTCGCAACGAAGATGGACGGTATCAAGGCTAACGGTTATGAAGGATATAAGCCCTCTGATCTGGAAAGCTCTTCTGCATCATGGATAGATTTCCTGACGACAGGTCACAGCGTTGAGCAGGATACTTTCTGCATCATTACCATGCCGCTGAAATATCTTGGCGTATCTGCTTCTGATATTTCCAGCAAGGGTATCGGTCTGATGGCAGTTGCTACCTACGGCGAAAGCGGTATCGGCTGTCTGCCTCATGATACGGTTATGCTGGATAATGCTACAGAGCCTTATACAAAGGACGATTCCACCTCCGGAGAAAAGTCTGACGCTGATAAGATTACGGTTGCTCTGGCATCAGTAGGTAAGGCAGGATCGACCCCTGATCCCGATCCCGATCCTGATCCCGATCCCGATCCTACAACACCTCTGCAGGTTAACTTCGGTGCAGACAGATCTGCTCCTCAGCTTACTACCACAAAGCTGACACTGAAGGGTATCGGCATGGGCGGAACAGCTCCCTATAAGTACGCCTTCTATGTAGACGGCTCACTGGTTCAGGCAGCTTCGGCAACTGCAACCTATTCATGGACACCCGCCACTGCAAAACAGCACACAATTAAGTGTGTGATTACAGACGCTAAGGGCGCTTCTGCAACAGTATCAAAAACCTTTACTGCCGAGGGTGAGGATGTTCCTGTAACACTCGTCAATAATTCCAAGATTTCCGCAACAAGCATTACATTGGGTAAGAGTGTCACGCTGACAGGCGCAGCTACAGGTGGCACCACTCCCTATCAGTATGCTTACTTTGTCAAGAAGAGCAGTGCTTCCAGCTACAGCACTCTGAAGGCTTACAGCACCGCATCAACCGCAACCTTTACTCCTGCTGCTGCAACTGCCTATAACATCAAAATTAAAGTTAAGGACAGCAGCAATACTGTTAAGGAAAAGACATTTACCCTTCAGGTTACGGGTACTACAACTGCTCTGAGCAATACTTCCAAGCTTTCTGCTACCAAGATAGCGCTGGGCAATAGTATTACCGTTACCTGTGCTGCAACCGGCGGTACAACACCTTACCAGTATGGCGTTTATTACAAGAAGAGCACTTCTACAAAATATACCACAGCTCAGGCTTACAGCACAAACAAGACTGTTACCATCAAGCCTGCTGCCGCTACCGTATATGATATCCGTGTCAAGGTTAAGGACGCTAAGGGCACTGTCAAGACGACTGACTTTAACCTGACAGTGACCGGCGCTGTTACCACCGCCCTGAAGAATACCTCAAAAGTCAGCGCAACAAGCGTGGCTGCAGGCAGCACGATTACCATCACCGGTGCAGCAACCGGCGGTACAACGCCTTATTACTACGCAGCTTATTACAGAAAGTCTACCACCAGCAGCTTTACAAAGATCAGAGATTATAGCAAGACGGCTACAATGACCTTTAAGCCTACAACAGCAGCAACCTATGTTCTGCGTGTGAAGGTAAAGGACGCTAAGAATGCAGTTGTCAATAAGGATATCACTGTCAAGGCTACTGCAGGCGCTCTTGCCAATACCTCTACAGTTTCCGCTGCCAGCATCTCACTGGGCAGCAAGGTAACAATCACAGGCAAGGCAACCGGCGGCACATCTCCTTACAAGTATGCAGCCTATTACAAGAAGGCTTCTTCAACCAGCTACACGAAGATCAGAGATTACGGCACAACCGCAACCATGACGGTAACTCCTGCTGCGGCAACCACCTATGATATCCGTGTGAAGGTAAAGGACGCTTCCAATAAGGTTGTCAACAAAGACTTTAAAGTAAAGGTAACGGCTGCGGGTCTTGCCAATACTTCTACCGTATCTGCCACCAGCATTAAACTGGGTAGCAAGATAACGATCACAGGCAAGGCAACCGGCGGCACATCTCCTTACAAGTATGCAGCCTATTACAAGAAAGCTTCTTCAACCAGCTACACGAAGATCAGAGATTTTGCTTCAACCGCAACTATGACGGTAACTCCTTCTGCGGCAACCACCTATGATATCCGTGTGAAGGTGAAGGACGCTGCTAATAAGGTTATCAACAAAGACTTCACGATCAAGGTAACGAAATAAACAATCGAAACTGAGTGAACAGGCTCATTCAGGACGGTACGGTTCAAACTGTACCGTCCTGTTTTATGAACAGCAGATTTTTATCTTGAAAAGCCCGGAATGCCGGATCGGCTCCGAAAGCCGTGTATGCCGAGAGAAAAGCATGAGGCGGGTATCGGCGCCTGAGAATTGCAGAAACAGTGAGAGCCGAAACAGAGCTAAAACGCAGCCGGCGATAACCTGCTTTTTCAAGGAAATGATTTAACTCGGAGCAAAGCCCGATGTAAGCTCGCTTAACATCGGCTGCATTGATCCAACCTCACCGCAGGAGCTTTAGCTCCTCGGG
>JBGUWM010000183.1:0-2640 GCA_045221175.1 Acutalibacteraceae bacterium | reverse complement strand
GTTACAAGTCACACCCTGACCAGGAGTAAATCAAATACATGATCAAAAAAGGCAAGCCGAATACATAGGCTTGCCTTTTTTGACGCCGCACCTGTTCGCCCACCCCCTTATGTTTACGGCATACATTACGTTCCAATCCCACCCCTGCTCACACGTGCGGCGTCATCAGATAGTTGCCATATATTTTTATATAAATATGGCAATATAGCATTGACATGTTTATTGCCATATGTTATAATATATGACAAGGAGGTGGGGAAATGCCAATCGTTACATACAAAAACCAAAGCGGCGTAACATACGCATATGACCAGACTTCGGTCTATGATCCGGAGAAGAAACAATCCCGTCCGGTGCGAAAATACCTGGGGAGGGTTGACCCGGAAACAGGTGAGATCATTTCAACAAAAGGAAAGCGTGGCCGTCCGCCCAAAAAACAGACAGGTGCAGACAATCCGGACACCGGCACCGAAGATTTCAGGAACCTGTATGAACTCAAGTGCAGGGAGCTTGAAAAAACACAGGCGCAGCTGTACGCAGCAGAAAAAGATATAAGCGTCCTGAAGATGCAGATCGAAGAGTACAGACAGGTGCTCTCCCTGATACAATCACAGGTTTCTGCGGCAATGAAGTAAGACCTTATTCCGGAAGGGGACGACAACATGACCAATGCAGCATATGAGAAGATCACACAGCTCCAATACCGTTGCAGGCATGCGGAACAACGGGTGAAGTCCCTTGAATCCGGGGCAGAACACAGGAAACTCCGACTTGGGATGAAGCGGCAGCGCAGGTACTACGAACACCTTCTCAAAAGGAAGGACCGGGAGATCGCCCGGCTGTCCAGGCAGATCTCCTCAAACCGGGAAATGTGGTTCCAGGTGTATGAAGACATACAGAAAGAATATGAAGACAGGCTTTCAAAAGCCGGGCGTGCCATAGAAAAAATGGAACAGAGGCTCCGGGAGAAAGACGATAAGATCTCAGAGCAGAAAAAGAAGATCAGCGACAAGACCGACGAGGTGGTTGCGGAAAGGGCAAAGCTGAACGACGAGAAGGAGAAAAACCAGAAGCTCCAGGCACAGGTTGACCAGAACTTCCAGAATTCATCCACCCCGTCCTCACAGGACGCCTACCGCGGCAAAGTGCCCAACAACAGGCCGAAGACCGACCGGAACGAAGGCGCCCAGCCCGGACATGAGGGACACGGGAGGAAGGCGCTTCCGGTCACGGAAGAACCCGTATTTATTGACGCTCCCGACGAGATAAAAAACAATCCCGATTTCTACGAGGTGTCCGGCCCGAACGCGACAGTCCACAAGCAGGTCATCGGGATCCGCTTCGAGGTAGCTGTAACGGATTACTGGGCAAAGGTATACAGGAACAGGAAGACCGGGGCGAAGTACCACGCGCCGTTCCCGAAGGGCGTACAGCTTGAAGTCAACTATGATGAGAGCGTGAAGGCGCTGATCTTCCTGCTCAGGAACCACCTGAATGTTTCCATCGACAAGACCTGTGAATTCCTGGAAGAGATGACGGACGGCCTGCTCCGTGTTTCCCACGGGAAGGTCAGCGGGATAAACGAGGAATTTGCGAGGAAGACAAAGGCGGAACAGGATGCCATTTTCGCAAGCCTTGCAGCAGGCAAAGTGATGTACGCGGACATGACATGCGTGCGCCATAACGGGAAGATCAAGAACGTGGTCATCTGTTCCGATAAGCTAAACATCTATTACGCATTCCGGGACAAAAAGGGGCACGAGGGGCTCAAGGGGACTCCAGTGGAATACTTCCTTAACACCCTGGTGCACGATCATGACAAAACCTTCTACCACTACGGCAGCGCACACCAGGACTGCAATGTGCACCACACCCGTTACCTGCGCGGGGCAGCGGAGACCGAGAAACTCCTGAAGTGGCACAGCGAAATGCTTGAGCTCCTGCTGGAAATGGATGTGGAACGGGAAAAGCAGGGACGGAAGCTGAGCCTTGAACAGGTGGATGGCTTTATCCGGAGATACGACGCCATCCTTGACCTGGCGCAGAAAGAGTATTATGACAATCCCCCGTCAAGGTATTACAGGAAGGGTTACAACCTTTATAAGGAGATGCGGGAATATAAGGATTCCGTCCTGCTTTTCCTCACGGATCAGGACGTGGATTTTGGGAACAACGAAGCTGAGAGGAACGCCAGGAAGGTAAAACGCCACACTGTGATGTCCGGCTCGTTCAGGGGAAAGACAAACCAAAGCGGTGAGGATTACTGCGCATGCATGAGCGTCATGCAGACAGATAAACGGAAGGGAGAAAAGATATACAGTAAAACCAGGGAGTATTTCAAGAGAAATGCTGTAATAAGACCTGGAAGGAAAGCGAAAAAGGTCCTGGCTGCGGCCCCAGTCTGATCGCAGACAGAACCGCAGGGAATAAATGTACCCAAAATCAGCCGGGTAAAGAAATCTATGGAATGCACAGAACAGGACGCTTGTGAGATGGGCGGGCCCTATAACTTTGGCCACAGACAAAGTAAACAGGGTGGGCTCACAAGCGTCCGTGCCCTAAAACAGGACAAGTCGACAGACTTGTCCCCTTTTTATTTCAGATGTAGATACAACCCCTGGTCAGGGTGTGACTTGTAAC